>NZ_QYUR01000002.1:0-300000 GCF_003596405.1 Pseudomonas cavernicola
GGGCGGTTCCGAAGCCAACGTCGCCACCGGCTACCACGCCATCGAATTCCTGCTCTGGGGCCAAGACCTGCATGGCACCGGCCCTGGTGCTGGCGAACGCCTTGCGAGCGACTACGCCACCGGCAAAGACTGCACCAATGGCCACTGCGACCGCCGCAGCGCCTACCTGAAAGCCGCCACCGACCTGCTGGTCAAAGATCTGGACGGCATGGTCGAGCAGTGGAAAGCCGGCGTTGCCGACAACTACCGCGCCACGCTGGTAGCCGATACTGCCGAGAATGGTCTGCGTAAAATGCTCTTTGGCATGGGCAGCCTGTCGCTCGGCGAACTGGCTGGCGAGCGCATGAAAGTCGCCCTGGAAGCCAACTCCACGGAAGACGAACATGACTGCTTCAGCGACAACACGCACAACTCGCACTTCTACAACGGCAAGGGTATCCGCAACGTTTACCTGGGCGAATACAAGCGCATCAACGGCATCGTCCTGAATGGCCCGAGCCTGTCGTCCCTGGTGGCCAAAGTCGACCCGGCCACCGACGCCACCCTGAAAGCCGATCTGACCGCCACCGAAGGCAAGCTGCAAGCCCTGGTGGACAGCGCCAACAACGGCCAGCACTTCGATCAACTGATCGCCGCCGACAACAGCGCCGGCCAGCAGATCGTGCGTGATGCCATCAGCGCCCTGGTCAAACAGACCGCGGCGATCGAACAGGCCGCGAGCAAACTGGGCATCAGCGACCTGAACCCGGACACCGCCGACCACCAGTTCTAACAGTCGGCAAGACCGAAACGGATGTGGCTGTGGCCGCATCCGTTTTTTTTCGCCTGGACTTAATGCGCGACATTTCGCCCACCCAGTAAACGCTAATCCCTCTTATTCGAATTCCCTTAGCCTGATAAGCTTGCGCGCCTGATTCCGTGGTCTGGATCGTTGCCAATGCCCCGCCTGTTTTCTCTCCTGCCCTTACTGCTACTGGCGCTTGGCCTGGCCTCGTGCGATGACGCACCACGTTTCAGCCAAGCCGAACCCGGCGAAGCCCTGTCCGCCGGCAGCACCACCGTGCGCAAAAGCGATCACAACGCCTTCTCCCAGCCCTCCGCGAATCTCTCGCCGCTGCGCCGGCTGGACTTCAGCGTCGGCAACAGCTTCTTCCGCAACCCGTGGGTCATCGCTCCGTCGACCACTATTGCTCGCGATGGCCTCGGCCCGCTGTTCAACACCAACTCTTGCCAGGGCTGCCATATCAAGGACGGCCGCGGCCACCCGCCGACCGCCGATGCCGTCAATGCGGTGTCGATGCTGGTACGCCTGTCGATTCCCGCCAGCGCCGAGCAGGCGCAAATCCTCCAGCGCCACGGTGTAGTGCCCGAGCCGGTCTACGGCGGCCAATTGCAGGACATGGCCAACCCCGGCGTGGCCCCGGAAGGCAAGGTGCGGGTGGATTATCAGAGCTTCCCCGTACGCTTCAGCGACGGCAGCAGCGTGGAACTGCGCCAACCCCGCCTGCAGATAAGCCAACTCGGCTATGGCGAGCTGCATCCGGACACCCAGTTCTCCGCCCGCATCGCCCCGCCGATGATTGGCCTCGGCCTGCTCGAAGCGATTCCCGAAGCGGCCATCCTCGCCAACGCCGCGGCGCAAAACGCCAAGGCGCAAGGCATTTCCGGGCGGCCCAATTACGTCTGGGACGACGCCCAAGCGAAAACCGTACTCGGTCGTTTCGGCTGGAAAGCCGGGCAGCCAACGCTGAACCAACAGAACGCCCATGCCTTCGCCGGCGATATGGGACTGACCACCAGCCTGCAGCCGAAAGATGATTGCAGCCCAACCCAGGCCACCTGCCTGGCCGCAACCAACGGCGGCGTGCCGGAAGTCAGCGACCATATCCTCGCCCAAGTGTTGTTCTACAGCCGCAACCTCGGCGTGCCGGCCCGCCGTCAAGTCGATGACCCGCAGGTGCTGGACGGCAAGGGGCTGTTTCACCAGGCCGGCTGCCAGCAATGCCATACCCCGCAGTTCACCACCGCGGCGGACGCCGCCGAACCCGAGTTGGCCAGCCAGTCGATTCGCCCCTACAGCGACCTGCTGCTACATGACATGGGCGCCGGTCTGGCTGACAATCGCCCGGAGTTTCAAGCCAGCGGTAGCGAATGGCGTACCCCGCCGCTGTGGGGCATCGGCCTGACCGAGTCGGTCAACAGCCATACCCAGTTTCTGCATGACGGCCGCGCCCGCAACCTGTTGGAGGCTATCCTCTGGCACGGCGGCGAGGCCGAAGCGGCCAAGCAACACGTCCTGACCTTCGATGCCGAGCAGCGCACCGCGCTCTTGGCCTTCCTGAACTCCCTGTAAGGAGCCGAGCATGCTGCGCACCCACCGACTTACCGCCATCTTCGCCGCCGTCCTCAGCGGCTTGGCCCTGAGTGCCTGTGCCCCATCCGACCCGCAGAGCAAGACCAGCGCGGCCCTCGCCGATGGCGTGCTGGTGCCGGCGTACAGCGCTTGGGTGGAGGCCGACCGCCAGCTCGCGGTCAGTGCGAAAGCCTTTTGCGCAGGAAGTCAGGATCTACCCACAGCGCGCCAAGCCTTCTTAACCGCGCAAAGTGCCTGGGCCGGGCTGCAACCGCTGCTGATCGGCCCGCTGACCGAAGGCAATCGGGCCTGGCAAATCCAGTTCTGGCCGGACAAGAAGAATCTGGTAGCGCGCCAAGTGGAGACGCTCGTGAAAAGCAAGCCGCAGCTGACGCCGGCTGACTTGGATAAATCCAGCGTGGTGGTCCAAGGCCTGACCGCTTATGAATATGTCTTGTTCGATCCGGCGCTCGACCTCAACGACGCCAGCCAGAAGAGTCGCTACTGCCCGTTGCTGGTGGCCATCGGCGACCATCAGCAAACGCTCTCGACCAACGTGTTGAGCCAATGGCAAAGCCAGGACGGCATCGGCGCACAGTTGAAAAGCTTCCCCAACGCCCGCTATGCCGAAGGGACGGAGGCCATCGCCGACGTGCTGCGCACCCAAGTCACCGGCATCGACAGCCTGAAGAAGAAACTCGGCACTCCGATGGGTCGGCAGAGCAAAAGCCTGCCGCAGCCGTATCAAGCGGAAGCCTGGCGCAGCAACTCCAGCCTGAACAACATCGACGCCACGCTGGCCAGCGCCGAGCGCATCTGGCAGGGGGCCACGCAGGATGGCATCCGCGCCCTGCTCAGCCCGGAACAGGCCGACCTGGGCAAGCGCATCGACGCGGCTTATGCCGATACCCGTCAGCGCCTCGCAGCCCTGCAACAACCGCTGAGTGTGCTGCTCGCTGACGAGGCCGGGCGCAACCAGTTGAATGCGCTGTACGACAGCCTGGATAAACTGCACCGCTTGCACAGCGGCGAACTGGCGAAAACCCTCGGCATCCAGCTGGGCTTTAACGCCAACGACGGCGACTGAGCCGGAGGAGTCAGCCATGCAACGCCGTGCTTTTCTCGGCCTCGGCGGCGCCCTGCTCGCCGCTTCCGCCTTCGGCGGCTGGACCCTCATCCAGCATGCTGCGCAGCCACTGCTGCTCTCCGCGCGGGATGATGCCGACGGCAAACACTATGCCGTCGGCTACCGCCTGGACGGGAGCAAAGTGTTTGCCACCGCGGTCAACGAACGCTGTCACGATGTGGTGCCGCACCCCAGCCTGCCACTCGCGGTGTTCGTCGGCCGCCGGCCGAGCACCGAGAGTTATCTGCTCGACCTACGCGACGGGCGCCTGCTGCAAACCCTGAACTCGCCGGCACAACGGCATTTCTACGGGCACGGCATCTTCCACAAGAGCGGGGAATGGTTCTACACCACCGAAAACGACACCGCCGAACCCGGTCGTGGCGTACTCGGCGTCTATCGCCTGGACGGTCAGCAGCTGCTGCGTAGCAGCGAACTGTCGAGCCATGGCGTCGGCCCGCACCAGTTGCTGTGGATGCCCGACGGCGAAACCATCGTCGTCGCCAATGGCGGCATCCGCTCCGAGGCGGACAGCCGCGCGGCAATGAACCTGGACGCCATGGAGCCCAGCCTGGTACTGCTCAAACGTGACGGCACACTGCTGAGCAAGGAGCAACTGCCCGAGCGGATGAACAGCGTGCGCCATCTGGCGGTGGCCAGCGACGGCACTATCGTCTCCGGCCAGCAATACGAAGGTGACCCTGGCGATTCCGCCCCCATGCTCGCGATCAAGCGCCCGGGCCAGGCGTTCCAACCCTTCCCGATTGCGGACGCGCAACGCCAGGTGATGAACCAGTACACCGCCAGCCTGGCCATTCATAACGAGCTGCGTCTGCTGGCACTGACTGCGCCGCGGGGCAATCGCTTCCTGGTCTGGGATCTGGACAGCGCCCAGTTGCGTCTCGACGTTCCGCTGCCGGACTGTGCCGGTGTCGGTGCGGTGGCCGATGGCTTTGTCGTCAGTTCCGGCCAGGGCCGTTGCCGGCTGTACGACTGCCGCGGCGAACACATCGTCGCGCAGCCGCTCGAATTGCCCGCCGGGCTCTGGGACAATCACCTGCGCTTGGCTTGATGGCGCTCGCGGCCGGTTCTCGACCGTAGGCTGGGTAGCGCAGCGAAACCCAGCGATCAACCACTGCTGCCGAGCCGTTGCCGATGAACGGCTCGCTAGCTTCTCCAGAACGCCTCAAGAACAGACTCCCGCAGCCGTTTTATAGCCACACCACCCGCGTGCTCACCAGGCCAGAAAGCCCAGGCCATCAGCGCCAGCGCCGACCGCACCGTCCTCTACGGCACTCTGGTACTGCTCGGCTCCAGCGTGCTGATTGCGCTGTTCAGCCTGTGGCTGGTCAATCGCAACCTGATCGCGCCAATCCAAAGCCTGATCGAACATATCGCCCAACTCAGCCAAGGCAATTTTGGCCAGCGTGTCGATACCAGCCGCCGCGACGAACTCGGCAAGCTGGCTGTCGCCGCGAACACCTTGCGCGACTTCCTCGCCGACACCTTCGCCCGTCTGCAACGCAGCACCACCGACCTGGACAGCGCCAGCGGTGAGCTGCAGGCCATCGCCAGCCTGATGGCGCAAGGCACCGGCGAGCAGTTCTCACGCACCGATCAGGTCGCCACGGCGATGCACGAGATGTCCGCGACCGCCCAGGAAGTCGCCCGCCATGCCGCTGAAGCCGCACGCGCCGCCGACGATGCCGACCACTCCGCCCAGCAGGGCGATAAGGTAATGCAGGCGACGATCAGTACCATCACCCACATGCGCGGCGAAATCGCCAACACCGCCGAGGTGATTCGCCGTCTGGAAGGCGATAGCGGGCGCATCGGTAAAGTGCTGGAAGTGATTCGCGGGATTGCCGAACAAACCAACCTGTTGGCGCTTAACGCCGCCATCGAGGCCGCCCGCGCCGGGGATACCGGCCGTGGTTTCGCCGTGGTCGCCGATGAGGTCCGCACCCTGGCCCAGCGCACCGCCCAGTCCACCGCCGAGATCCACCAGATCATCGACACCGTGCAGACCGGCGCGCTCAACGCCGTGCGCGCCATTGAGAGCGGGCAGAGTCGCAGCGAGGAAGGGGTCGAGCAAGTCACCGAGGCCGGCGTCATGCTGCAACGCATCACCAGCGCGGTCGAGGCGATTCGCGACATGAACCGGCAAATCGCCACCGCCGCCGAAGAGCAGACCTCGGTGGCCGAGGACATCTCGCGCAACCTCACCGAAATCACCGCCATCGCCACCACCAACCAGGAAAATGTGCAGCGCACCGAGGCCGCCAGCCACAAGCTGCACGACCTCTCCGGCCAGCTCAGCGAAGTCACCCAACGCTTGAGCGCTTAAGCCCTGCCCGGCACACGGATGTGCCGCCTTGTCTCGTCCTTCTCCGCCCCCTTTGTCCGCTTGCTGCAAAACCTCTATAGCGGCACAACGCCATCCTAAAAATGCCGGCATCTGCGGGTTACGTTCGTAACTTGCGCGACATTTAGTGGCTTACATGCCGCGCCGCAACCTTTTGCAAACGCCCGGTTTTGACTTGCCCGGAGCAGTGGGACTAAGGTACTGACCTTGCCTATTCCCAGGCCCCCATATGTCCTGCCAAGGAACCGGAATATGTTGCTCCGCCGCATGCTGATCATGCTGGGCGGTGTCGCCCTCGTGGTGCTCGCCCTCGCCGCTTTCAAGTTCAATTCGTTCATTCAGATGGGCAAGGCTTTTTCCGTCCCGCCTCCGCCGATCAGCGTATCCGCCGCCCAGGCCGTGGAAATACCGTGGCAGAGCCGACTGCCGGCCATCGGTACGCTCAAGGCGTTCCAAGGCGTGGATCTGACCGTGGAAGCCAGCGGCACGGTGAAAGATGTGCTGTTTCTCTCCGGCGAAAAAGTCACCCTGCATCAGCCCATCGTGCAACTGGACAGCGATGTCGAGCAGGCAACCCTGGCCACCTCCGAGGCAGAGCTGGGCTTGGCGCGGGTCGAGTTCGAGCGTGCGCGTAGCCTGCTCAGCCGCCAGGCGCTCTCAAAAAGCGAGTTCGATCGCCTCTCCGCCGAGCTGCAAAAGGCCATCACCCGAGTCGCGCAATTGAAGGCCATTCTGGCGAAGAAGCGCATCCTTGCGCCGTTTGCCGGCACTATCGGCATCCGTCAGGTCGATGTCGGTGACTTCGTCTCCAGCGGCACCATGATCGCCACCCTGCAAGACGTCAGCACCTTGTTCGTCGACTTCTTTCTGCCCGAACAGTCCGTACCACAGCTGAGCGTTGGCCAGCGGGTGCGCTTCAGTGTCGCCGCCTATCCAGGTGAAGTTTTCGAAGGTGACATCGGCGCGATCAACCCGAAGGTGGAAGACACCACGCGCAATGTGCAAGTACGTGCCATGTTGAACAACCCGGACGGCAAGCTGCTGCCGGGGATGTTCGCCAACCTGGAGGTGCTGCTGCCGGGCGAAAAAGTACGAGTGGTAGTGCCGGAAACCGCCCTCACCTACACCCTCTATGGCAACTCGGTGTACGTGATTGGTGAGCAGAAAGCGGAGGACGGCCAGTTGCAGAAAGACGCCAAGGATCAAACCCCGCTGGTGGTCGAGCGGCGCTTCGTGGAAACCGGCGAACGCCGTGATGGCCTGGTAGTGATCCTCAAGGGGCTCTCGCGCGGCGAACAGGTGGTAACCGCCGGCCAGCTCAAACTGGATAACGGTTCACACGTGAGCATCGCCGCCGACCAGACCCAACCCGCGACTTCGAACAGTCAGCCCAGTAGCAACTGAGCCGCCGCTGGCGCCAAGGAAACACCTCATGGCTTTTACCGATCCGTTTATCCGTCGCCCGGTGCTGGCTACCGTGGTCAGCCTGCTGATTATCCTGCTCGGTTTTCAGGCCTTCAGCAAATTGACCATCCGCCAATACCCGCAGATGGAGAACGCCCTGATCACGGTGACCACCGCTTATCCCGGGGCCAACGCCGAGACCATCCAGGGCTACATCACCCAGCCGCTGCAACAAAGCCTGGCGAGTGCCGAAGGCATCGACTACATGACCTCGCTGAGCCGGCAGAATGTCTCGGTGGTCTCGATCTACGCGCGGATCGGCTCCGACAGCGACCGCCTATTCACCGAACTCCTGGCCAAGGCCAATGAGGTAAAGAATCAGCTGCCGCAGGACGCCGAAGACCCGGTGCTGAGCAAGGAAGCGGCCGACGCCTCGGCGCTGATGTACATCAGTTTCTACAGCGATGAGCTGAGCAACCCGCAGATCACCGACTACCTGTCACGGGTGATCCAGCCCAAGTTGGCGACGCTGCCGGGGATGGCCGAGGCGGAAATTCTCGGCAACCAAGTCTTCGCCATGCGTCTCTGGCTGGACCCGGTGAAGCTCGCGGCCTATGGCATCACCGCCAGTGACGTCAACGACGCGGTGCGCAAAAACAACTTCCTCTCCGCCGCTGGCGAGATGAAGGGGCAGTACGTGGTCACCAGCATCAATGCCAGCACCGACCTGAAGTCCGCCGAAGCCTTTGCCGCTATTCCGGTGAAAACCGTCGGCGATAGCCGGGTGCTGATCGGCGACGTGGCGCGGGTGGAGATGGGCGCCGAGAACTACGACTCGATCAGTTCCTTCGACGGCATCCCCTCCGTCTATATCGCCATCAAGGGCACACCCAGCGCCAACCCGCTGGATGTGATCAAGGAAGTGCGCAAACTCTTGCCGGAGCTGGAGGCGCAGCTGCCGCCGAACCTGAAAGTCTCCATCGCCTACGACGCCACGCTGTTTATCCAGGCCTCCATCGACGAGGTGGTGAAAACCCTGTTCGAAGCGGTACTGATCGTCATCGTCGTCGTCTTCCTGTTCCTCGGAGCGTTCCGCTCGGTGTTGATCCCGGTCATCACCATTCCCTTGTCGATGATCGGCGTGATGTTCTTCATGCAGCTGATGGGCTACTCGATCAACCTGCTGACGCTGCTCGCCATGGTGTTGGCGATCGGTCTGGTGGTGGACGATGCCATCGTGGTGGTGGAGAACATCCACCGGCATATCGAGGAAGGTAAAACCCCCTTCGATGCGGCCATCGAGGGCGCCCGCGAGATCGCCGTGCCGGTGGTGTCGATGACCATCACCCTGGCGGCGGTATATGCCCCTATCGGTTTCCTCGAAGGTCTTACCGGTGCCTTGTTCAAGGAGTTCGCCCTGACCCTGGCCGGCGCGGTGATCATCTCCGGCATCGTCGCGCTGACCCTGTCGCCGATGATGTGCGCCAAGTTGCTGCGCCACGATGAAAACCCCACGGGCCTGGCGCACAAGCTGGATGTGTTGTTCGAGCGGCTCAAGCAGCGCTATCAGCGCGCGCTGCACGGCACCCTGAACACTCGCCCGGTGGTGGTGGTGTTCGCGGTGATCGTCATGTGCCTGATCCCCGCCCTCCTGTACTTCACCAAGAGCGAGCTGGCACCGGACGAAGACCAGGGCATTGTCTTCTTGATGGCCACGGCGCCGCAGCCGACCAACCTCAATTACCTGAATGCCTATACCGCCGAGTTCGTGAAGATCTTCAAGGAGTTCCCGGAGTACTACTCGTCCTTCCAGATCAACGGTTTCAACGGCGTGCAGGCGGGGATCGGCGGCTTCCTGCTCAAGCCCTGGAGCGAACGGGAACGCACGCAAATGGAGCTGCTCCAGGAGGTGCAAGGCAAGCTCAGCGAGATCCCCGGCTTGCAGATCTTCGGCTTCAACCTGCCGTCACTCCCCGGTACCGGTGAGGGCCTGCCGTTCCAGTTCGTGGTCAACACGCCGAACGACTACGAGTCGCTGCTGCAGGTGACCGAGAAGATCAAGCAACGCGCCGAGGCGTCCGGCAAGTTCGCCTTCCTCGACGTCGACCTGGCCTTCGACAAGCCCGAGGTGGTGGTCGACATCGACCGCGCCAAAGCCGCACAGATGGGCGTATCCATGGAGGATCTGGGGTTGACCCTGGCCACCCTGCTCGGCGAAGGCGAAATCAACCGCTTCACCATCGACGGCCGCAGCTACAAGGTGATCGCCCAAGTCGAGCGCGCCTACCGCGACAACCCGGGCTGGCTAAGCAATTACTACGTGAAGAACGCCAGCGGCGAGATGCTGCCACTGTCGACCCTGATCAAGGTCCATGACCAGGCGCGGCCCACCCAGTTGAACCAGTTCCAGCAGCTCAACTCGGCGATCATCCAGGGCGTCCCGATGGTCAGCATGGGTGAGGCCATCGAGACCGTCCGGCAGATCGCCGAAGAAGAAGCGCCGCGTGGCTTTGCCTTCGATTACGCCGGCGCTTCGCGGCAATACGTGCAGGAAGGCAGCGCGCTGTACGTCACCTTCGGCCTGGCGTTGGCGCTGATCTTCCTGGTACTGGCCGCGCAGTTCGAGAGCTTCCGTGATCCACTGGTGATTCTGGTGACGGTGCCGCTGTCGATCTGCGGGGCACTGATCCCGCTGTTCCTCGGCTTCTCCAGCATGAACATCTACACCCAGGTGGGCCTGGTGACCTTGATCGGCTTGATCACCAAGCACGGGATTCTGATCGTCGAGTTCGCCAATCAGTTGCGGCGCGAGAAGGGCCTGTCACCCCGCGCAGCGGTGGAGGAAGCGGCCTCGATCCGCCTGCGACCGGTGCTGATGACGACCGCGGCAATGGTCTTTGGCATGGTGCCGCTGATCCTCGCCAGCGGTGCGGGGGCGGTTAGCCGTTTCGATATTGGCCTGGTGATCGCCACCGGTATGTCGGTCGGCACCCTGTTCACCCTGTTCGTTCTGCCCTGCGTCTACAGCTTGCTGGCCAAGCCGGATGCGCCGGCAACAGTAGAACAGCAACCCAAACCGGTATCGACCCACTAATCGAGCCCAACAAAAGCCCCGCACATGCGGGGCTGTTTGTTTAAGCACGAATTGTTTCCGCGCGAAAGAACAGCTCAGTTCTACCGCGTCCCACCTTGGGACAGGCCAAACATCAGCAACAGCAGATCTTGATCCGGGCGCAGCTGCACTTTGGCTTTGACGTTAGCCGGCACAGGACAAAGACCGAGTCCGTTCTGTGCACTCAGCACCTCCGGGCCAGGCTCATGCCAGGCCGCGACGGCAAGGGAAGCCACACCTAAGGCTCCTACGAGGAACAAACCTCGTGCGATTTCTAGCTTCATGATTGCAACCCCTTGATAGCGCTGCCAAACGCTGTCTGGTAACCGTAGATCAGTTGTTGCCAATCCGCTGAATTCCACGACGAATGGCGCCTTAGCTGCCGCAAATCGTGGCGAGCCGCACGCTGTTTGCTCAAGCGACGTCGAGCCTTCTCCAGATCCAGTAGCGCCACGTCCACCTGAGCCGTGGCGCCCTCACCCGTGACCCGCACGAATATATGCTTGGCATACAGGCAACTATGCTGCCAATGGCCAAGGTGCAAGCGCGCAAGCATGGCACCCAACGCCTGCAACAATTTTTGATGCAGTTGCTCGCCATAGTGCTCACGGCCACCGTTGGCGTACCAGTTGTCGACCTCCTGAAAGCCGTCCAACGCCGCCGTTACCAGCAGTCCGCGCCAGCTTTTATCCGCACTGCGCAATGCACCGCAATACATCACCTCGGGGACCTGTACCCCGAGCCGGCGAAAACCTTCCAGGGCGTCACGCTCACGCAGCACCGTCGGCCGTCCAAAAGGATGCCGCAGGCTGCGATAGAGATGTCCTACTTGGCGCTTGGCATACAACAATTTCCCGTCCGCGCCGTGGACTCGCTGTACGCCACTCTCGCCGCCACGCCGCTGATTCGGCTCCTCAACCCATTCGCCGTGCTGTTGCCACCACTGTTCGAACTGCTCCGGTGGGGCAAATGTCGGAGTCGAATACAGCGCTTCGGTCATGCTCCATTACCTTTTACGCAATACATAAACCCGCCACATGGCGTACAGCGGTATGAAGTCCAAATGCTCCTGAACCTGGAAGCCCGCCTGGCGGAACTCTGCCTCAACGGTCGCTGCCGGGATCACGAAACGATTTTGGTAACCTGCCTCGCCACGCTCAGCCTGCCGCCGTTTTTCCATACGTTTGCGCTTCCAGGCCTTGTAGTTGCCATCGACCCACAGCGAAACGATCAAGCTATCGCGCGTTACCCGTTTGCATTCGCGCAGCAGCGTGAGGCGGTGCTCGGCATCACCCACATGGTGCAGCAAGCGCATACAGAAAATGCTGTCCACCGAGTTGTCTGGTAGATCAATGGCGAATGCCGAGGTCTGCAAAGGCCGCACCCGCTTGACCACTTCGGCTGGTTGAGCCGCACAGGCGATTTTCAGCATGTCCGCCGAATTGTCAGCGCCGATGATCACGCGGTTGGGCTTTTCCGCCAGCGTCGGCCAGAAACGTCCTGCGCCACACGGCAGATCCAGCACCAGACCTGGTTCACTCGCCAGAGTCAGAGCACGGCGCGCCAAGTTCTGATCACGCCAGTTCGATAACTTGCGCCAGCCGCCGTCCTGATGCTTGCGCAGATACTCTTGAGCATGTCCCTGGTCGTACTTGCTGGAAAACTCGAGATCAATCTGGCTCTTCATGGGGGCCATTTCCTGAGGATGATGGACCGACCATAAACAACTCGCCGTCAACACCAGGTCAACGCCATGTGAAAATTCCGTCAAATGCTTCGCGCGACTAGCGGCGCAGGCCTTCGACTGACGCAAAGAAAATAAGTTGCGGAACTCAATCAATCACCCGCAACACTCGCACTCAGACCAAGGTTACAGGTAGATGAAATCTAAACCGGTTCAGCGCCCAACTTGACCAGGAACCGGCATCCGCGCGGCTCTACCGCTGCGAGGCTGACTACCCAGCCTTGGCTTTCGCAGATTCGCTGCACCAGCGATAAGCCCAGGCCTAAGCCATCACCACGCTGGCTACCGCCGCGCACAAAGGGTTGGAACATGGCTTCGCGCTCGCTCTCGGGAATGCCAACGCCGCTGTCTTCGACGATAAAGCCGTCGCTCCGCAGGCTCAGGCTGATCCGCCCGGTGTCGGTGTAATGCAGGGCATTGCGCAGTAAATTCCCCATCACCGCACGCAAAAAGGTCGCGTTAAAGCGGCCATTCGACATCTCGCCAGGCTGGTAGTCGAACTGCAACCCCTTGCTCTCGATCGGCACACGCCACTGCTCCGCCAGCTCATCCGCCACCGCGTTCAAGCTGAGCGCAGGTGCCGTGCTGGCATCTTCATGCTGAGCACGCGCGAGCAGGAAGAAGGTTTGCACCAGGTCTCGCATTTCTTCGCAGGCCCGTGCAATGCGCTGCACTTGTGCGCGGGCACGTGGATCCAATTCGGTATTCACCAGCAGCAACTCGCAGGAACTGGCCAGCACCATCAAGGGCGTACGCAACTCATGGCTGACATCGCTGGTAAACAAGCGCTCGCGGGTCAGCGCATGGCGCAGCAGACCGAGCGTGGCATCGAAGGCGGCGGCTAACTGCCCGACCTCATCGGCGGCATAATCCTGCTCCAAGGGTGGCGCCATGGCCAACAGCTGATCCCGATGACGAACCTGGCGGGAGAGGCGTACCACCGGTTCGATCACCTTGCGCGCCAGCAGCCAGCCCAGCACTATCGCCAAGCCAATGCTCAGCAGAAAGCCGATCAGCACCACGGCGAAGAGCACCCGCTCACGCTCCTCAAACCCGCTCTGATCCTGTAGCAACACATAGCGGCGGCCGTCCACCTCGCGCACAAACGCGTGATACGACAACTCATCGCGAAATACCTCATGAAAGCCCGGCGCCAGCTCTTTGAGATCTTCCGGCAAGGTGAACTCTTCACGGCCGCCCGAGAAGTAGAACAGCTGCTCCGGCTCTGGGCGCAAACGCCATTCGTCCATGCTCTCCATCTGCAGTAAGCGATCCAGATCACCACCCAGTTCGCTGGAGAGCAGCTTTTCTTCGACGATATGCACGGTTTCGACGATCCCCAAGGCAAAGGCGCCCGCCACTAGCGAGGTCATCAGCACAAAGGCAATCACGATCCGTCGTGACAGGCTTTGCTTAAACTCCATCGTTCGCCTCCGCCAGGCGATAACCCACACCATGCACGGTCTGCAGCAGCGGTGTGGCGAAGGGTTTGTCGATCACCTGACGCAGTTGGTGGACGTGGCTGCGCAGGCTGTCGCTGTCCGGGCAGTCATCCCCCCACAATGCCTCTTCTAACACCTCCCGGCGCAACACATGAGGACTTTTCTGCATCAGCGTGGCGAGCAGTTTGAGACCGATCGGGTTGAGTTTGAGCGTCCGCCCACCCCGGCTGACCTGCAGCGTATCGAGGTCGTAGGTCAGATCCCCCACCTGCAGGCTGCGCCGCCCGCCGCCTTGGGCGCGGCGCAAAACCGCCTCGATGCGCGCCGCCAATTCGGAGAGGGCAAAGGGCTTCAGCAGGTAATCGTCGGCACCGGAGCGAAAGCCCTGCAGACGGTCATCCAGCTGATCACGCGCGGTGAGCATAATCACCGGAGTATCGCGCCGCGCCTCCTCGCGCAGACGTTTGCAGAGGGTGTAACCGTCCATCCCGGGCAACATGATATCGAGCACAATCAGATCGTAATGCTCGGTCGCCGCCAGGTGCAGACCGGACAAGCCATCCTGCGCACAGTCCACGGTATAACCTTTCATGCCCAGGTAGTCGGCCAGGTTGGCCAGAATGTCGCGATTATCTTCGACTAACAAAATTCGCATCAGCGCTCCTCATTGTGCGCTGACTTCCCGCGCAGCATGGACCGACTTTAACTCGAAGCCCCTTCGAACCAAGCCGGTTTGACACTTTTTTCACACTTGATTCACGTCGGGACGACAGGCCTCTCCGCAGACTGCCGCCCCATCGTGCTCTGACTTCGCTGACTGTCGCCGCTGCGCACCACCGCGCTACGCGAACTGTGGCTGCTGTTAGCGGCGTGACTGGCCGGCGTCCTTCGCATCGACTGGTTGCAGCTACTCGCTGAAAAGCATAACCCGCTATACCCACACCGCCCCGACACGGCGTCGGGCCTCTTCGCTCACAGTCTGGACTCAACCATGCCGTCGACTCCTGCTCGCAGTGACTCACCACCCCTGAATCTTTGGCTCTGCCTGGGCCTGCCACTGGCCATCATGGCCCTGCTGCTAATCGTAGAACCCACAGGCCTGGACTTCGCCATCGCCAATCTGGCCTATGAGCCTGGCGCGGGCTTTATCGGGCGGCATAGTGCCTTCCTCGAAGATGTCCTGCACGACCGCGCCAAACAGGCGGTGATCGCGTTCGCCGTACTGTCGATCCTCGCTCTACTGGCAAGTCTGTTCCTTGAGCGCCTCAAGCCTATGCGCCGACAGCTCGGCTATGTGGTACTGGCCATGGCGCTGTCCACCAGCTTCGTTACGCCGATGAAAGCCGTGACGGCCGTGCAGTGCCCATGGAGCCTTAGCCAGTTTGGCGGAAAGGAAACCTACAGCTCACTGCTCAGCCCGCGCCCGCCCACCGATAAGCCAGGCTGCTGCTGGCCGGGCGGCCACGCCGCGGCAGGTTTCACGCTGTTCGTGTTGTTCTTTGTCTGGCGTGACCGCCGGCCGCGCCTGGCACGAGCTGGGCTGGTCTTCGCGCTGACCCTGGGCAGCGTGTTCTCCATCGGCCGGATGCTGCAAGGCGCGCACTTTTTCTCGCATAACCTGTGGACTGCGCTGTTCTGCTGGCTGATCTGCCTGGGCTCGTACTACGCCGTACTCTACCGCCCCGCTCGGCAAGAGCACGCCGTTCAAGCCTTGAGTGAACCCAGCCAGCCAGCCTGAATCGGACGCTCCAACACCCTTCCTTTCAGTCGGCACGCGGATGACCTTTGTAGCGTCCCCGCGTGTTGACTCGACCCTTGCCCGCCCTGGTTTCGCCGTGGCTGCCGCTGGCGAAACTCCCCCGCACGAGTGCACAACCCCGCCTTGGCCCAGCGCGGTCAGCAGTGCTGTCCGCCGACTTAGCCAGCCCTCTCAGTTCTCCAACCCACGATAAATCCAGTTTCCCCCACTGAGTTCGCCAGCCCAGCCGCGATTCGCGCCCATAAAAAAGCCCCGCACTAGGCGGGGCTTTTTCTACCACTTGGATCAGACCATAAGGGCTGGTCGGCTTACATCATGCCGCCCATGCCACCCATGCCGCCCATGTCCGGCATACCGCCAGCCGCAGGCTTGTCTTCCACGATCTCAGCGATCATCGCTTCGGTGGTGATCATCAAGCTGGCGATGGAGGCTGCGGCCTGCAGAGCAGAACGAGTCACTTTAGCCGGGTCGAGGATACCCATTTCGATCATGTCGCCGTACTCGCTGGTCGCAGCGTTGTAGCCGTAGTTGCCAGTGCCTTGCTTGACCTTGTCGATCACCACGCTCGGCTCGTCACCGGAGTTAGCCACGATCTGACGCAGCGGCGCCTCAGCGGCGCGACGCAGCAGAGCGATACCGACGTTCTGATCGGGGTTCTCGCCTTTCAGACCTTCGATGGCTTGCAGAGCACGCACCAGGGCAACACCACCGCCAGGCACCACGCCTTCTTCAACGGCAGCGCGGGTGGCGTGCAGGGCGTCTTCTACGCGGGCTTTCTTCTCTTTCATTTCAACTTCGGAACCGGCGCCAACCTTGATCACGGCAACACCACCAGCCAGTTTGGCCAGACGCTCTTGCAGTTTTTCACGGTCGTAGTCGGAAGAAGTGTCTTCAACCTGCTTGCGGATCTGCAGCACGCGAGCTTCGATATCGGCTTGAGCGCCAGCACCGTCGATGAGGGTAGTGTTTTCTTTGCTGAGGATCACGCGCTTGGCATTGCCCAGGTGTTCCAGGGTGGCGCCTTCCAGGCTCAGACCGATTTCTTCGGAGATCACGGTACCGCCAGTCAGGACGGCGATGTCCTGCAGCATGGCCTTGCGACGGTCGCCAAAGCCTGGGGCTTTGACAGCGGCGACTTTAACGATGCCACGCATGTTGTTCACAACCAGAGTCGCCAGGGCTTCGCCTTCGACGTCTTCGGCAACGATCAACAGCGGACGGCCGGCTTTGGCCACTGCTTCCAGAACTGGCAGCATCTCGCGGATGTTGGAGATCTTCTTGTCGACCAGCAGGATCAGCGGGCTTTCCAGCTCGGCGACCATGGTGTCCGGCTTGTTGATGAAGTACGGGGACAGGTAGCCACGGTCGAACTGCATGCCTTCGACGACCGACAGTTCGTTTTCCAGGCCCGTGCCTTCTTCAACGGTGATCACGCCTTCCTTACCGACTTTTTCCATGGCTTGGGCAATGATGTCGCCGATGGAGGTGTCGGAGTTGGCGGAGATGGTGCCGACCTGAGCGATGGCTTTGGTGTCGGTGCACGGCTTGGCCTGGGCTTTCAGCTGAGCAACGATGGCGATGGTCGCTTTGTCGATGCCGCGCTTCAGGTCCATCGGGTTCATGCCGGCAGCGACGGCTTTCAGGCCTTCGCTGACGATCGACTGCGCCAGCACGGTGGCAGTGGTGGTGCCGTCGCCAGCGTCGTCGTTGGCACGGGAGGCGACGTCTTTAACCAGCTGCGCGCCCATGTTCTCGAAGCGATCTTTCAGCTCGATTTCTTTGGCAACGGAAACGCCGTCTTTGGTGATGGTCGGAGCGCCGTAGCTCTTCTCGATGATCACGTTACGGCCTTTCGGGCCGAGGGTCGCTTTTACTGCGTCGGCCAGGACGTTAACACCAGCCAGCATCTTCTTACGGGCGGAGTCGCCGAATTTAACTTCTTTAGCAGCCATGATCGTTATTCCTCAATTCGTTTCGGTGGAACGGAATTCGTAGCGACGATGCGCTGAAATCAGTCTTCAACAACGGCCAGGATTTCGTTCTCGCTCATTACCAGCAGGTCTTCGCCGTCAACCTTGATGGTGTTGCTGCCGGAGTAAGGACCGAATACCACCTTGTCACCCACTTTCACGGCCAGCGGACGCACTTCACCGCTGTCCAGCACGCGGCCGGTACCCACAGCGAGGATCTCGCCACGGTTCGGCTTTTCAGCAGCGGAACCCGGCAGAACGATGCCACCAGCGGTTTTCGATTCTTCTTCACTGCGACGGATAACGACGCGGTCATGCAGAGGACGAAGCTTCATTGTCGATCTCTCCCAAGTAAGGTGGTTTAAAGCCGCCGGTTTATACACCAGCTGGTTAACACATCCGGCGTTGCCGGTTGCGGCCCGCAGGGCGGACCGCAGAAGACTGACTGTCGTAACCGACAGCGGACCTTGCGGTGACAACTACATAAGGGCGGACAAGGGCATTTCAAGGGTGGTCGCGAAAAATCTTTAGGAGTCGCGGTGCTCAAACTCGCCTTCAATGACGTTCGGCCGAGTCTGACCGGAGCGCGCTTGCAGGTCATCGGCAAAGGCCCGTTGGCGCATGGCCTGATCGACCGCACGCTGGCGCAATTTATTCACCAGCAGACGACGGGTAAACGGCAGCAGGCAGAGCAAGCCGAAGATGTCGCTGATAAACCCCGGCAACAGGAGCAGACCGCCACCGACCGCAATCAGCAGACCTTCGAGCATTTCCTGCTCGGGCAACTCGCCCCGCGCCAGACGCTCACGGGCGCGCCAGGCAGTAGCGACCCCAGCCACCCGCAGCAGCACACTGCCAAGCACGGCACTACCGATAATCAACAGCAAGGTCGGCAACACGCCGATGACACTGCCGACTTTGATCAGCACGGCCAGTTCGATCAGCGGAAACAGAAGAAGAAGGAACAGAAAAGCGCGCATCAAAACAATCCTTGGGCGGAAGAAGGACTTCCAATACTGGTTAAGTAATGGCGTAACAGGGCAAATTCAAGCCTGCACCGCCCCGCCGGTCGGCCAAACTTCGGCTCGCGCCAGTGCTACCAAGGCCTGGCGCACGGCACCGGGATTACCGCAAACCTCGGGAAATGCCAGCCAATACAGCGCCTGACCGATGCGCAGGTGAAAGCCTTCGCTGTCGATCCCGGCCAGTTGCGCCGCCGGTTCACGCGGCAAACCAGCCAGTTCGACGTAATGGGCGATGGCATTGGCATGATCACTGTTCATGTGCTCGACCATGCTCAGCTCCGTCGCACCGGCGAAAGGGTTGGCCAAGGTGACGCTATTAATCCAGTGGATGGCGCCGAAACCGCCGATATAGCGAGCGCGCACCGGCTCCAGGACCCAGAAATCGAAGTCATGCGCCTGGTGGTAGCCCTGCGAGTTGGGGAAATAGCGGTAATAGCGCTCAGCCGCCGCGGCGATAGCCACGTCATCGGTCAACTGGCGAGCTTGCGCCAGCAAGGTCAGGCGGCCAACGGCCTGCACATCTTCCGCGCCACGCTCGCCGACCAACAGCGAACATTTGGGCTCGAGTTGCAGATTGTGGGTGTGCTGAGCGATGCGGCTGATCAGGATCAACGGCTGGCCCTGCTCGTCCAGACAGTACGGCACCACCGATCCGAAAGGGTAGCCAGGCATGGCTTTGGACTGGGTAGAGAGCACTCCCCGGTATTCCTTGAGTAGCAATTCTCGGGCATGCTTGCCGGCTTTCACGCTCACCTTATGACCCCTCGCAAAGAATTCGTCGAAAACGGACAGGCGCTCAGCATAACGATTCGTAGCGCCAGCGGGGGTAACAACCGACACACCTTTGAGGGGATTTGGCATGCAACTGAAAGACAAAGTCATCATCATCACTGGCGGTTGCCAGGGGCTGGGCCGCGCGATGGGCGAGTACCTGGCGGCTAAGGGCGCCAAGCTGGCATTGGTCGACCTCAATCAGGAAAAGCTCGACGAAGCCGTGGCCGCCTGTAAGGACGCCGGTGGTGACGCCCGGGCTTACCTGTGCAACGTCGCCAATGAAGAGCAAGTGACCCACACCGTCGCTCGGATCGCCGAAGACTTCGGCGCCATCAATGGCCTGGTCAACAACGCCGGCATCCTGCGCGACGGTCTGACCATCAAGATCAAAGACGGCGAAATGACCAAGATGAGCCTGGCGCAGTGGCAGTCGGTGATCGACGTCAACCTGACCGGCGTATTCCTCTGCACCCGCGAAGTGGCGGCGAAGATGATCGAGCTGGGGAACGAAGGCGCGATCATCAACATCTCCTCGATCTCCCGCGCGGGCAACATGGGCCAGGCCAACTACTCCGCCGCCAAGGCCGGTGTAGCCGCCGACACCGTGGTCTGGGCCAAGGAGCTGGCGCGCTACGGCATCCGTGTCGCCGGCGTCGCACCGGGCTTTATCGAGACCGAGATGGTCGCCAGCATGAAGCCGGAAGCGTTGGAGAAGATGACATCCGGCATCCCGCTCAAGCGCATGGGCAAACCGGCGGAGATCGCCCACTCGGTCGCCTACATCCTGGAAAACGACTACTACACCGGTCGCATCCTGGAGTTGGACGGTGGTCTGCGTCTCTGATGTAGGTTGGCGCTGAACGGAGTGATGCCCAACAAGGAGTCGCCTAGCGACTCCCTTTGTTCGGTCTCGAGATCACAAGCCCGGCCTTGCAGGCCGGTTGTTGGGCATCGCCTTCGGCTCAGCACCAACCTACCCTGCGCTCTCCTGATGGATTTACAGAGTACCTACCCAGGTGTCCGACGCTTAACTAATTAACCAAGAGCGCTTACCAGCCGACCCCGAAACCAACGCTATAGCGCGTTTCGTCCAGCTCGCCGGCCTCGGCACCGCTGACCAAATTCTTTTCCGCCTTCACATTCAATGAGGCCCAGTCCGTCACCTTGTAGCGCAGCCCGGCCTCGGCATCCAACTCGTAGTCCGTATCACTACCAATCGGCTTGCCAACCTCGCCGTTGGTGAACAGCTCGACGCTCCTACCCACCAGGTAACGGTTGTAATCCCACTTCAGGCCCAGCGAGTAGAAATCATTGTTCCCGCCATCCGCGTACTCGTAGTCGTTACGGTTGACCAGCGAGGCCAGGGAGAAGGCGCCCAGCTCATCGTCCCAGAATTGATAGCCGGGACCGGTACCGATGGTGCGCTGACTCGAGACATCTTCAATCTTGTCGCGTCGATAACCCAGCCGGCCCTGCCAAAACCAATGCTCGTCGAGAAAACGGTCGAGGGCGTATTCGGCGTCCCAGTTATCCGTGGTGACCACATTGTTTTGCTTTTCACGGTTATAGCCACCCTCGGCGTTGTGCCGCCAGCGGCCGTGGCGCGCCTTGGTCTTGAAGTCGACGTCGTAGTCGTCGGTGTCCTTCTCCGCCCGCTTGTAATCCAGGCCGAGATCGACGTTGCCCTTCCAGACGAAATCCTCGACCAGTGGCCTAGGCTTCATGAGTTGCTCGATGCTGGCCAGCTCCACGGTCTTCGGCGCCTCGCCGTTGACCAAGGTGACTTTGCCGGCCTCGGCCGCTTGCAGCGACTTAGCCCGCTCGCCGGTCACCTCATCCTGCTTGACCAGCAACTCCTGGTCACTTTGCAGGGTGGCAACCTTTTTCCAGTCGAGCGCAATGGTGCCGCCGTAGTCGGTCTCCAACACCAACTTGCCACCATCGAAGAGTTTGATTGTGCCAGACAGCCGATCACCGTTTTTCAACCATACCGTATCGGCAAACAAAGGCCCCGCAACAACAGCAAGGGCAACGCACAACAGGGCTCTAGACAGCGTGTTTTCAAACAACATAGGGATGGCGACTGCTCCGGTTCGCGAAAGGCCGGGCATTATCCATAGGCCTGACGTCAGAATAAGGAGTGACCGACAGTAGCCTTACGAGTTCAACCGGATTGACCAACGCCCCTCATGCTAGAGCGGCCTGCACCCTACCAGCCGATCCCGACGCCCAGCAGGTAGCGGCGATCCGAGCTGCTCACCGCCGCCACGCCACCGGTCTGGTTCAACTCATAGAGCAACGACAGGCGCGCCCAACTGTTGAGGCGATAACGCAAACCGAACTCACTGTCGAGGTCATAGTCGATCTCGCGGATCTGCGGGATCTGCAACTCCGCGTTGCTATAGAACTCAAGCCGGGTGCCCCAGAGTAAACGCTTGTAATCCCACTCTAGCGAGTAGGTATTGAACACCAGATCACCTTCCGCAGACTCGAAGGTGGCCCGGTTGAACTTGCCGATCAGATCGAAGCGCCCCAGTTCGTTGTCCCAGAAACGATAGCCGGGGCCGCTGCCGAGAATGCGCTGGCGCTGGATAGTATCGAACTCATCCCGCTGCTGCTCGATGCCCGCACGCCAGAACCAGTGGTCGGTGAAAAAACGGTCGAGGTCATATTCATACTGCCAATTGTTGTCGGTTTGCTCGCCGTTCTCCTTCTTACGCTCCAACTCACCCGTCAGCACATGACGCCAGCGGGCATGCTCGACCCGGGTGTTGCCCTTGAGTTGCCACTCATCGGTTCTGTCTTCATTACGCTGCATGTCCAGCTTGGCATCCAGGTTGCCTTCCCAGACCCGGTCTTGCAGTAACGGGCGCGGCGGCACCAGGCGGGTGATGCTGGCCAACGGTACGGTCTCGGTGGTCGAGTTGAGCACCCGTACCATGCCCTTGCCGGCGGCTTCCAGGCGCTTGCTATGCTCGCTGTCGAGGCCAGTTCGACGCAGCAATAAGGGTTTGTCCGAGCGCAGGGTGTCGATATCCTTCCAATCGATCAGAACACGGCCGGCGTACTTGGTTTTCAGCGCCAGCTTGCCGCCATCCAGCAGTAAGATCTCACCACTCAGGCGATCGCCATTATTCAGCCAAACGCTGTCCGCCCAGGCTGACGTGATGGGGCCCAACAGAGCAGTTAAAAACAGAACACTTGAAAGCAGGGTGCGTAGCAGCATGATCCATCGACAGGCAGAGGGTGAGGACAAAGCGGTAGAGCATGCCTGGGCCGTCGGGCGACCGGCAAGCGCCGAGGCACGGCGGGCGGCGCTGTATCTGACCCTGGCGCAGGTGCCAGAAGGCAAGGTGGTGAGCTATGGCCAGTTGGCCGAGCTAGCGGGCCTTGGCCGTGCAGCCCGCTGGGTCGGTCGCACCCTCAGCCAACTGCCGCAAGGCAGCACGCTGCCCTGGCATCGCGTAGTGGCTGCCGGAGGTCGGCTCAGCTTGATTTCAGGCAGCCCCTCCGGCGAGGAGCAGCGTGCGCGTTTACGCGCCGAAGGCGTGCGCATCCATAACGAACGGGTGGATATGCAGCGGCATGGCTGGCGCCCAGCGGAGCACAGCGGTTAGAGTGCGCGCTGTTTTTGTATTCCTGTTTTTGTAATCCTGTTTTTGTAAACCAACCTTGTAATCCAAGTTCCGTACTCCCCAGGCAGATCACAGCCCAATGCCCCGTAAAACCTGGCGCGCCGCCCTCGCCGCCTACGCTACCCCCGCCAGCTTGGCTCTGCTCCTGCTGGGGTTTGCCGCAGGCTTACCTTACATGCTGGTGTTTTCCACCCTCTCGGTCTGGCTGCGCGAGGCCGGAGTGGCGCGTGAAACCATCGGTTTCGCTAGCTTGATCGGCCTCGCGTATGCCTTCAAATGGGTCTGGTCTCCACTTCTCGACCAATGGCGCCTTCCGCTGCTGGGCAAGCTGGGGCGGCGCCGTTCCTGGCTGGTGCTAGCCCAACTGCTGGTCGCCATCGGGCTGGCCGGCATGGCGCTGTGCGATCCACAGCAAAACCTGTCCTGGCTGATCGCCTTGGCCGTGTTGGTAGCCTTTGCCTCGGCCACCCAAGACATTGCCGTCGATGCCTACCGCCTGGAAATCGCCGAAGACAGCCGCCAGGCCGCGCTGGCCGCCAGTTACATGGCCGGCTACCGGGTCGCCGCACTGTTGGCGACCGCCGGTGCGCTGTATTTCGCCGAATGGTTCGGCTCCACCAAGGAGCTGTACAAGCACTCGGCCTGGGCCGGCACTTACCTGCTGTTCGCGCTGTTGATGTTACCGGGGCTGCTCACCAGCCTGTGGATGAGCGAACCAGCGGTGCCGCTACGCACCCAACTGTCAGCCGCCCGCTATGGTTTTACTCATCAGATGGTCTCGGTACTGGTGTTGATTGTGCTGCTGGTCTCGGTGCCGGCGATGTTCACTCAGCTGTACCGGACGGACTTCGAGAGCGTGCTGTTCCACGGCGGCAGTTTCCTTGACCTGCTACTGCACGACCGGGCCTTTCTGCGCGCCCTGCTCTACATCATCCTCACTTCGCTGTGCCTGTCGTCCATGGGCCGCCGGGGCTTGGCCCCAGTGCTGACACCCATCAACGACTTTATCCTGCGCTACCGCTGGCAAGCCCTGCTGCTGCTCGGCCTGATCGCCACATATCGCCTGTCGGATACGGTGCTGGGCGTGATGGCCAACGTGTTCTACATTGACCAAGGTTTCACCAAGGAGCAGATCGCCAGCGTCAGCAAGCTGTTCGGCCTGATCATGACCCTGCTCGGTGCGGGCCTTGGTGGTTTGCTAATCGTGCGCTTCGGGATTTTCCCGATTCTGCTCATCGGCGGCGCCGCGTCGGCGGCGACCAACCTGCTGTTCCTGCTGCTCGCCGACATGGGCCCGCACCTGCAGATGCTGGTGCTGACCATCTCTTGCGACAACTTCAGCGCCGGGTTGGCCACCGCGGCCTTCGTCGCCTACCTGTCGAGCCTGACCAACCTGAAGTTTTCCGCCACCCAATACGCGCTGCTCAGCTCGATCATGCTGTTACTGCCGCGGCTGATCGGTGGCTACTCCGGGGTGATGGTGGAGAAGTTCGGCTATAGCGACTTTTTCCTGATTACCGCGTTACTCGGCGTGCCGACGCTGATCCTCATCGCCTGGCAGTGGCGCCGCGAAGGTCCGCAGGAAAATGGCTCGACGCCAACGTCCAGCAGCGAACAGCCCACCGCGAACCAACCATAGAAAGACGGTCTCTTGCCTAGTTAAGGGCAGCACGTTGGCAAGAGACAGTCTCGTCGGTTGGAGCTAAGCGCAGCGATGCCCAACAAGGAGTCGCCCCGCGACTCCCGGCGCCCGGAATCCTGCTTGGCCGCCCGGCCTGGCACAGACTGGCGGGGGGCTTCAGCCCGCCGATACAGAGCGCGTGGCGGGGCTTGCCCACGCCACTCTATCGAGTAAACAACCCTCCCGGATCAACATCGGGTAGGAGGCGGGGTCACCCCCGCCGTCCTCCCACACCACCGTACGTACGGTTCCGTATACGGCGGTTCCTGCCTACTGACAAACTGCATCAGCGAGCTTGGTTTCGTTCGATGTGTCGCCCGCGTAGTCTAAGCACCCGGACAGGCTCTCGGGACTTCCGGCCCCTACCTCCTGATTGTCCAGGCCTCCGTATAAGGGAGCTTGTGCCTGCGACCCGCTCAGAGAGCACACCTGACTATCCGCTCATGGCAGGTTCAGCCCTTCATTGCTCCGGTTCCGAGCAACTACTACGGCCTCGGCTGACTTCTGCTCGCCCATCCCGTCACCTCACGATGCCGGTAGCACATGGCAGGCGAACAGATCTCCCAGGGTAATTCGCGCGACCTTCCTGCTTATGCCTGTCGGATATACGTCGTAGCGTTCCGTGCAAGTATCGGGCTTTGGCAATTATGGCTACCTCACCCTGCTACGCCGCCTAATCCGCTTCCTGTTCGTCAGGCCAGCAGTTTGCCTTCGGCTTCCTTCAGATTCGCAGTCGCCCGCGACACCCTTGCCTTCAGCTAACACTTCCCCTTGCCGGGTGTGTAGAGGACTTCCACCTCCAAGTCATCCAGCTCACCACCACAGTGAGCCAGACAGCGCCAGTCACGGCGCTACGCGCCATGCCTGGCGCACCATAAAAAAGGCCGGCAAATGCCGGCCTTTTACTCTGCGCAGACTCAGTTGCTCTGCAGCAGATGCACCACCCTATGCGGGAAAGGGATATTGATCCCCGCGGCCGTCAGGCGCTCTTTGGCCTGCTCGATAAAGTCGAACGTCACCGGCCAGTAATCCCCCGTCGCCACCCAAACCCGCAACGACAGGCTGATCGCACTGTCGCCCAGCGCAGTGACGAACACCACCGGCGGCGTGTCCTGGAGCACCCGCGCGTCGGCAGCAACCTCCAACAGCACCGCGCGAGCCAACTTGATATCGCTGCTGTAATCGATCCCCAAATTGATATCGACGCGACGCTTTTCCTCACGCGAGTAGTTGGTGATATTGCCGTTGGAGAGGCTGCCGTTGGGCACGATCACCACCTTGTTGTCGGCGGTTTTCAGGGTGGTGTGGAAGATATGGATGCTATCCACACTGCCGCTGACACCCTGCGCCTCGATCCAGTCACCGGCACGGAACGGGCGGAACAGCAGAATCAGCACCCCGCCAGCAAAATTCGCCAGGCTGCCTTGCAGCGCCAGGCCAATAGCCAGACCGGCGGCACCGATAGCGGCAATAAAGGACGTGGTTTCCACCCCCACCATCGAGGCCACACTGACCAGCAGCAGCACCTTGAGGACGATGTTGGCCAGGCTGCCAATAAAAGCGTGCAAGGCGCGGTCGACATTGCGCAGCTCCAGCAGGCCTGCGACCTTATGGGTCAGCTTGTTGATCAGCCACCAACCAATCAGCAAGGTAAGCAAGGCCAGAGTCAGCTTGCCGCCGTACTCCAGCACCACCGGTAACCAGGTCTCCGACATTTTCACCAATTGCTCGACATTCATATCCATAGGAGCGCTCCTTACAGCGACTTGAAATGAAACCGCCATGGCAAGCCATGGCGGTAAAAAACTTAGCGGAACCTCTGCGACGCCACTGCGGCGCGGAGGTTCCGTTGACTGCGAGTTAATCGCGGAAGTTGTTGTACTGCAGCGGCATGCCGAAGTCTTTGGCGCGCAGGGCGGCGATGGCCTCCTGCAGGTCGTCACGCTTCTTGCCGGTGATGCGTACCTGCTCGCCCTGGATAGCGGCCTGCACCTTGAGTTTGCTGTCTTTGATATGCGCGACGATCTTCTTCGCCAGCTCTTTATCGATACCTTCACGCAGCACGGCTTCCTGCTTCACGCTTTTGCCCGAAGGGTAGGCCTCTTTCAATTCCAGGCATTGCACATCGATCTTGCGCTTAACCAGGCTGAGCTTGAGAATCTCTACCATCTGCTCCAGCTGGAAATCCGCATCAGCGGTCAGGTTGATGGTCAGTTCCTTGAACTCGAAAGTGCCTTTGCCGCGTAGATCGTAGCGACGCTCCAGCTCTTTCATCGCGTTATCGACGGCGTTGGTGACTTCATGTTTGTCCAGTTCGGACACCACGTCGAACGAGGGCATGGGATTTCTCCAGATAGACGGCGCGATCCACATCACGGACAGGATGCGCCAAGCTTGACGGTTAAAATGCCGGGTCATTATATAACTGCAGAGACAATCACTGCCCGGCCATGTACCGGCACCTTCACCACTTCCTTCGAGTCTGCCAATGCCCAACCCCCATCTCAGCATCCTGGTGGTGGACGACGCCAAGTTCTCCAGCGCTATGATCGGCCGCGCCTTGAGCCAGGCCGGCTACCTCGACGTGCGTTTCGCCAGCAGCGCCGTCGAGGCGCTCATGCTACTCGAACAGCGCCCGACCAATGTGCTGCTGGCCGATTGGCTGATGCCGGAAATCGACGGCCTGGAGCTGACCGGCCGCGTGCGCCAGTTCGACGAGATGGCCGACCACTACACCTACATCATCCTGCTCACCGGCAAGGAAGGCGAGAACGTGCTCAACGAAGCCTTCGACCGCGGCGTCGATGACTTCATCAGCAAGGCGGCGATGAGCGAGCAACTGGTGCCGCGGATCTACGCCGCCGACCGCCTGTGCAACACCCTGCAACGCCTGCTGCAGGAAAACCGCCTACTGAAGCAGAACATCGCCAGCCTGGAACAACGCAACCTGGTCGACTCCATGACCGGCCTGGGCAATCCGCGCTACCTGCAGCAGATGTTGGTCGACAGCCTGCGCCAGATCGAGTCCCGCGGCGGCGCAGTGTGTTACCTGTTGATCGGTTTGCAGGATGCCCCGCAATTACGCCAGCAATATGGCCAAGGTTTCTACAACGAACTGCTGCACGGGGTCGCCCGTCGTCTGCAACAGCTGGTGCGCCCGCTAGACGTGCTGACGCGGCTGGACGACAACCACTTCGGCTTGCTCACCCTGCTCGAAGACCTGCAAGAGTGCTCACCGAGCAGCTTCAAACGCCTGCATGAGGGCCTGAACCTGAAAGCCTTCAAGACCAGCGAAGGCTTCATCACCCTCAAGGCCGGTATCAGCCTAATCGGCATGGACGCCAAAGCACTGCCCATCGAGCCGGAAAGCCTGATCCGGCACGCCGCCACGCTGCTGCCTGAGTCTTATGCGAGCGGCCGGGTGGCGGCGATGCGCCTGCCGCTGCAAAAGTGACCATGACCTGGCACGTGCTTGGCGCCGGTAGCCTGGGCAGCCTCTGGGCCGCTCGACTGGCGCGCGCCGGCCTGCCCGTGCGTTTGCTCCTGCGCGACCGTGCACGCTTGGCAACCTACCGCGCAGCCGGCGGCTTGACTCTGGTGGAACATGGCCAGAGCAGCCTCTATCCAATCGCCGCGCAAACCCCGGCGGACTCAACCCCGATCCGCCTGCTGTTGCTGGCCTGCAAGGCTTACGACGCAGAAGCAGCGGTCGCCAGCCTGGCCCACCGCCTGACTGCAGATGCCGAACTGATCCTCCTGCAGAACGGCATGGGCAGCCAGGACGCGGCGGCCGCTCGTCTACCGCGCACGCGCTGCATCCTCGCCTCCAGCACAGAGGGTGCGTTTCGTGATGGCGATTTCCGCGTGGTGTTTGCCGGGCATGGCTACACCTGGCTCGGCGACCCGCTCGACCCCACACCCCCAACCTGGCTCGAACAGCTCGGCAGCACCGGCATTCCTCACCAATGGACCCCCGACATCCTCACCCGCCTGTGGCGCAAGCTGGCGCTGAACTGCGCGATCAACCCCCTGACGGTGCTCTACGACTGCCGCAACGGCGGCCTGCTCGAGCACCCGGCGGAAGTCGCCACCCTCTGCGCCGAACTGGGCGAACTGCTGAGCCTATGCGGTCAGCCCGCAGCCGCCGAGCAGCTAGAGGAAGAAGTCGAGCGGGTGATCAAGGCCACCGCCGCCAACTACTCGTCGATGCACCAGGACGTCGCCCAAGGCCGGCGTACCGAGATCAGCTTTCTACTCGGGCATGCCTGCGCCGTGGCCCACCGACATCAGCACGAACTGCCGCACCTGAATGCCCTACATGGACGCCTGGTCAGCCATCTAAACGCTCGTGGATTGCCCACCCAGTAACGCCCGCGCTACCCTGCCAGTTCATCCGTCAGCCGCGATCAATCTGCTCATGACCCTGCGCAAGCGCCTTGAAAACCTCCCGGTTGGCCGCAAACTCCTGGTCGCGCTGCTGGCTTTGTTGACCACTGTCCTGTTGGTGGCCAACCTGGCCTTTATCAGCGCCGCCTACTGGATCTCCCAAGAAAACATGGCGCCGCAAGCCCTGCAGACCCTTGGCCGCTTGATTGCCAGCCCATCCCTTAGCAATGAAGCGCTCAGCTCGCCAGCCGCTGCCGATGCCCTGCTGCAACGGCTGAACAGCTACGCGCCGCTACGCGCGGCCGTACTCTACGACAGCCACGGGCAGAGCCTGGCCCAGCTGGAACTCGGCGAGGACCTGCAGTTGCCGCAGCGCCTCGAACAGCTGGACAGCTGGCGCTACGGTGAGTTTCGCGCCAACCAACTGATCGAACTGCCACAAACCGGCAAAGCCCCTGGCCATCTGCTGCTGGTCGCCTCCAGCGAGCTTCCCGGCGCCTTCTACACCGGCACCTTGACCGCCAGCCTGGTGATTCTCGCCTTCAGCGTGTTGCTCTGGAGCGTGGTGGCCCGACAGATCCGCCGCATGGTGACTCGGCCGATCCGCAAACTGGAAGAGTTATCGCGCCAGGTCACCCGCGAAGAGAACTATGCCCTGCGCGCCGCCCGCGGCAATCAGGACGAAATTGGCAGCCTGGCGGAGGCCTTCAACACCATGCTGTCACGCATCGAGGCGCGCGAGCAGCAGCTCAAGCGCGCCCGCGACGATGCGCAAATGGCCTTCGACCAGGCGCAAAGCCTGGCCGAGGAAACCCGCCACTCCAACCGCAAGCTGGAGCTGGAAGTGCAGGTACGCAGCAAGATCGAAAAGAAGCTCACCGGCTTCCAGAACTACCTGAACAGCATCATCGACTCGATGCCCTCGGCACTGATCGCCCTCGACGAACAGCTCTACGTCACCCAATGGAACCAGGAAGCCAGCGCCCTTTCCGGCACCCGGCTGGACGAGGCCCTGAACCAGCCGGTATTCCTGGCTTTTCCACCCCTCAAGCCGTTCCTGCAGCAGCTCAAACACACCGCCGAACGGCACAAGGTGGAGAAAATCGAACGCGTGACCTGGTTCAAGGATGAAGCGCCGCGACATTACGCCCTGACTTTTTATCCACTGATGGGCGGCGCCGGCCGCGGCGCGGTAATCCGTATCGACGACATCACCCAGCGCCTGTCGCTGGAAGAGATGATGGTGCAGTCCGAGAAGATGCTCTCGGTAGGCGGTTTGGCCGCCGGCATGGCCCACGAGATCAACAACCCGCTGGGCGCCATCCTGCACAACGTGCAAAACATTCGCCGGCGCTTGTCTGCCGAGCTACCGAAGAATCTCGAACAAGCCGAGGCCGTGGGCGTCTCACTGGAGACGGTCAATCGCTACCTGCACGGCCGTGAAGTCCCGCAACTACTGGATGGTATCCAGCAAGCCGGTTCGCGAGCGGCGAAAATCGTCACACACATGCTCAGTTTCAGCCGCATGAGCAATCGTCAGCTCGCTCCCTGCCAGTTGCCGGCGCTGCTCGACCAGGCCGTGGACATTGCCGGCAATGACTTCGACCTGACCGAAGGCTTCGACTTCAAGGGCCTGAGCATCCTGCGCGAGTTCGATCCGCAGATCGGCCCGGTGCCTGGCATCGCCAATGAACTGGAACAAGTACTGCTCAACCTGCTGAAAAATGCCGCCCAAGCGATTCATCAACGCGAAGCCGAGCCGGGCGCTGAGCCGCTGGAGCCCGGACGCATCACCTTGCGCACGCGCCTGACTCCCCCCTGGGTGGAGATTCAGGTCGAAGACAACGGTGTCGGCATGCCTGAACCGGTGCGCAAGCGCATCTTCGAGCCGTTCTTCACCACCAAGGAGATCGGCCAGGGTACCGGGCTGGGGCTATCGGTCTCCTACTTCATCATCACCAACAACCACAAAGGGCAGATGGAAGTGCAATCCACGCTCGGCCAGGGCACCTGCTTCACTCTGCGCCTGCCGCTGGCACCTGCCCAGGACACCTCAGGACTATAGGACTACCTAAGCATGGGTCACAGACTTTCGAAGATTTACACCCGCACCGGCGACGCCGGCGAAACCGGCCTAGCCGACGGCCGCCGGGTACCGAAGGATCACCCGCGGGTGGAGGCCATGGGCGAGGTGGATACACTGAATAGCCAACTGGGCCTGCTACTCGCAGGCTTGGCCGAGCAGGAGGGCATGTGGCCGGGGCTCAGCGAACTGATCGAAGTATTGGCACCCTGCCAGCACCGCCTATTCGACCTCGGCGGCGAACTGGCGATGCCGGTCTATCAGGCCCTGAACTTGGCCGAGGTGCAGCGCCTGGAAGCCGCCATCGATCGCTGGAACGAAGAGTTGGGGCCGCTGGAAAACTTCATCCTCCCGGGTGGCTCGCAATTGGTCGCGCAGGCCCATGTCTGCCGCAGCCTGGCGCGCAGCGCCGAGCGCCGCTGCCAGCAGCTCAACGCGGTGGAACCCCTGACGGGAGTTGGGCTGGCTTACATCAACCGCCTGTCCGACCTGCTGTTCGTCGCCGCCCGGCTGATTGCCAAGCGCATGCAGATCAATGAAGTCCTCTGGAAAGCCGCCCCGAAGCCGGAAAACTACTAAGGCAAATAGCCCGCAGGATTATCCGACGCGGGCTTGTCGACCAAGGGCCGGCCTATTCGGCCTGCGGCCAGAACGCGCGGATGCCCGCCACCCCTTGCGCGCCAATCTGCCAGGCACGCTCGGTCTCGGTCGCACCGACACCACCGAGCAGATAGACCGGCTGATTGAAACCGGCGATCAGCTCAGCGGCCTTGTCCCACCCCAAAGGTTGCGCCTCGGGATGGGTCTGAGTGGCCTGCACCGGTGACAGGGTGACGAAATCCACGCCCATCTGCGCCGCCAGCGTCAACTCCTCGGCGTTGTGGCAGGACGCCGCGAGCCAGCGCGCCGACGGGAACGGCCGACCGCCGCTGACCAGCTTGCGCAGTTGGGTCGAGGTCAGGTGCCAGCCGGCCGCAGGGAAATCCCCCAACCACTCCAGCGGGCCTTTCAGCATCAGCTGTGCGCGCCCGGCACACAACCCCACGGCGTCCACCGCCAGATCGCGGTACTGCGGGTCGTACATAGTCGGCGCGCGCAGTTGCACCAGCCGAACCCCACTGTCCAGGGCGGCTTTCAGCCCCCGCAGCAGTGCCTGCGGCTCCAGGTTCTCCGGAGTGATCAGGTAGTGCGCCGGCAGGCGCGCGGCGGCCACTATCGGCCGGTTGGCGGCCGGAAACTCATAATCCGCCAACTGTTTCGCGCTAGCCCAGGCCAGCGGCTGGCCCTCGGCGCCATGCGGCTCACCGCTGAAGGCCGACACCTCCCAGACGTCCAGCAACACGTGCTTATCCGCATAGTCGTGCTGCACCTGGATCAGCGGCCGCGCGGCGCTCACCTGAATCCCCAGCTCTTCGGCCAATTCACGGTGCAGCGCCGCCGGCACTGACTCGCCCTCTTCCACTTTGCCGCCCGGAAACTCCCACAGACCGCCCTGGTGCTTATCCTCCAGGCGGCGGGCAAGCAGCACCCGCCCATCCACACCGCGGATCACTGCCGCCGCTACATGCACTCGTTTCACGCCACGCTTTCCTCAAGTGCTGCCTGGTACCAGCCCTGGAAGGCCGACCACTGGTAAATGGTTTCAACATAAGCCGCCGCCGCAGCCGGCAGGACAACCTGATAACTACGCAAGCGCGTAGCCACCGGCGCGAAGAAGGCATCCGCCAAGCTGGCGTGGCCGAACAGGAAAGGCCCGTCCTGACCGAACTCGGCACGGCACTCGGCCCACAACCTACAGACCCGCTCGATATCCGCTTGCACTTCGGCCGGCAGCGGCTCCAGCGGCCGAGCGCGCTTGAGGTCCATCGGCATGTGCGTGCGCAGGGCGACGAAGCCACTGTGCATCTCCGCACAAACGGCCCGCGCCACCGCGCGCGCGTACTGCCCGCGCGGCCACAGATGGGCTTCGGGAAAGCGCTCCGCGAGGTATTCACCGATCGCCATGGAGTCCCAGACCGGGCCTTCTTCGGTCTTCAGCACCGGTACCTTGCCGGTGGGCGAATGCTCGAGAATCCGCGCATGGGTATCCGCGCGGTTGAGGTGCACCAGCACCTCGTCATAGGGCGCGCCGGTCAGCTCCAGCGCCAGGGCGGCGCGCAGCGACCAAGAGGAATAGGTTTTGTCGCCAATTACCAGAGTCAAAGACATACGCCTCTCCTTAGTTCGTCAGATTCCAAACAACCTGGAGGGAACCATAAGAGGCGCCGAAGGCAAAAGGCAAATTCCCATTTTTTATCCTGGGATGAAAAGCGGGAATAGGCGGTGTCAGGAGCGGTACTCCGCGTTGATTCTCACATATTCGTGGGACAAGTCGGTGGTCCAGATCGTTTCGCTGCAAGTGCCACGGCCCAGCTCGATGCGGATACCAATTTCCGCCTCGGCCATCACCGCGGCGCCCTGCTCTTCGGTGTAGCTGGCGGCGCGGCAACCACGGCTGGCGATACAGACGTCGCCGAGAAACACGTCGATCTTGCTCACATCCAGCTGCGCCACACCGGCGCGGCCGACAGCCGCGAGGATCCGGCCCCAGTTCGGGTCGGAGGCAAACAACGCGGTCTTGATCAACGGCGAGTGGGCCACGGCATAGGCGACGTCCAGGCACTCTTGATGGGTCGCGCCGCCATTCGCCTGTACGGTGACGAACTTGGTCGCGCCTTCACCATCACGCACGATGGCCTGGGCCAGCTCCATGGACACCTCCAGCACCGCTTGCTTCAGTTCGGCGAACAACGCGCCGCTGGCTTGCGTCACTTCCGGCAGCTCGGATTGGCCGGTAGCAACCAGGATGCAGCAATCGTTGGTCGAGGTATCGCCGTCGATAGTGATGCGGTTGAAGGATTTATTCGCCGCATCGCGCAGCAGATCCTGCAGCACGCCCTGGGCGACCTTGGCGTCGGTGGCGATGTAGCCGAGCATGGTCGCCATGTTCGGTTTGATCATCCCGGCGCCTTTGCTGATGCCGGTCACGGTCACGGTCACGCCATCGTGCACGAACCGGCGGCTGGCGCCTTTGGGCAGGGTGTCGGTGGTCATGATGCCACTGGCGGCAGCCGCCCAGTTGTCCGCAGACAGGTCGGCCAAGGCCTCCGCCAGCGCGCCCTCGATCTTCTCCACCGGCAGCGGCTCGCCGATAACCCCTGTCGAGAACGGCAGTACCGCGCTCTCCACCACGCCCGCCAGCGCCGCCAGCTTGGCGCAGGTACGCGTCGCGGCGAGCAGGCCTGGCTCGCCCGTGCCGGCATTGGCGTTGCCGGTGTTGGTCAGCAGGTAACGGACCGGGCCGAGCACGCGCTTCTTGGCCAGAATGACCGGCGCTGCACAAAACGCGTTAAGGGTGAACACTCCAGCCACGCTAGAGCCTTCGGCACACCGCATGACCACCACATCCTTGCGCCCAGCGCGCTTGATGCCGGCAGAGGCGATGCCGAGTTCAAAACCGGGAACCGGGTGCAGGGTAGGCAGAGGGCCAAGACCAACAGGCATGGAGTGAGCTCCTTGTCATAAGCAGTAGAGTTAAAACCGCACCGAAGCGGTACGGCGCAAATTTAGCCAAAAACGCCGCGAGCGGCTAAGCCGGTCGCGGCGTCAGTAGGCTGGGTAGAGCACCGCGAAACCCAGCGCATTACTAATCACGAGCTGGGTTTCACTACGTTCTACCCAGCCTACGCCGACTAGTTGATTTGCCCATGGCAGTGCTTGTACTTCTTGCCCGAACCGCAGTAGCACAACTCGTTGCGACCAATTTTTTGCTCATTACGCACTGGCGCAAACGTCGCCACGGCAATTTCGCCTTCAGGTTCAGCCCGCTCCAGCGGCGCCAAGCCTGAGGCTTCGGCATGCTGGAACTGCATACGCTGCGCCAGTTGCTCCGCTTCGTGACGCAGACGCGCCTCTTCTTCGGCCGGATCTTCGCGCCGCACCTGCACATGGGACAACACGCGAATGGTGTCGCGCTTGATCGAGTCGAGCAGTTGCTGGAACAGGGTGAAGGACTCGCGCTTGTACTCCTGTTTCGGGTTCTTCTGCGCATAACCGCGCAGGTGAATACCGTGACGCAAGTGATCCATGGTCGACAGGTGGTCTTTCCACAGGTCGTCCACTACCCGCAACAGAATCTGCTTCTCGAAGGTGCGCAGCGCTTCGGCGCTGGCCAAGTCTTCCTTCTCGTTGTACGCCGCGAGCAGGGCGGCGAGGATCTTCTCGCGCAGCGGCTCTTCGTACAGGTGAGCATCGTCGTCGAGCCACTGCTGAATCGGCAGTTTGATGCTGAAATCGCTGAACAGCGCGGCTTCCAGAGCGGCAACGTTCCACTGTTCTGGCAGCGATTGCGGCGGAATGTGCTGACTGATGGTGCCGTCCAGCACCTCCAGACGGAAGTCGGCGATGGTTTCGCCAATGTCGTCGGCGGCCAGCAAGCTGTTGCGCATGTGATAGATGACTTTACGCTGCTCGTTCGCCACGTCGTCGAATTCGAGCAGTTGCTTACGCATGTCGAAGTTACGCCCTTCGACTTTGCGCTGCGCCTTCTCGATGGCGTTGCTCACCATGCGATGCTCGATTGCCTCGCCGGACTGCATGCCCAGGGCCTTCATGAAGTTCTTCACCCGATCCGAGGCGAAGATGCGCATCAAGTTGTCTTCCAGCGACAAGTAGAAGCGACTGGAACCCGGGTCGCCTTGGCGACCGGAACGACCACGCAACTGGTTGTCGATACGCCGCGACTCATGACGCTCGGACGCGATCACATGCAGGCCACCGGACTCGACTACCATCTGGTGACGCTTGTGCCAGTCGGCCTTGATCTGCGCGACCTGCTCAGGCATCGGATTGTCCAGGGCCGCCACTTCGACTTCCCAGTTGCCGCCCAGGAGGATGTCGGTACCGCGACCGGCCATGTTGGTGGCGATGGTCAGCCCGCCTGGGCGACCGGCCTGGGCGATGATCTCGGCTTCCTTCTCGTGGAATTTGGCGTTGAGCACCTTGTGCTCGATGCCTTCCTTGGTCAGCAGTTGCGAGACGTACTCCGAGGTTTCGATCGAGGCCGTGCCCACCAGCACCGGACGCCCTATCACTTGGCTCTCTTTGATATCGGCGATGATCGCTGCGTACTTCTCATCCTGGGTCAGATAGACCAGGTCGTTGAAGTCCTTACGCGCCAACGGCTTGTTCGGCGGAATCACCACCACGGGCAGACCGTAGATCTGATGGAACTCGAACGCTTCGGTATCGGCCGTACCGGTCATGCCGGACAGTTTGTTGTAGAGGCGGAAGTAGTTCTGGAAGGTAGTCGAGGCCAGTGTCTGGCTCTCCGCCTGAATATTCAGACCTTCTTTGGCTTCGATCGCCTGGTGCAGACCTTCGGAGAGACGGCGACCCGGCATGGTCCGGCCAGTGTGCTCGTCGACCAGCAAGACCTGATCGTTCTGCACGATGTATTCGACGTTGCGATGGAACAGCTTGTGCGCGCGCAGGCCGGCATAAACGTGGGTCAACAGAGCGAGGTTGTGCGCGGAATACAGGCTCTCACCTTCGGCCAGCAACCCCGTCTGGGTCAGCATGTCCTCAATGAACTGGTGACCCTGCTCGTTCAGCTCGACCTGGCGGGTCTTCTCATCGACCGTGTAATGGCCTTCCTGAGTGACTACACCTTCTTCTTCCTCGATGTGCTGCTTGAGGCGAGGAATCAGTTGGTTGACCTGCATATACAGCTTGGAGCTGTCCTCGGCCTGGCCGGAGATGATCAGCGGGGTGCGCGCCTCGTCGATCAAGATGGAGTCGACTTCGTCGACCACGGCGAAGTTCAGTTCGCGCTGGAATTTCTCGTCCAGGCTGAATGCCATGTTGTCGCGCAGGTAGTCGAAACCGTATTCGTTGTTGGTGCCATAGGTGATATCGGCAGCGTAGGCGGCGCGTTTCTCTTCCGGCGGCTGGAACGGGCTGACAATCCCCACGGAGAGCCCGAGGAATTCATACAGCGGACGCATCCAGTTGGCGTCGCGGCGGGCCAGGTAGTCGTTCACCGTGACCACGTGCACGCCCTTGCCGGACAGCGCGTTCAGGTAGACCGCCAGTGTCGCCACCAGGGTCTTACCCTCACCGGTACGCATCTCGGCGATTTTGCCTTCGTGCAAGGTCGCGCCACCAATCAGCTGCACATCGAAGTGACGCATGCCCATCACCCGCTTACCGGCCTCTCGGGCCACAGCGAAGGCTTCAGGCAGCAGTTGATCAAGGGTTTCGCCTTTGCCCAGACGGGCCTTGAACTCTTCGGTCTTGGCGCGCAGCTGCTCATCCGAGAGAGCCAACATCTGCTCCTCGAACGCATTGACGGCTTGCACCGTCTTGAGCATGCGCTTCACCTCGCGCTCGTTCTTGCTTCCAAAGAGCTTTTTCAACAAAGGCGCAAACATATCGACAGGATCTTCCACACGTATGGATGGAGGGCGGCCCCGTGAGTCGCCCGCGCAGCCCTCATGGCTGCTTGCGAAGCGGGCATTCTACCCGGAAACGTTGGCGAGGAAAGTAGCGTTATTTCAGTGTGCCAGCAGCCGTGATATTGCGGCTTTAGACTGACTGCACAGTCGACTCGCTAACCGCAGAGCAACGCTGCCAAGCGCTAGAGCGCGCATGCCAGCTGGCGCCAGTTTCGGCCTGTAGCGGCAACGACTGAGCTTTCCCCACTGCCCTATATGGAGTCCGCACCGCCAAAATCAAGCCCCGACGAGTTACCAAGCAGAATCGGCCACGCCAACAGTCGCCACTCGCAGCGCACTGGAGGCTGCGACCTTTCTGCTACCATGGCAACTCTGCAACCTCAGGCGTCCCGCCATGGCTTTTCGTCCGTTACCGGCCCGAGCTCCCGCTGCGCTGCTGCGTGAGGCGAAGCCCCTGCAAGCGCTGTTCAACCAGGCCCAACGCCTCGCGCATCTACAGCGCTTGCTAGAAAGCCAGTTGCAACCCGCAGCCCGCGAGCACTGCCATGTAGCATCGTGGCGCGAGGGCTGCCTGCTATTAATAGTCACCGATGGTCACTGGGCCACCCGCCTGCGCTATCAGCAGCGGCGCCTGCAACGCCAACTACAGGCCTTCGCCGAGTTCACGAACTTAGCGAAAATCCTCTTTAAGGTGCAACCGCCCACCGCCGCAAGGCACGGTAGCGGTCACACTATTGAGTTATCGCAAAGCGCCGCCGACAGCATCCAGGCTACCGCCGACGGCATCAGCGACCCAAATTTGCGCGCAGCCCTGGAACGCCTGGCCAGCCACGCCAAAGACCGCAAGTAGAGCTGCGCTAAACAGCTCTATCGCACAGAAATCACAGAATCGGCATAGGGGGCAGCCATTTGGCTGCTCCCCTGCCACACCACCCGGCATGCGGGTCCGCACCGGGCGGTTGAAGCGGTTGAGGTCGTCATGCCTGTACCCGAACATGACGCCTGGATTCATCTGACCCCGACCCGGCCGATCAGGTTCTTCGCTGTCACAAGCACCTCAGGCTTCACCTGCTGCACCTTTCATGACGAGCCCCGTATCCGGGCATCTGAAGAATCACCGTCTCGGATGGTCAGGCAAACTTACCCTTCCACTCCTTTGGCCCTTCACTCCAAACCGGCAGTTACTACGGCCTCTGCTGACTTCTCGCTCCGGCTTGCACCGTCGCCCTTTCAGGCACAAGGCGAGATCTCCCCAGGTAAGAACGCAATCCTTCACCGCACAACCGCCGGATCTACGCTGCCGCCCCTTGACCACGAGAGCTTCGCGGTTTTTGGCCCGCTCGCCCTGGTCGGCTTCGCCTTCTATCCGGTTCTTGTTCATCGGCTCGCGGCTTCGCTCCACGCTTCCTCCCCACACTCGGTCACCCTCATGCAGTTGCGCTTCACTTCGTTCGCTGTGGTCAACTCACGGTGGGACTTTCACCCACAAGATTGCGCCCATGCTGGGCGCACCAAAAAAAGACCACCCTGGGGTGGCCTCTAAAAACAGCAAAAGAGAGAGTCTTGCTTAACCGGCCGCGACCGGCCGCATGTACGAGATCGGCGCACTCTTCACGTCGTCGAAGGTCACCACTTCCCAAGCATCTTGCTGCTCAATCAACGCACGCAGTAGACGATTGTTCAGCGCATGTCCCGACTTGAAGCCACGGAACTCGCCAATCAGGCTGTTACCAAGCAGATAGAGATCGCCGATGGCATCGAGGATTTTGTGTTTAACAAACTCATCCTCGTAACGCAGGCCGTCTTCATTAAGCACGCGAAACTCATCGACCACGATGGCGTTTTCTACGCTGCCGCCGAGCGCCAGGTTCTGCGAACGCAGGTGCTCGATGTCACTCATGAAGCCGAAGGTCCGCGCACGGCTCACTTCTTTGACGAAGGAGGTGCTGGAGAAATCCACCGTTGCACTCTGGGTGCGATTGCGGAAAACCGGGTGGTCGAAATCGATCTCGAAACTCACCTTGAAGCCGTCAAAGGGCACGAAGGTGGCGCGCTTGTCGCCCTCCTCCACTGTCACTTCGCGCTTGATGCGGATGAACTTCTTGGCCGATTCCTGCTCCTGCAGGCCAGCGGATTGAATCAGAAATACAAAAGGCCCAGCACTGCCATCCATGATCGGCACTTCGGACGCGGAGAGCTCGACGTAGGCGTTATCGATGCCCAGGCCAGCCATGGCCGAAAGCAGGTGCTCCACGGTGTCCACCTTGACATCACCATTGATCAACGTGGTCGACATGGTGGTTTCACCGACATTTTCAGCCCGTGCGCGAATTTCCACGACAGGATCCAAGTCGGTACGACGAAACACGATTCCGGTATCCACCGGTGCCGGCTTCAGGGTCAGGTAAACCTTTTCCCCGGAATGCAGGCCGACGCCAGTGGCGCGGATGATGTTCTTCAGGGTGCGTTGTCTGATCATGGCTTTGGCCGCTATAGCACTAGTTGCGAATTGTTTTCAACAATGGCCGGCGATGATAGCAGAACCGGCCTTTGCTGAACACCAATCACCCCAATACTCCTGATACATTTCGTTAATCAGCCTGGCGACGCAGGAAGGCCGGGATGTCCAAATAATCCAGGTCGTCATGCGGGTTCAGCTTGGCCGCAGTGGCCGCACCGGCGTGAGCCTGATTGCGCATCACGGTTGGGCGATCCAGGTCACGATAGTTAACCGAGGGCTGTTCCTGACGCGCTGCAGTCGCCGCGACAGCAGCCGGTTGCAGGGTGTTATCGACAACCTTGACCGGCTTCTCGATTTTCGCACCCAGGCCTGTGGCGACTACGGTCACATGCAGCTCATCGCGCATATCCGGATCGATCACGGTGCCCACTTTCACAGTGGCGTGCTCGGAAGCGAACTGCTCGATGATGTTACCGACGTCGGAGTACTCACCCAGCGATAGGTCAGGACCGGCAGTGATATTGACCAAGATGCCACGCGCGCCCATCAGATTTACATCTTCCAGCAACGGGTTGCGGATGGCCGCTTCAGTCGCTTCACGGGCACGGTTCGGGCCACTGGCGCAGCCTGTCCCCATCATCGCCATGCCCATTTCGCTCATCACGGTTTTCACGTCGGCGAAGTCGACGTTGATCATGCCCGGACGTTTGATGATGTCGGAGATACCGCGCACGGCACCGGCCAATACATCGTCAGCCTTGGCAAAGGCGGACAGCAGACTGGCATCTTTACCTAGGATGGTCAGCAGCTTCTCATTGGGGATGGTGATCAACGAGTCGACGCTCAAGGACAGTGCCCGGATGCCTTCTTCGGCGATCAGCATGCGCTTGCGGCCTTCGAACGGGAATGGACGGGTCACCACCGCAACGGTGAGGATGCCCATTTCCTTAGCCACTTCAGCGATGATCGGCGCCGCACCGGTACCGGTACCGCCGCCCATGCCAGTGGTGATGAAGACCATATCGGTGCCTTGCAGCACTTCAGCGATACGTTCGCGGTCTTCCAGCGCAGCCTGACGGCCGACTTCCGGGTTGGCGCCAGCGCCAAGGCCCTTGGTCACACCGGTGCCGAGTTGCAGCACGGTACGCGCACCGACATTTTTCAATGCCTGTGCATCGGTGTTGGCGCAGATGAACTCGACGCCTTCGATGTTATTTTTGGCCATGTGGTTGACGGCATTACCACCACCGCCACCCACGCCGATTACTTTGATAACTGCACTCTGCGGGATGTTGTCTACGAGCTCGAACATGGTCCCCTCTCCTTTGCTTTCTAGTTGTAACGCCTACTGCACACGCGGTTTAACATCAAAAATTGCCCTGGACCCAGCGTTTCAGCCGCTCCAGTACAGGTGTCTTGGGCTCATCGCTATAGCTGCTGCTAATGCCAGACATGGAGATGCCATCGGACTGCTTTTGCAGCCCGTACAGCAGCAGGCCGACGCCTGTGGAATAGATGGGGTTACGAACGACATCGGCCAGTCCCTTGACGCTGTGCGGTACGCCTAAACGCACCGGCATATGAAAGATCTCTTCGGCCAGCTCGACGGCTCCTTCCATCTTCGCTGTACCGCCGGTAAGAACGATCCCGGCCGGGATCAAGTCCTCGTAGCCACTGCGCCGCAGCTCGGCTTGCACCAGAGTGAAGAGCTCGTCATAACGTGGCTCCACTACCTCGGCAAGCGACTGGCGGGACAGGTCCCGCGGCGGACGATCGCCGACACTCGGGACCTTGATGGTCTCGCCTGCACCGGCCAGTTTGGCTAGGGCGCAAGCATAACGAATCTTGATTTCTTCGGCATATTGGGTCGGCGTGCGCAAGGCCATGGCGATGTCGTTGGTGACCTGATCACCGGCGATCGGAATCACCGCCGTATGACGGATGGCGCCTTCGGTGAAGATCGCGATGTCGGTGGTCCCGCCGCCGATATCCACCAGGCAGACACCCAGCTCCTTCTCGTCATCGGTCAACACCGCATACGCGGATGCCAGTTGTTCAAGAATGATGTCGTCGACTTCCAGGCCACAGCGACGCACACACTTCTCGATGTTCTGCGCCGCATTCACCGCACAAGTGACCACGTGCACCTTGGCTTCCAGGCGCACGCCCGACATACCTAGCGGTTCACGCACACCTTCCTGATTATCGATCACGTAATCCTGCGCCAGGGTGTGCAGCACCCGCTGATCCGCCGGAATCGCCACGGCTTGAGCGGCGTCCAGCACACGCTCAAGGTCCGCCTGGCTGACTTCGCGGTCACGGATGGCGACGATGCCGTGTGAGTTCAGGCTACGAATGTGATTACCGGCCACGCCGACGAAGGCCGAGTGAATCCGGCAACCCGCCATCATTTGCGCTTCTTCTACCGCGCGCTGAATGGATTGCACGGTGGATTCGATATTCACCACCACGCCCTTCTTCAGGCCGCGCGAGGGGTGGGTACCGATGCCAACGATTTCCAGCTGGCCGTCAGCCGTAACCTCGCCCACCAGCGCCACCACCTTGGAGGTGCCGATATCGAGGCCGACGATCATCTTGCCGCTCTGCACGTTTGCCATGTTACTTGCCTTCTCCTGATTTACTTCACAGCGACGGTTTTGCCCGTCACCGGCACTATCGGCTCACGCCACGTCACGGCCAAGCCGTTGGAGTAACGCAGGTCGATGCGCGAAATATTTGCGATCTGTTCTTTCAAATTCTTTTCGTAGATGGCGACGAAACGGCGCATTTTCTCGACCAAATGATCACGCCCCAGCAGCAATTCCAGGCTTTGTCCGGTGCTGTTCACGCCGGTGGAAAGGAACCAACTGCCACGCTCACGCAACTCCAGGCGGGCAACGGAGAAACCCAGCGGCCGCAGCATCTGACTCAGTACTTGGTATTGCTGCATCACCTGTTCCTGGGCACGCTGCGGGCCCACCAGTTGCGGCAAGTTTTCGTAATTCGCCAGCTCGCGCGGGGTAAACGCTTGGCCCTGATTGTTCAGCAAGGCCTCTTCGCCCCAACGCGCGACCGGCAGCTGTTCTTCCAGGCGGATGGACACGCGATCCGGCCAGACCCTGCGCACTTCGGCATGGGCGATCCAGGGCATTTGCTCCAGCTCTGCACGCATGCCGGCGAGGTCGACGGTAAAGAAACTCGCCGCCACATAAGGAGCGATGCGTTGCTGCACGGCTTGCTGGCTGATGTAGCTGAGCTCGCCACTGACACTGATCTTGGTGATTGGTCGGTCGGCATAGGGCAGCAAACGCTGCACCAACTCGTAAGTACCAAAGCCCAGTGCCAACAGCAGAAACGGCCAGAGCAAACGTTTGACCAGGCCAAAATTCGGCTTCGGCAGGCGCACCGACAGCGGTTCCTTGGCCACCATCCGGCTGGCACCCCGCTGCGCCGGCTTGCGCGGTGAGACGCGGCCGGTAACGGGTTGCTGATGACGGAGCGTGGCGCTGTGCATGGTCTTAACCTCGCGCCTCAACGCTGTCGGCCAGAATCGCCAGCACCAACTGCTGGAAATCCAAGCCAGCGGCGCGAGCGGCCATAGGAACCAGGCTGTGATCGGTCATGCCCGGTACAGTGTTCACCTCCAGCAGCCAGAACTTGCCGGCAGCGTCCTGCATCACGTCCGCGCGAGCCCAGCCCTGGATTCCCACGGCTTCACAGGCGCGTGCGGTCAGCTCTTTCAGCTCCAGCTCTTTCGCTGCATCCAGGCCACAGGGAATGCGGTACTGGGTATCCGAAGCCAGGTATTTAGCGTCGTAGTCGTAGAACGTGCGCGGCGTGCCCAGGCCAATCGGCGGCAGCACTTCGCCGCGCAGAACGGCGATGGTGTACTCGGGGCCGTGAATCCACTGCTCGACCAAAACCTGGGAGTCGTAAGTGCTGGCGGCCTGCCAGGCGACAATCAATTCGTCGACGTTGTTCACCTTGGCCATGCCGATACTGGAGCCTTCATGGGCCGGTTTGACGATCAAGGGGAAGCCCAGCTCCATAGCAGCCGACCGGCAGTCATCCGCGCTCGCCAGCACCGCATGCCGCGGCGTCGACAGCCCGAGGCTTTGCCAGACCTGCTTGGTCCGCAGCTTATCCATCGCCAGCGCCGAAGCCAGCACGCCGCTACCGGTGTAAGGGATTTCCAGGCACTCGAGCAGGCCCTGCATGCTGCCGTCTTCACCGCCGCGACCATGCAGCACGATGAAGGCACGATCGATCTTCTCGCTGACCAGGCGTTGCAGGAAATCATCCCCAACGTCGATCCCGAAAGCATCCACACCGGCACTCTGCAGCGCGTCCAATACGGCATTGCCGGACTTCAGCGACACCGCACGCTCGGCGCTCTTGCCACCGAACAGCACGGCGACGCGGCCAAAGGCCTGTGGGGCCAGGTTGGATTTCAATTCGCGACTCATTTGGACTTCCTCGCGGCGGCCGACTCACTGGCGCCACCGAACTCACCACCCGCAAACAAGGGACTTTGCAACAGTTGTGGGGCCAAACCGCCGATATCACCCGCGCCCTGGCAGAGCAGGATGTCGCCAGCGCGTAGCAGCGGCTTAACGATCGGCGCCAGCTCCGCGCCGCGCTCGATGTAGATCGGGTCGAGCTGCCCACGCTGACGGATGCTGTGGCACAGGTGACGGCTGTCCGCCCCGGGGATAGGCTCTTCGCCAGCCGGGTAGACTTCCATCAGCAGCAGGACGTTGGCATCGGCCAACACCTGAACGAAATCCTCATACAGGTCACGGGTGCGGCTGAAACGGTGTGGCTGATAGACCATCACCAAACGACGCTCCGGCCAACCGCCACGCACCGCCTTGATCACCGCAGCGACTTCGCGCGGGTGATGGCCGTAATCGTCGACCAACATCACGTTGCCGCCGTCGACTGGCAGTTCGCCGTAAACCTGGAAGCGCCGACCGACCCCTTGGAAACCCGACAGGCCCTGGACGATGGCTTCGTCGGTAATGCCTTCATCGGTGGCGATGGCGATGGTGGCCAGGGAGTTCAAGACGTTGTGGTTGCCCGGCATGTTCACCGAGACATCCAACGGTTCGCGCCCGGTGCGCAGCACGGTGAAGTAGGTGAGCATGCCGTCTTGGCGGATATTGATGGCGCGCACGTCGGCGTCTTCGCTGATGCCGTAGGTCATCGTTGGGCGGGCAATCAGCGGCAGGATTTCACGCACCACCGGATCATCCACACAGACCACGGCCAAGCCGTAGAACGGCAGGTTGTGGAGGAACTCGACGAAGGTTTTCTTCAGTTTGTTGAAGTCCCCTTCGTAGGTGCTCATGTGGTCCATGTCGATGTTGGTGACCACGGCAACCATCGGCTGCAGGTGCAGGAAGCTCGCGTCGCTCTCATCGGCCTCCGCCACCAGATAGCGACTGGTCCCAAGCTGAGCGTTGGTGCCCGCGGCATTCAGACGACCGCCGATCACGAAAGTCGGATCCAGGCCACCGGCAGCGAACACCGAGGCGATCAGGCTAGTCGTGGTGGTCTTACCGTGAGTACCTGCGACGGCGATGCCGTGGCGATAGCGCATCAGTTCAGCCAACATTTCCGCCCGCGGCACCACCGGGATACGGCGTTCCAGGGCAGTGGCGACTTCCGGGTTAGAGGTATTCACCGCGCTGGACACCACCAGCACATCGGCATGCTCGGCGTTCTCGGCACTATGGCCGATAAAGATTTGCGCGCCGAAGTTCTCCAGACGCTCGGTCACCGCAGACCTCTTGAGGTCGGAACCAGAGACTTGATAGCCGAGGTTCAGCAACACCTCGGCAATGCCGCACATGCCAGCACCACCGATGCCAACGAAGTGAATCCGGCGGATACGGCGCATTTCCGGTTGCGGGAAGGCCTTTTGGCTCTCAACCACGGGCCACCTCCAGGCAAATGTCCACCACCGTGCGGGTGGCGTCGGGCTTAGACAGGCGGCGGGCAGTGCTCGCCATATAGATCAGTCGTTCGGGATGCATCAAAACCTCTGTCAGGCGCTCGGCCAAATCGGCGGCACCGGTCGTAGCTTGCGGCAGCAGGAAGGCAGCGCCCTCCCGCGCCAGATAGTCGGCATTGCGGGTCTGGTGATCGTCGATGGCGTGCGGCAATGGCACCAACATCGACGGCAGCCCGGCGGCAGCCAGTTCACTGATGGTCAGCGCGCCAGCGCGGCATACCACCAGGTCGGCCCAGGCATAGGCGCCAGCCATGTCTTGGATAAAGGGGGCGACGTGAGCCTGCACGCCAGCGGCGCGATAACGGTCTACCGTCACCTCAGCGTGTTGCTTGCCGGCCTGATGGACCACTTCCGGACGCAACTCGGCCGGCACTTCACCCAAGGCCTCTGGCAGCAGCTTGTTCAGCGGTTCGGCACCGAGGCTGCCGCCGAGAATCAGCAGGCGTGGCTTACGGTTTTGCAAAGCGGGCCGCGGAGTTTCCAGGAACAGCTCTTCGCGCACCGGGTTGCCGGTGGTACGGCGTTTGGCCGAGGCACTAAACGTATTCGGAAACGCCTCGCAAACGCGGGTCGCGAAACGCACCAGACTGCGATTGGCCGTCCCGGCCACCGCGTTCTGCTCGTGAATGATCAACGGCACACCGGCCAGTTTCGCGGCCAGCCCACCAGGGCCAGTGACGTAACCGCCCATCCCAAGCACGCACACCGGGCGCAGCTTACGGACGACTCTGCGCGCCTGGAACAAGGCCCGGACCAGACTGAAGGGTGCTTTCAGCAGCGCCAACGGGCCTTTGCCACGCAGCCCGCTGACACTGATCAAGTGCAGTGGCATACCAGCCTGCGGCACCAACTCGTTTTCGATACCACGTGGAGTGCCCAGCCAATGCACGTTGTAGCCACGCGCCTGAAACTCACGCGCGCAGGCCAACGCCGGGAACACGTGCCCACCGGTGCCGCCCGCCATGATCAGAACGTTAGCGGCCATGGGCTATCTCCTCAGCGCGTTTATCTTCGGCAAAGTCACTCTCGACGAAGTCGACATCCTCGCTCCCCAGCACCGTGCGCCGCTCCCACTCGATGCGCAGCAGCAAGCCAAGACAGGCACAGCAGATCACCAACGAGCTACCGCCGTAACTGAGGAACGGCAAGGTCAGGCCCTTGGTTGGCAGCAGGCCGACGTTCACCCCGATATTGATCAGAAACTGACCAATCCAGAGGAACGCCAGACCATAGGCGACATAGGCGGCGAAGAACTGCTTGGCCTTCTCCGCCCACAGCCCGATATACAAGGCCCGCACACTCACGAAGACGAACAGGCCAACGGTGGCCAACGCCCCGACCAGACCCAGCTCTTCCGCCAGCACCGCGAACACGAAGTCGGTGTGGGCTTCCGGCAGGTAGAACTGCTTCTGGATGCTATTGCCCAGCCCCACTCCCAACCATTCGCCGCGACCGAAGGCGATCAGCGCCTGGGTCAACTGATAGCCGGAGCCAAACTGGTCGGCCCAGGGATCGGTGAAGGTCACCAAACGCGCCATCCGATAAGGTTGCGCCTGCACCAACACGAACACTGCGCCAACGGCCAAGGCGACCATCAAGGAGAAGCGGAACAGCCCCACGCCACCGAGGAACAGCATGGCGGCCGCGGCCCCCATCATCACCACGGTGGCGCCGAAGTCCGGCTCCATCAACAGCAGGCCGGCCATCGGCAGCAGCACGATAAAAGGCTTGAAGAAACCCATCCAGCTCTCGCGAACTTCTTCTTGGCGGCGTACCAGATAACCGGCGAGGAAGATCACCACGAACACCTTGGCCAGTTCCGACGGCTGCACGTTGAATAGGCCGAAGCCGATCCAGCGCATCGAGCCGTTCACTTCGCGGCCGATGCCTGGCACCAGCACCAGCACCAGCAAGCCAAAGGCAGCGACCAGCAACATCCAACCCATGCGCTGCCAGGTGGCCAGCGGAATGATCATCATCAGGCCTGCCGCGCCAATGCCGATCACGATGTAAACCAGGTGGCGGATCATGTGGTACAGCGGATTGCCCGATTGCACGGCCGCGACTTCCGAGGACGCCGAGGTGATCATCACCAGCCCTAGGCCGAGCAGCGTCAGGCAGCCCGCCAGCAGCGGGAAGTCCAGGTCGATGCCGCGCCGGCTAAACAGCGGCGACGGGTAAGGACGGAGGATTCCCAGCAGTGACGTAAGCATCAGGAGAGCGCCTCCACCGCTTGGGCAAACAGGCGCCCGCGCTCTTCGAAATTCTTGAACATGTCCAGGCTGGCGCAGGCTGGCGACAACAGCACGGCATCGCCGTCCTGAGCCAGTTCGGCGGCTTTCTGCACTGCCTCGTCGAGGGTTTTCACGCGAATCAGCGGTACGCCATCGCGCCCGTCTTCACCACCCAACGCCTGTGCGAGCAACTCCGCATCACGCCCGAGGAGCAAGACGGCGCGGCAATGTTTGCCGACTGGCGCACGCAGAGCCGAGAAGTCAGCACCCTTGCCGTCACCACCGGCCACCAGCAACAGTTTGCCGGCGATATCCGCTCCCAGCCCCTCGATGGCCGCCAGCGCGGCGCCCACGTTGGTGGCCTTGGAGTCGTCGTAATAGCTCACCCCAGCCCGCTCACGCAGCCATTGGCAGCGATGCGCCAGGCCGGTGAATGCGCGCAACGCTTGCAGCATCGGCGCGAACGGCAGGCCGACCGCATGGCCGAGCGCCAAGGCGGCCAAAGCGTTGGCCTGGTTATGCGCGCCACGGACTTTCAGTTCGCGCACCGGCATTAGCGCTTCGAATTGGAAGGCCAGATGCTTCTCGCCCCCCTCCTCGATCAGGCCGAAACCTTTGAAGTCCGGCTTGTTCAAGCCGAAAGTCCAGCACGGCACCTGCTCACCGATCAACGGGCGCGACAGGCCATCCTGGCGGTTCACCACCACTTGCCGAGCACCGCGGAAGATCCGGTGCTTGGCCTGGTGATAGGCTGGCAGACCGCTATAGCGGTCCATGTGGTCTTCGCTGATATTCAGCACGGTGGCCACTTCCGCATTCAGTTGCTCGGTGGTTTCCAGCTGGAAGCTCGACAGCTCGAGCACATACAGCTCAACGTCATCGTTCAGCAGCTCCAGCGCCGGGGTACCGAGGTTGCCGCCGACAGCGACCTTCTTACCGGCGGCTGCAGCCATCTCGCCGACCAGAGTGGTCACTGTGCTCTTGGCGTTGGAGCCGGTGATGGCAATGATCGGCGCCTTGGCGTGGCGGGCGAACAGTTCGATATCGCCCAACAGCTTCACGCCGCGCACGGCCGCCTGCTGCAGCGCCGGAGTGGCCAGTGCCAGACCAGGGCTGACGTAGAGTTCGTCGGCACGGCAGAGGAAGTCCACATCCAACTCGCCACAACGCACTTCGACCTGCGGAAACTGCTCACGAATGGTGGCCAGCTCCGGCGGGTTCTCGCGCGTGTCAGCGACAGCAAAGCGGATGCCCTGGCGCGCGAAAAAGCGCACCAGCGACATGCCGCTCTTGCCGAGGCCGACAACGATGCGGAAGTGGTCAGTAGCGATCAGGCTCATGGGTTCCTCGTCCTTAACGCAGTTTCAGAGTGGCTAGACCGATCAACACCAGAATCACGGTGATAATCCAGAAGCGCACGATCACGCGCGGCTCCGGCCAGCCTTTCAGTTCAAAGTGGTGATGAATCGGTGCCATGCGGAACACCCGCTTGCCGGTCAGCTTGAAGGAGGCGACCTGGATCACCACCGACAGGGTTTCCATGACAAACACCCCGCCCATGATGAACAGCACAATTTCCTGACGGACGATCACCGCGATGGTGCCCAGCGCGGCGCCAAGGGCCAAGGCGCCGACGTCCCCCATAAAGACTTGGGCCGGATAGGTGTTGAACCAGAGAAAGCCAAGACCAGCACCGACCAGCGCGGCGCAAAACACAATCAGCTCGCCAGAGCCAGGCACGTACGGAATCAACAGGTATTCGGCGAACTTCACGTTACCCGACAGGTAGCAGAAGATTCCCAGCGCGCCGCCGACCATCACCGTGGGCATGATTGCCAGGCCGTCGAGACCATCGGTCAGGTTGACCGCGTTACTCGAGCCGACAATGACGAAGTAGGTCAGGATGACGAAGCCGATACCCAGCGGGATGCTGACATCCTTCAGGACCGGCAGGATCAAGGTGGTTTCCACCGGGTGGTGCGCGGTCATAAAGAGGAAGAGCGCGGCGCCCAGACCGAACACCGACTGCCAAAAGTATTTCCAGCGGCTTGGCAGACCTTTCGAGTTCTTCTCGATCACCTTGCGATAATCGTCGACCCAGCCGATGCCACCGAACAGCAGCGTAACGATCAGGACAACCCAGACATACCGATTGGACAAATCCGCCCAGAGCAAAGTGCTGATGGCGATGGCCGAGAGAATCAGCGCGCCACCCATGGTCGGCGTACCGGATTTCGACAGGTGCGATTGCGGGCCGTCGTTACGAACCGACTGACCAATCTGGCGGATCTGCAGGGTGCGAATCATCCACGGACCCAGCCACAGCGACAGCGCCAGCGCGGTGAGCACGCCCAAAATCCCACGCAAGGTCAGGTATTGAAAGACCGCGAAGCCCTTGTAGAACTGTTGCAGATACTCCGCCAGCAGCAGCAGCATTTAGTGACTCCCCTCGCTGGTACCGCACAAAGCTGCGACGACTTTTTCCATCGCCGCGCTGCGCGACCCCTTAATTAGAATGGTGGTGTCGCCCTGTTCGGCGCCCAGGGCTACGATCAGGCTGGCCTGGTCGACGAAATGGCGACCGCCAGCGCCGAACGCCGCGACGGCATGCGCCATCAGCGGGCCTACGGCATACAGAGCGCTAACCTTGCCAGCGGCATAGGCGCCAACGTCGCGATGCCCCTGCTCGGCCCAGTCGCCCAGTTCGCCGATATCTCCGAGGACCAGAACGGTTCGCCCGGAAAAGCCGGCGAGTATATCAACGGCCGCACACATGGATGTCGGGTTGGCGTTGTAGCTGTCATCGATGACGCGCATGCCGTTCGTCGCCAACTGAGCTACGGCGCGGCCTTTGACCGGTTGCACGCTTTCCAGCCCAGCCACGATACCGACCAGCGGCACGCCCAGGGCGAACGCGGCGGCGGCGGCGGCCAGTGCATTGGTGACGTTATGCACACCAAGCAGATTGAGTTGAATCCGCGCGCTACCGGCTGGGCTATGCAGGCTAAAGGCCTGGCAACCGCGGGCGTCACGGCTCAGTTCGCTGGCGTGGAAATCCGCCTTGAGGTTATCCAGCGCGAAACTCAGCACCTTGCGGGCTTTGGCGCGCAACTGCCAGGTCGCGAACGCTTTATCGTCCAGATTGAGGACCGCGACCCCTGTTGCAGAGAGCCCATCGAGGATCTCACCCTTGGCCTGGATGATCTTCTCCGGCCCGCCAAACTCGCCAACATGGGCGGTGCCGGCGTTGGTGATGATGGCCACTTGCGGCCGAGCCAGGTTGACTGTGTAGGCAATCTCGCCAATGCGCGAAGCACCTAGCTCAATCACTGCGCCGACATGCTCCGGCACCAATTCCAGCAAGGTCAACGGCACGCCAAGGTCGTTATTCAGGTTGCCGCGGGTCGCCAGTACTGGGCCACCGCGCCCAGAGATACCCGTGCGGAGGATGCTGGCGAGCATTTCCTTGACCGTGGTTTTGCCGCTGGAGCCGGTGATTGCCGCCAGCGGACCAAGGTAAGCCTGGCGATTCAAGGCGGCGAGCTGCCCCAGCGCTTGACGGGTGTCATGCACGACCAGTTGCGGTAGCCGCACTCCGGCTACTTCGCGTTCGACCAGAGCTGCCACGGCGCCTTTTTGCGCCACTTCGTTCAGATACGAGTGGCCGTCGAAACGCGGACCGGTCAGCGCGATGAACAGCTGACCCGGTTGGATCGCACGGCTATCGGTGCTGACCGCATCAAACTGCGCGTCTTCACCGACCAGACGGCCCCTCAAGGCCGCAACGATTTCACTCAAACACAGGGCTTTAAGCATGCGCCACCTCCCATGCAGCCAAGGCTTTGCCGGCCTCGTCCAGATCGGAGAACGGCTGACGCTCCCCCTTGATCTCTTGATAGTCCTCGTGACCCTTGCCGGCCAGAACGACCACGTCCGCAGCCTCGGCACCAGCGATCAACTGAGCGATGGCCTGACCGCGACCGTAGACGAAGCTGGCCCGTTCAGGCGCCGTCAGGCCCGCACGGATGTCGGCGAATATCTGCTGCGGCGCTTCACCGCGCGGGTTGTCATCGGTGACCAACACGCCATCGGCCAAACGTTCGACCACCTCGGCCATCAATGGACGCTTGCCGCGGTCACGGTCGCCGCCGCAGCCGAACAGGCAGAGCAGACGGCCCTGAGTATGTGGGCGCAAGGCTTCGAGGACTTTTTCCAGCGCATCAGGGGTGTGCGCGTAATCGACCACGACCAACGGCTGCTTGCCGCCACCCAGGCGCTGCATACGCCCAGCCGGACCTTGCAGCTCTGGCAGGACTTTGAGAATTTCGTCCAGCGGGTAGTCCATCCCGAGCAAGGCGCCGACCACCGCCAGCAGGTTACTCAAGTTGAAACGCCCGAGCAGCGAGCTGCGCAAACTGCCTTCACCTTTCGGCGTGACCAGCTTGGCGCGTACGCCATGATCATCGAAATGCGCATCACTGCAATACAAGTAAGCGCTGGGGTCGTCCAGGCTATAGGTGATCAATCGGGATTCCTGGACCTCAACAGCCAGCTGGCGGCCAAATGCATCATCCAGATTCAGCACCCGGCAGCGCAGACCCGGCCAGCTGAGCAGTTTGGCTTTGGCCGCACCATAGGCTTCCATCGAACCGTGGTAATCCAGGTGATCGCGCGACAGGTTGGTGAACACCGCCACATCGAACGCCAGGGCAGCGACACGGCCTTGTTCCAGCCCGTGGGAGGAAACCTCCATCGCCACCGCTCGTGCACCGGCCTGTTTCAGGTTGGCCAACACCGCCTGCACGCCGATCGGGTCCGGCGTGGTATGGCGACCCAGTTCCAGAGCATTGTGAAAGCCCGTACCGAGAGTGCCGACAATCCCGCAGCGCTCGCCAAAGTGATCCAGCGCCTGGGCGAGCAACTGGCTGACACTGGTTTTACCATTAGTACCCGTCACACCAACCAGATGCAGGGCGCGGCTTGGCTCACCGTAGAAACGCCCGGCAATGGCCGACAACTGCCCCGCCAGATTCTTCAATGGAATTAACTGCGCGCTGCTGGCCGTCATCTCCGCTGCGCCTTCGGCCTCATAGGCCACGGCGGCGGCACCACGAGCGATGGCGTCGGAGATATGCACACGACCATCCTGCTGGCCACCCGGCACGGCGAGGAACAGATCACCGGGACGCACCTTGCGGCTATCCAGGGTTAGTTCGCGGATCAGCACCGAGCTTTCAGCCTCGGGCAACAACTGGTTCAGCGGCATAGGCATCAGCGTGTCACTCCCTGACCCGTCGTAGTGGCGACCGTGGCCTGCTCGACCGGCGGTAGCAAGTTGTCCGGGGCAATGTTCATCAGGCGCAAAGTGCCGGCCATCACTTTGCCGAATACCGGCGCCGAGATCAGGCCGCCGTAGTAGGCGCCCGTGCTGGGTTCATCGATCACCACAACCATGGCGATGCGCGGATCGCTGATCGGCGCGAAGCCGGCGAACAGCGAGCGATAGGCATTTTGGGTGTAGCCTTTGCTACCCACGGTGGCCTTGCGTGCGGTACCACTTTTGCCGGCCACGTGGTAGGCCGGCACCTTGGCACGGAACACCCCACCGGGTGCCTCCACCACCTGCTGCAACATACCCTGCACGGTTCTGGCGACACTCTCGGGGATCACCTGAACACCCTCTGCCACACTGCGGTCGGCACGGGTCAGGGTCAGCGGCACACTGCGCCCGTTGTTGGCCAGGGCGGAATAGGCATGGGCGAGCTGGATCGCCGTCACCGAAAGGCCATAGCCATAGGCCAGGGTGGCGGTTTCCGCTTTCGGCCAGACGCGGTGGTTGGGCAGATTGCCAACCCGCTCGCCCGGGAAACCCAGGCCGGTATCCTGCCCCAGTCCGACCTGCTGCATGACGCTGTAGATCGACTCGGCACCGATATCGAAGGCAATCTTGCTCACCCCGACGTTGCTCGACTTGATCAGGATGCCGGTCAGGTCGAGCACCCCTTCATTTTTCGACACATCGCGGATGGTGTACTTACCGATCTGCAAGGTTCCAGGGTAGACATCGACCGTGTCGGTCGGTTTCCAGCGGCCACTTTGCAGAGCCGCGCTAATAGAGAAAGGCTTGACCGTCGAACCCGGCTCGAACACGTCGATCATGGCACGGTTACGCATCATCGCCGGCTGCAGGTTGCGGCGGTTGTTCGGGTTGTAGGTGGGCTGATTAACCATGGCCAGTACTTCGCCAGTCTTGACGTCGAGTATCACCAGACTGCCAGCCTTGGCGCCGAACTCGGTCAGGGCGTTGCGCAACTCGCGGTGCGCCAGGTATTGCAGGCGCAGATCGATCGACAAGGCCAGAGCCTTGCCGGCCTTGGCATTCTGGGTAACCTGGACATCCTTGATCAGGCGCCCGCGGCGATCTTTCAAGACCTGGCGCTTGCCCTGCACCCCGGCCAGCCATTCATCGAACGCCAGCTCAACGCCTTCGCGCCCGCGGTCGTCGATGTCGGTAAAGCCCACCACATGGGCGGTAACCTCGCCGGCCGGATAGAAACGGCGAAACTCTTCGATAGCGTAAACACCCGGCACCTTGAGATCGAGGACGACCTCACCTTGCTCAGGCGTCAAGCCGCGCACCAGATACATGAACTCGCGCCCGGCGCTCTGCTCCAGACGCTGAGCGAAAGCTTTCGGCTCCTGGCCAAGCGCCGCCGCCAATGCCGGCCAACGATCACGTGCGGCTTGCAGCTCCTTACCATTTGCCCACAACGTGGTGACCGGGGTACTGACCGCCAGAGGTTCACCATTGCGATCAGTAATCAAGCCGCGGTGCGCAGGAATCGGCACGTGCCGCACGCTACGCGCATCACCCTGACCTTTAAGAAAGTCATGGTCGACCACCTGCAGATCGATGATTCGCCAGGCGATAGCACCCACCATCACCGCGAGCAAGGCGAGCACCACGCGGAACCGCCAGGGATAAAGCGCGCCTTCGAGCTTCATCATGGCGCCACCATCTGCACTTCGGCCGGCTCAGGAATGCGCATGCTCAGCTGCTCACTGGCCAGGGTTTCGATGCGGTTATGAGCCGTCCAGGTACTTTGCTCAAGAATCAGGCGACCCCATTCGGCCTGAGCCTTATCGCGCACGCTGAGTTCGGCATAAAGCGCATTAAGCAGTTGACGATTCCAGTGCGAGCTGTAGGACACGGCAATCGCCGATACCAGCACGCCAATAAACAGCGCGAGCATCAGCAGGCTGCCGCCCGGCAAGGGCTTAGCAAAGGCGCGACTCACCGCAGCTTCTCCGCCACGCGCATAACCGCGCTGCGCGCACGTGGATTGGCCTTCAGTTCGGCCTCCGAAGCGAATTGCGGCTTACCAAGCACCTTGATCCTCGGCTCAAAGGCAGCAAAACGGACCGGCAGATCACGCGGCAGGTTGTCTGCCTCGCCTTTTACATGGCGCCGCATAAACAGTTTAACGATGCGGTCTTCCAGTGAATGGAAGCTGATCACTACCAGCCGCCCACCGATTTCCAGAGCCTCCAACGCGGCGTCCAGACCACGCTCAAGGTCACCCAACTCGTTATTTACATAGATACGCAACCCCTGGAAAGCACGGGTTGCTGGATTTTTGCCCTTTTCCCAAGCCGGATTAGCGACTTTGAGCACCTCAGCCAGGTCGGCCGTACGCTCGAAAGGCTTCTCTGCACGGCGCAGAACTACCGCGCGCGCCATACGCTTGGCGAAACGCTCTTCGCCGTATTCTTTAAAGACGCGAGCAATTTCCTCTTCGGCTGCACTGGCGATCCATTCAGCCGCGCTAATACCGCGAGTCGGATCCATGCGCATATCCAGCGGACCGTCATTGAGGAAGCTAAAGCCGCGCTCAGCATCATCCAACTGCGGCGAAGAGACGCCTAAATCCAGCAACACCCCTGCCACCCGGCCAGTCATATTGCGCGCCGCAACTTCCTCGCCCAACTCCGCAAAACTGCGCTGCACAACGACAAAGCGGCCGTCTTCGGCCGCCAGCGTTTCCCCAGTCGCTATCGCCTGCGGATCTTTATCGAAACCAAGCAAACGCCCATCGGGGCCAAGTTTTTCGAGGATCAGCCGGCTGTGCCCGCCGCGCCCAAATGTGCCGTCCAGGTAGCAGCCATCCGCGCGCACGGCAAGAGCCTCAACGGCTTCATCAAGCAATACGGTGATGTGGCGAAAGCCGCTAGTCATAGGATCAAATCACGCAGTTCGTCCGGCAGACCGCCGGGTTGTTTAATGGCCGCCAGGTCCGCATCAGCAACAGCGTTCCAGGCGTCCTCATCCCACAGTTGGAATTTATTCAGTTGACCGACCAGCATCGCGCGCTTGTCCAGCTTGGCGTACTCACGTAGACGCGGCGGCACCAGGAAGCGACCACTACCGTCCAACTCCAGATCCACGGCATTGCCGATCAGCAAGCGTTGCAGGCGACGGGTTTCTTCACGCAGAGAGGGCAGCTCACGGAGCTTGGCTTCAATCAGCTCCCACTCGGGCAGCGGATAAACACATAAACAAGGATCGATAGCATCAATTGTGACGATGAGCTGGCCACTCGAACGCGAAACGATCTCGTCCCGATACCGACTTGGCATCGCGAGTCGCCCTTTGGCGTCGAGAGATATGGCGTTAGCTCCGCGAAACAATGCTGCGCTCTCCCACTTTGATTAGCTGTCCATGCCCAAAAAACCCACTTCATGCCACTTCATGCCACTTATGCACACTATAGGAATGCGGCCACCCCACCGTCAAGGCGCGCCAAGAGGGAAAAATCCTTATAGGACGGCAATTTAGCGAGCTCAGGAGGGGTTTCGGCGAGGCTTTTAGAGGTCTTTTCGAGGGCGAAATTCAACCAACTCAGTGAGCTGAAGTTCAAACTTAAAGTAGTTTGTTAAGAGTAAGATTTTTTCGGTATTAGAAATGCGATGCGGGAGGTGAAGCAGATAGAAGAAAAGGTGGAGAGTCGATCTGTAAGCCGGGTTCTGTCGAGGACAGTCATTCCTCTACGACGGCCATCACTGGACGCCTTTAGCAACCTACCCGGATCCAGCGCGGGCCACGCCAATGGATCCCTATTTGGTCTTGCTCCGAGTGGGGTTTACCTAGCCACGCACTGTTGCCAGACGTGCGGTGCGCTCTTACCGCACCTTTTCACCCTTACCGGCGCCGAAGCGCTTAGGCGGTTATTTTCTGTGGCACTTTCCGTAGGCTCACGCCCCCCAGGCGTTACCTGGCACTCAGCCCTATGGAGCCCGGACTTTCCTCCCTTCCACTTCGCGCAGCGCACTATAAAGAACGCGGAACGAAATGAAACAGCGACTGTCCGATCGACTCTCCGCCGCCTAGGGTAGCGGCAGGCAGGCATGAGAACAAGCTTAAACGTCTTTCTGCCGATCAAGCGCCACCTGATAGAGCAAGTTTTTGCGCACCCCGGTAATCTCTGCCGCCAGTGCCGCCGCACGCTTCAGCGGCATCTCCTTGAGCAACAGATCAAGCACTCGCAAGGATTCCCCACTCAAGGCCTCGTCACCTTCCGGCGCCTGCCAGCCCGCCACCAGCACCACGCACTCGCCGCGTTGGTGATTGCTATCAGCCGCCACCCACGCGCGCAACTCTGCCAACGGCAAGCCTTTCAAGGTCTCGAAAGTCTTAGTCAGCTCACGCGCCAACACGGCCATGCGCTCACCACCAAAGACCGCCTCTAGATCTTCCAGACACTCCAGTATTCGATGCGGCGCCTCATAGAAAATCAGCGTACGCGATTCTTCTTTTACCAACTCAAGCCGGGCACGCCGCCCCACCGCCTTCGCCGGCAAAAAACCTTCAAAGATGAAACGATCCGATGGCAAACCTGCGGCTGACAGTGCTGCGATGAGCGCACAAGGGCCAGGCACCGGCACGACGACAATGCCCGCCGCCCGCACCTGGCGAACCAGATGGTAGCCAGGATCGGAAATCAGTGGAGTACCGGCATCAGAAATCAGCGCGACGTCATCCCCTGCCTGCAAGCGGGCCAGGAAACGCCCGCCTTCATCACGCTCGTTATGCTCATGACAAGCCGCCAGTGGCGTGGCAATACCGAAATGCTGCAGCAAACGGATCGAATGACGCGTGTCCTCTGCGGCAATCAGCGCCACACTCCGCAACACCTTGAGCGCACGCGCACTGATGTCATCCAGATTACCGATGGGCGTCGCCACCACATAAAGCGTGCCAGTAGCGGAATTCAGAGCACCTGGAGCGGTCACAACGCACACCTCATGGATCACATAAAGCGGGCATTGTAGCCCGATTCACACCATCAACATCGCGCCCCCGGCGGGGCTTGGGTACAATTCGCCCTTCATTTGATCAAGTATCAGGAACGCTTACATGATCGCCTGCCTGCGACCGCTCTCCGCCCTCTGCCTCGCCGGCCTGCTGGCTGCCTGTGCCAGCTCGCCCTCGTCCAGCCTTGGCGAACTGCCACGCACCCCTGAAGCCAGTATTGAGCAGTTGCTGCAACAAGCCACTGAAAGCCAACCAGAGCAAGCCGCTCTGCTGCGCTTATCCGCTGCCGACCTGGCCTATAACCAGAAGGATCTGGGGCGCGCCACCAGCATCCTTGAACAGGTACCACTGGATAGCCTTAAACCTGCCCAGCAGATTTTCGCCAACACCTTGGCCGCCGAGCTGGCACTCGCGCGCAACAAACCAAAATCCGCCCTGCAAGCACTTGACCATCCAAGCCTGGGACGCCTGAGCGAACTACCGGTGGAACAGCAGGCGCGCACCCAACTGGTTCGCGCCCGCGCTCTTGAGGCCGATGGCCAGACGCTGGCGGCAGCTCGCGAACGGATCTTTATCGCGCCACTGCTCAGCAGCGAAGCCGCCAATGCCAACCATGAAGCCATCTGGGCGCTGGTCGCAGCACTGCCACCCGAGCAACTTCAAGACAGTGGCGATGCCGACCTGACTGGCTGGTTGCAACTGGCGCGGATCTCGAAGAGCGTCGGCAGCCTGGAACAACAACAGGCCGCCATCGACACCTGGCGCCAACAGAACCCGCAACACCCAGCCGCCCAACAACTGCCGCTCCCACTGAGCAAACTTAAAGAACTGGCCAGCCAACCGCTGAGCAAGATCGCCCTGCTGTTGCCGCAGGAAGGCCAACTGGCCTCGGTCGCTCGCGCCCTCCGCGACGGATTCCTCGCCGCCCACTACCAAGCCCAGCAAGCTGGCCAAAACCCTCCCGCCATCGAACTGTACGACAGCTCGCAACTGACTTCGCTGGACGACTTCTACCGCCAAGCTCAAGCCGCGGGCGTACAACTGGTGGTCGGCCCACTGGAGAAGCCGCTGGTCAAACAGCTCAGTGAACGCGAACAACTGCCAATTACCACCCTTGCCCTTAACTACAGCGAAGCCGGTCAGGAAGGCCCAGCGCAATTGTTCCAATTCGGTCTCGCGGCCGAAGATGAGGCTCGCGAAGCAGCCCGTCGGGCCTGGGCCGATGGCATGCGCCGCGCCGTGGCACTGGTACCGCGCGGCGAATGGGGCGACCGCGTACTCGGCGCCTTCCGCCAAAGCTGGCAAGCTGCAGGTGGAAGCCTGATCGCCGCAGAGCACGTCGATCAGCCCGTCGAGCTAGCCCAGCAAATTGCTGATCTGTTCCAGCTGCGCCAGAGCGAAGCCCGCGCCAAGCGCCTGCAAAGCACTCTCGGCGTAGCGATTGCCGCGCAGCCAGCGCGCCGTCAAGACGTCGACTTCATCTTCCTAGCCGCCACTCCACAGCAAGCGCAGCAGATCAAACCGACCCTAGCCTTCCAGTACGCCGGCGATGTGCCGGTCTATGCCACCTCTCACCTATTTACCGGCAGCAGCAATCCGGCCCAGTATCTCGACCTCAACGGCATTCGTTTTTGCGAAACGCCCTGGCTACTCGACGCGAATGACCCACTGCGCCAACAAGTCAGCAGCCAGTGGCCCCAGGCTGCCGGCAGCCTGGGCAGGCTCTATGCCATGGGCGTCGACGCCTATCGCCTAGCACCCCGCCTGAGCCAGCTCAAAGCTCTGCCAGACAGCCGCGTCGACGGTCTCTCCGGCAGCCTCAGCCTAAACCCGACGCAACGCATAGAACGCCAGCTACCTTGGGCCGAGTTCCGCGACGGCCAGGTCCAACGCCTTCCCGACAGTATCAATTGATCGATAACAACAGCCGCCAAACCAGTGGCCGGGCGGCCGAAGCTCTGGCCCGCCAACATCTGGAGCAGCACGGCCTGCGCCTGCTGGCGCAGAACTGGCTGTGCCGACGCGGCGAGCTCGATCTGGTCATGCTCGACGGCGATACAGTAGTATTCGTCGAAGTACGCTACCGGCGGCATGCCGCCTGGGGCGGTGCCCTGGAGAGTGTCGATGCGCGCAAGCGCGGAAAACTCGCCGCCGCCGCAGAACACTTTCTGCAACAAGAGTCGCGCTGGGCTAAACATCCCTGCCGTTTTGATGTCGTAGCCATCAGTGCCAACGGCAACTCAACGGCAAAACCGAACTGGATCCAGAACGCCTTTGACACCTGAGCAAGCCCAGCGCAATTCAGCCTGACACGACAAGAGAACTGCAGGCCCGGTCACCACAGGCGCCCCACGCGCCCTGGCCGCCCGATCCGTGCAGAGCAAAACCCGAGCACAGCCTCGGCGAAACCACAGACCCCGGTCTGCGATTGCCGAGCGATACACCCTTGCAGCAGATGGCCTCCGACATAAGCTTGAAGCCACCTGATCAGCAGCCACACTGAAGGTCATATCTGATGGACATGCAATCCCGTATCCGCCAGCTTTTTCAGGCCAGTATCGACACCAAGCAGCAAGCCATGGAAGTGCTAGTACCGTTCATTGAGCAAGGCAGCCTAGCGATGGTCCACGCCCTACTCAACGAGGGCAAGATCCTTTCATGCGGCAACGGTGGCTCGGCTGGCGACGCCCAACACTTCTCCTCCGAACTGCTCAATCGCTTTGAGCGCGAGCGCCCGAGCCTGCCGGCGATAGCCCTGACCACCGACAGCTCGACCATCACCTCGATCGCCAACGACTACAGCTACAACGAAGTGTTCTCCAAGCAAATCCGCGCCCTCGGCCAGCCGGGCGATGTGCTGCTAGCAATCTCCACCAGCGGCAACTCGGCCAACGTGATCCAGGCTATCCAAGCGGCCCACGACCGCGAGATGGTCGTGGTCGCCCTCACCGGCCGCGACGGCGGCGGCATGGCCTCGCTGCTGCTACCAGAAGACGTGGAAATCCGCGTACCGTCGAGAGTCACCGCACGCATTCAGGAAGTCCACCTACTGGCCATTCACTGCCTGTGTGACCTGATCGATAGCCAACTGTTTGGGAGTGAAGAATGACCCGCTCGCCACTAATCCTTGTCGCTCTGGCACTCAGTTTCGCCCTCGGCGGCTGCGGTAGCCGCTCGTTCGGCAATAAAATCGATGACCAATTCATCCCCTCAGAGGTCAGCGACAAAATCGCTAAAGCCAATCCAGACCTGGCAGTGGGCTCGCACATAGTCGTGACCAGCTATAACGGCGTGGTGCTGCTCGCCGGCCAAACGCCACGCAGCGAACTGAAAGGCATGGCCGAACAGGCCGCGCGCTCAGTACAGGGCGTGAGGAAAGTGCACAATGAACTACAGGTTATCCAGCCATCTTCCGCCCTGGCCCGCAGCAACGACGCCTTACTAACCACCAAGATCAAGACCCAGATGCTTACCGACAACAGCATCTCCAGCTCGCGGATCAAGGTGATCACCGAGAACGGCATTGTCTACCTTCTGGGTCTGGTCAGCCGCCAAGAGGCCACCAATGCTAGCAACTTGGTGCAAGGCGTATCCGGCGTGCAAAAAATCGTAAAACTGTTCGAGTACATCAATTAAGCCGACGACGTATCTCTGACACAAAAAAGGCGATCCGAGGATCGCCTTTTTATCGGCTACTTAACCACTTTCAAACTGGGTCGCCCACTCGGTCTGGGCGGCTCACCACCGGACGGACCATCATCGTCCGGCCCAGAGTCCGGCTCTTCATCCACCACCGGCGACTCCAAATCGAAGACCATGCCTTGACCGTTCTCGCGAGCATAAATCGCCAACACAGCCGTGGAGGGGATATACAAGGTGTGCGCCGCCCCACCGAAACGGCCCTCGAAACTCACCGCCTCGTTATCCATATGCAAATGGCGCACAGCGCTCGGCGAGGCGTTCAGCACTATCTGGCCGTCGCTGGCAAAGCCCTGAGGCACCTGCACGCCGGGATACTCGGCGTTGACCAACAGATGCGGCGTGCAATCGTTATCAACAATCCATTCGTAGAGTGCACGAATCAGATAAGGACGACTGGAGTTCATCGAAAGCTCCTTCAGCTTTAGCGCATATCGCGCTCGACGCCAGACAGACTGACCTGGAAGGCCTCGCGGGCAAACTGACGCTCCATGTAATCCAGTAGCGGCTTGGCTGGCTTGGGCAACTCGATCCCTAATTTCGGCAAACGCCAGAGGATCGGCAACAGACAACAATCTACCAAACTCAGCTCATCGCTGAGGAAGAATGCCTTATCGGCGAACAGTGGCGACACACCTGTCAGGCTTTCGCGCAACTCCTTGCGCGCCTGAATTCGGGCCGGTTCCTTGCTGCGCGGATCAAGGATCAGATCCACCAGAACACACCAATCACGCTGGATACGATGAATCAGCAGCCGGCTATTCGCCCGCGCCACCGGGTAAACCGGCAACAAGGGTGGGTGCGGATAGCGTTCGTCCAGATATTCCATCACGACAGTCGATTCATACAACGCCAGATCACGATCGACCAAGGTTGGTACGCTGCCGTAGGGGTTCACTTCTGCCAGCTTGGGTGGTGTGCGACCCGGTTCGACATTAATGATCTCGGCGCTTACACCCTTCTCGGCGAGCACGATACGTACGCGATGGGAATAGTGGTCGGCGGGGTCGGAGTAACAGGCCAACCGGTTGGTCACGCCCATGGCGGTCCTCCTCGCTTGTTAAAGTTATCAGAAGCAGAAAAACGTGCGCGCCCAAAGCGGGCGCGCACGTCAACAGCGGAAAAAACAGCTTATTAATGCACGTCCTTCCAGAATTCGCGCTTGAGCAGATAGGCAAACACGAAGAAGAAGGCCAGATAGAGCAGCACATAGGTACCAATGCGCTGGCTTTGCAGTTTCACCGGATTGGCCGAGTATTCCAGGAAGGTCACCAGATTCTTAACCTTCTCGTCGAACTCCGCCTCATTCAGCTTGCCGGTCTTCGGCAGCACAGTCAGCTGATCGCAGGCTTCATGAGTAATCGGCGTACCGGTCAGCGGGTCATACTGCTTCTTACCCCCGTCAACCGCTTGCACCTGCTTGCAGCCAACTACCTGGCGACCTTGCAAGCCAACCAGCACGTTAGGCATACCAACGTTGGGGAACACCTTGTTGTTCACACCCCAGGGCCGCGCCGGATCTTCATAGAAGTTACGCAGATAGGTGTACAACCAGTCAGTGCCACGCACACGAGCAACCAGAGTCAGATCCGGCGGTGCAGCACCAAACCAGCTCTTGGCATCAGCCGGCTGCATGCCGATCTTCATATGATCACCGATTTTCGCACCGGTGAACACCAGGTTTTCCAGCATCAACTCATGTGGAATCCCCAGATCATCAGCGACACGTTCGTAACGCTGGAACTTGGCACTGTGGCAACCCATACAGTAGTTGGCGAATGTCCGCGCGCCATCCTGCAGAGCAGCCTTATCGGTCAGGTCAATATCGACCTTGTCCAACTCATGGCCTCCGGACGCAAAAGAGACAGCCGGCAGTACAGCGAGAATCAATGCAGCAAATAGCTTTTTCATCAGCCAGTCACCCTTTCCGGAACCGGTTTGGTCTTCTCAAGCTTGGTGTAGAACGGCATCAGGATGAAATACGCGAAGTAGAGGAACGTACACACCTGCGACAGCAGCGTCCGCTCCGGAGTCGGCGCCAGAACACCCAGCACACCGAGAATCACGAAGGAAACGCAGAACGCCAGCAACCAGATCTTGCTTAGCCAACCCTTGTAGCGCATGGACTTGACCGGACTCCGATCAAGCCACGGCAGCACAAACAGCACTGCGATAGCGGCGCCCATGGCAATTACGCCCATCAGCTTGTCTGGAATCGCCCGCAGAATCGCGTAGAACGGCGTGAAATACCAAACAGGCGCAATGTGCTCGGGAGTCTTGAAGGCGTTAGCCACTTCGAAGTTGGGTTTCTCGAGGAAATAACCACCCATTTCCGGAAAGAAGAACACGATCGCGCAGAAGATAAACAGGAACACCACTACGCCGACGATATCTTTCACGGTGTAGTACGGGTGGAACGCGATACCGTCCAGCGGGACACCGTTCGCATCCTTGTGCTTCTTGATATCCACACCATCCGGGTTGTTCGAGCCCACTTCGTGCAGCGCCAGAATGTGCAGCACAACCAGGCCAAGCACCACGATCGGTAGCGCGATCACATGCAGCGCAAAGAAGCGGTTCAGCGTGATCCCCGAAATCAGATAGTCACCACGGATCCACTGAGTCAGATCGTCACCGATCACCGGGATCGCACCGAACAGCGAGATGATCACCTGGGCACCCCAGTAGGACATCTGCCCCCAAGGCAGCAGATAACCCATAAAGGCTTCAGCCATCAACGTCAGATAGATCAGCATGCCGAAGATCCAGACCAGCTCACGCGGCTTCTGATAGGAACCGTAGAGCAGACCACGGAACATGTGCAGATAAACCACGATGAAGAACGCCGAAGCACCGGTCGAGTGCAGCAGACGCAGGATCCAGCCGTACTCCACATCACGCATGATGTATTCGACGGAGGCAAACGCCTCTTCCGCCGATGGGGTATAGCTCATGGTCAGCCAGATGCCAGTGACGATCTGATTGACCAGCACCAACAGTGCCAAGGAGCCAAAAAAGTAGAAGAAGTTAAAGTTTTTCGGTGCGTAGTACTTGCTTAGATGGTCTTCCCACATTTTGGTGGCGGGAAAGCGCGCATCAATCCACTCCATGAATTTGCTCATCAGGCCTTCTCCTGGTCCACACCGATGACAATGACATCGTCCGACTCATATGAGTGCGGCGGCACTGGCAGATTCAAGGGGGCGGGTTGTGACTTGTAGACACGACCGGCGAGATCATAACGGGAGCCGTGGCAAGGGCAGAAATAACCACCCACCCATTCAGCACCGAGATCTACCGGCGCCACTTCTGGGCGGAAGGACGGGGAGCAGCCCAAATGCGTGCAGATACCGACCAGCACCAGGATTTCCGGCTTGATCGAGCGCACTTCAGGGTCCACATAAGTGGGCTGAGTTGACGCTTTGGATTCCGGATCGGCCAATCCCCCCTCGACCTTGACCAGGTTACCGAGAATCTCCTCAGTACGGCGCACGATAAACACCGGCTGACCACGCCACTCAGCAATCATCTGCTGTCCAGGCTCAATCTTGCCGACATTCACCTTCACCGCAGCCCCTGCGGCCTTGGCCTTGGCGCTCGGGAACCATGACCCCACGAACGGGACCGCAGCACCCACCGCTCCTGCAGCACCCACCACGGAAGTGGCCGCCACCAGAAAGCGACGCCGGCCTGCATTCACGCCGTCATTGCTCATTCAGTCGTCTCCCATCAGCTTTGTGGCCTGTTATTCAGGCATCTACTAAGTAAAAATCAAGCCGCGCAAAAAATTTGCCAAATGGTAAAGAAAAGCCCCATTTCTGACAAGGCAATTACTGGATACAAAATGGCTGAAACCCTTGTCGGACGCGGCATTTACCGGTGCGGCAAGTTGTCGCAACCCTAACAATCGCCCATAAAAAACGCCCAGCTCCGTAAGGAAACTGGGCGCTTTTGAACGCAGGTGCGAATTAACGCTTCGAGTACTGCGGACGCTTACGCGCTTTACGCAGACCGACTTTCTTACGCTCAACTTCACGAGCATCACGAGTAACGAAACCAGCTTTACGCAAAGCAGGACGCAGAGTTTCGTCGTAGTCCATCAGGGCGCGAGTGATGCCATGCCGAATGGCGCCAGCTTGACCGCTAACACCACCACCGAGAACGGTAACGTAGATGTCGAATTTCTCGACAGTCTCAGTCAACTCCAGCGGCTGGCGAACTACCATGCGGGCAGTTTCGCGACCGAAGAAGTTGTCCAGGGTGCGGTTGTTGATGGAAATCTTGCCAGTACCTGCACGCAGGAAAACGCGAGCGGTTGCAGTCTTGCGACGGCCAGTGCCGTAATTTTGAGTCGCCGACATAGTGAACTATTCCGTTAAAACTTCAGTTCTTGGGGCTGCTGAGCAGTGTGTGGGTGCACAGCACCCTTGTACACTTTCAACTTACGGTACATGTCGCGACCCAGCGGGTTCTTCGGCAGCATGCCTTTAACCGCGGTCTCGAGCACACGCTCAGGCGCCTTGGCGATCAGCTTTTCGAAGTTGATCGACTTGATGCCGCCCGGAAAACCGGAGTGAGAGTAGTACATTTTGTCAGTAGTCTTAGCACCGGTCACACGCACCTGCTCGGCATTGATAACGACGATGTAGTCACCGGTATCAACGTGCGGGGTGTATTCGGCTTTATGCTTGCCACGCAGACGGCTAGCGATTTCTGTGGCCAGACGACCCAGAGTCTGACCTGCAGCGTCGACGACAAACCAGTCGCGCTTAACAGTTTCCGGTTTAGCAGTAAAAGTTTTCATTCTTTAATAGCCTCAGGGGCCGCCCTGAAATGAGACGGCGGATCTTACTGAATAGTGCGTACTTTGACAAGTCAAAGACAGCCAGAGACGGACGCTATCGGGGGCTCGGGTCATCACGTCCGTACGGCCAGTTCGGCAGGCTAGGCATCCCCCACCGAAAACAGCTGCGGAATTATGCCGATTGCGCGGAAAATTTCAACCTGATTTGATGCCACTTTTGCGCGAGGAGATATTTATGGAGTTTCGCAAGCTTGGCCGTACCGACCTGAAAGTGAGTGCTTTGTGCCTGGGCAGCATGACCTGGGGTGAGCAAAACAGCCAAGCCGAAGCCTTCGCCCAGATGGATCTCGCACGCGCCGCCGGCATCAACTTTATCGACACCGCCGAGATGTACCCCGTACCACCGCGCGCCGAAACCTACAGCAGCACCGAGCAAATCATCGGCAATTACTTCAAAATCCGCGGCGACCGCACCAACTGGATTCTGGCCAGCAAGATCGCCGGCCCTGGCAACAGCATCAGTCATATCCGCGATGGCCAGCTCAAGCACAACCACACACATATAGTCGCCGCACTGGACTCCAGCCTAAAACGCTTGCAGACCGACTGGATCGACCTCTACCAACTGCATTGGCCGGAGCGCAGCACTAACTTCTTCGGCCAACTCGGCTACCAGCACAAAGAAGAAGACTTCACGCCACTGGAAGAAACCCTAGAAGTACTGGCAGAACAGGTAAAGGCCGGCAAGATTCGCCATATTGGCCTGTCCAACGAGACGCCCTGGGGCACCATGAAATACCTGCAGCTGGCGGAGAGCCAAGGCTGGCCGCGGGCAGTGTCGATCCAGAACCCTTACAACCTCCTGAATAGAACCTTCGAAGTCGGCCTCGCCGAGGTCGCCCTGCGCGAGCAATGCGGCCTGCTGGCCTATTCGCCCATGGCATTCGGCATGCTCTCCGGCAAATACGAGGGCGGCGCTCGCCCGGCGAATGCACGTATCAGCCTGTTCAGCCGATTCACTCGCTATACCAACCCGCAAGCCGTGGCTGCCTGCTCGCGCTACGTCGCCCTGGCCCACGAGCATGGCTTGGATCCAGCTCAAATGGCTCTCTCCTTTGTCAGCGCCCAGCCCTTCGTGACCAGCAACATCATTGGCGCGACGACCATCGAGCAGTTGCAAAGCAACCTGATCAGCACTGAACTCAAGTTAAGCAATGAGGTACTCGCCGGGATCGAGGCGATCCACAGGGCACAACCCAACCCCGCGCCCTAGCCTCGTACCCAGAATAAAAAACCCGGCCGAACAGGCCGTGTGAAAACTATTCGAGCGCCAAGCGCTGATCAATTAATGATCAAATCTGGCACTCCCTTGCTCTTTTTGAGCTGGAGTTTTCACAGCCTGCGAAGCCGGGCTTTCCCCTCTGCGCGCCTTACAACGAGCGAGCGATGATTTCCTTCATGATTTCGTTGGTGCCAGCATAGATCCGCTGCACCCGCGCATCCGCCCAGGCCCGCGCCACCGGATATTCCCACATATAACCGTAGCCACCGTGCAGCTGCACACACTCATCCAAGACCTTGCACTGCAGATCGGTCGTCCAGTATTTGCACATCGCAGCGGTCGGCACATCGAGCTTACCTTGCAGGTGCTGCTCGAGACAGCGATCGACGAAAACCCGCCCGATTTGTACCTCAGTGGCGATTTCCGCCAACTTGAAACGGGTGTTCTGGAAGTCACTAATGGCTTTGCCGAAGGCTTTACGCTCACGGGTGTAGTCTAGCGTCCACTGCAACGCGGCCTCGGCCGAGGCCAGGGCGCCGAGGGCCACCGTCAAACGCTCCTGCGGTAGCTCCTGCATCAGATAAGCGAAGCCCATGCCCGCCTGACCCAGCAGATTCGCCTTTGGCACCCGCACATCCTGGAAGAACAACTCGGAGGTGTCTTGCGCCTTCATGCCGACCTTTTCCAGGCGCTTGCCCTTGGCGAAGCCTGGAGTACCCGCCTCCACCAGGAACAGACTGGTGCCCTTGGCACCGGCCTTGGGATCGGTCTTGGCGACCACAATTACCAGATCGGCCAGATAGCCATTGGTGATAAAGGTCTTCGAACCATTGATCACATACTCATCGCCATCCAACACGGCAGTGGTCTTCACGCCTTGCAGGTCAGAGCCCGCCCCCGGCTCGGTCATGGCGATGGCCGTGACCATCTCGCCGGAAACCAGCTTCGGCAGGTACTTATGCTTCAGCTCTTCAGAGCCGTAATGCAGGATGTACGGCGCGACGATGTCCGAGTGAAGGGAGAAACCGATGCCACTCAACCCCAGTCGACTGATTTCCTCGATCACCACCGCACTATAGAGAAAGTCCGCATCCATGCCGCCATACTCCTCCGGAATATGCGAACAGAGCATCCCGGCTGCACCGCCCTTATTCCACAGCTGACGGTCGACATGCCCATCCTTTTCCCACTGATGATGGAAAGGCACCGCCTCCTGCTCAAGGAACTTACGGACGCTGTCGCGAAAGAGCTCATGGTCAGAGCCGAATAGAGTTCTTGGAATCATGGTTGCACCTGCAGGGAGACGTCTAACGCCAGTATTGGCAGACGCAAACTGTAGGGCAGTCAAACGTCCGGACACACTGGACACATGCGACAAAAAATAAGACGATCCAGCCAGACATTGACCACTTTCCCCTGATAAGAACAACAAACCATGCTTACCGCGCAGTCCGCCCCCCTGAAACGAGTCAGCATTCTCGCCACTGAAGGCGTGTTCGCCTCCACCTTGATGCAGGCAAAAGACTTCTTCCACATGGCCAGCCTACGCTACGGCAGACAACAGGGGCTGGGCCTGACACCTGCGTTCGAGATTCGACTGGTCAGCCCCGACGGCCAGCCGGTACGTAGTTTCAGCGATGTCATCATGCCCGTGGATGGCGCGCTGGAGCCGGCCGACGTAATCATTCTCCCCGCCTGCTGGGGCGACTTCGATGCTCTCTGCAGCCGCCATCCGCAAGTCCTGAGCTGGCTTCGTAGCCAACACGCCGCCGGCACCGTGCTCTGCGGCGAAGCCATGGGCGTGTTCTGGATCGCCCAAGCTGGCCTGCTCGACGGCAAAGAAGCAACCACCTACTGGCGCTTCTTCCGCGAGTTCGCCGAGCGCTTCCCCAAGGTGCTACTGAATCAGGAAAAGCACCTGTCAGATGCCGACAACCTTTACTGCGCCGGCGGCACCACCTCCGCCTGCGACCTGTACATTTACCTGATCGAGCGCTTTTGCGGCGCAAGCGTCGCGCAGGGCGTGGCCCGCGACATCCTCTATGAAGTGCAACGCAACTACACGCCTGGGCGGATTGGCTTCGGCGGCCAGAAGCTGCACCAGGACGTGACCATCCTACAAATCCAGCAGTGGCTGGAAGAACACTTCGCCGATAAGTTTCGCTTTGAGGATGTGGCGCGCGAGCACGGCATGAGCATTCGCAACTTTATGCGACGCTTCCAGGCCGCCACTGGCGACAAACCGCTGCATTACCTGCAACGGTTACGGATCGAAACAGCCAAAGGCCTGCTCAGCGCCACTCGCAAGAGCATCAAAACCATCAGTTACGAGGTCGGCTACGACGACGCCAGCTTCTTTGCCCGGCTGTTCCGTCAGCACACAGAACTGTCGCCCAACCAATACCGTCGCCAGTTCCAGCACAAGGACAGCCATTCCTAGGATGGGGGTTGGTCGCCAGCCTCCGCGACCTATGATCGGTGCATCCCGTTGCGGGAACCTTTAGTCATAACAAAAACAGGTCATTGCCATGCGCCGCTATCTACTTGCCTTCCTCGCCATCTGCAGCCTCAGTGCTGTGGCGGACGACAACTGGAAACCCTTCCCCTACGAGCAAAGCGCCTTCGACTACTCGGGCGACAAACTGCGCCAAGCCTGGCCGCAGCTGACCCGTGGTTTTGGGGCCAACTATCCGTTCCCGGACGCCGACTGGGTGGTGACCATGGCCACCACCTATCCGAAAGCACTGGAGATGACCGTAACTGGCAACACCGGCTTCACCGGCAAACCGGAAGAGGCCGAGATTTATGCCAGCAAGCTGCAAGAAGTTTGGCGCCTGATGTTCCGCGGTGATTTTGCCGAAGCGAAAAAACAGGGTCTGGCGCTCGGCGTCGGCGGGCAAATCCCAGCGATGTTTGCCCAAGTGGTTTACGCCACGTTCCTGGTGCCAAACCAGGAGGAGAAACACCATCTACTGGAAGAAGTGATCGACTACACCGACAAAGCCGGCAGCCTGGTACAGGCCGACACTGTCGCCATGTTCGGCCGCATCTATGCCAAGGCGCGCCTAGGCGAAGAACTGCCGGTTCCGGTGGTGCTGAAACGCGGCTACACCAGCCAGATTCCCAAGGAGCTGGATGCCCTACTGGCCAAGCAGCCGCAACAACCCTTCGCCCTCGCCCTGTATGGCGGCTATGAAGCCGGGGTGATCCGCAAGGTCGGCAAACTGGTGGGCAAGATGACTTACGGGGTCAGCGCAGACAAAATGGAAACCTACTTCGCCCGCTCCTTCAAAGGGTCCGACAACCTACCGATCGGTCACTACGAATACGCCAACGCACTGAGCTACGTGTATGGCGACGATGAGGAGCAGAAGGCCATCGAGCACCTCAAACGTGCCGTGGCGATCAAGCCGATCAATGCCATGGAAGCGCTGGAAATAGCGCACGCCAAGCAACTACTGAAGCAATACGAACAGAAGCTCGCGCAAAACTAAACCCTACCGAAACAAAAAAGGCTGCCAATTGGCAGCCTTTTTTATCAGCACGCACCTTAGGGTTTGTGCGCCCGCGAGAGGAACTCGTGGGACTGCATTTCCAACAGGCGACTAAGAGTGCGCTGGAACTCGAAGTTCAGCCGGCCGCCGCTGTACAGATCCTTCAACTCGACTTCAGCCGAGAGGATCAGCTTGACGTTGCGGTCGTAGAACTCATCGACCAGGTTGATGAAGCGCCGCGCCAGGTCATCCTCGTTCACGCCCATCTGCTCGACGTTGGAGATCAGCACCGCGTGGAAAATCTTCGCCAGTTCGATGTAGTCGTTCTGGCTCCGTGGGCCATCGCACAGCTCGCGGAAGTCGAACCAGGCGACGTCCTCGCACACCTTGCGCGAGCGGATTTCCCGGTTTTCGATCATCAGCACTTCATTCAGCTGGACCTGCACGCAGTCCGGCACCAAGCTGACAAAGCTCTTGTTCAGGCTGAGCTCGGCGCCCTCGTTGAGCGGCCAATAGTACAACTCAGCCTGTTCAAGGGCGCGCAGACGGTAGTCGACGCCGCTGTCGACGTTGACGATGGTGGTGTGCTCTTTCAGCAGGGCAATCGCCGGCAGGAAGCGCGCGCGCTGCAGACCATCCTTGTACAGACCGTCCGGCACGATATTCGAGGTCGCCACCAAGCTGACACCGTTCTTGAACAGTTCATCGAGCAAGGTCGCCAGGATCATCGCGTCGGTGATATCGGAGACGAAGAATTCGTCGAAGCAGATCACCCGCGTTTCCGCAGCAAAGCGCTTGGCGATCAGCGGCAACGGGTTTTTCTCCCCGCTCAGGGTGGTCAGCTCTTCATGCACGCGCTTCATAAAGCGGTGGAAGTGCGTGCGAGTTTTCTGTTTGAACGGCAATGCATCGAAGAAGGTATCGACCAGATAGGTCTTGCCGCGGCCGACACCGCCCCAGAAATACAGCCCCTTTACCGGCCCCTGCGACTTCTTGCCAAGCAGCTTGCCGAATAATCCTGGCTTGCTCTTCTCGCTGGCAACCAGGTCGTCGTAGAGCCGCTGCAGATGGCGCACGGCCGTTTCCTGCGCCGCATCATGGAAGAAGTCGGGACGCTTCAGGTCCGCCTGGTATCGCTCGAGGGGAGTCATAATCGGTAGCTAGGCAACAAAAAACGGGGTCGCCACTTTAGCGGCGACCCCGTTGCTTGGCAATCGGGGCGCGTCTGCAGACCCACACCCTCCGACCGTAGGCTGGTGTGGAGCGAAGCGAAACCCAGCGCTTTTGAGATCAGCGTATCGCTGGGTTTCGGCAAAAATCCGCCTCTACCCAGCCTACGCGATCGGCGCCAGAGCCTCGCGCAGACGCTGCATAGCGGCCTCGCAAGCAGTGGAGTCGGCAAACACCGGGCTTTCGCCGATGTTTTCACCGTCCAGCCAGAGAGTGAAACCTTCGCCCTGCACACGCAGATCCAGCGCGCTTCCGTCCTGCAAGCGCTTGCTGACCTGCCCTGCCGATTTGCCATCGGCAAAGCGCTTGGAGAGCAGCAATTGTTCTCCATCGGCGGCCAACAAGCGGAAGCGGAAGCCCCCATCGTCATCACGGAAGCTGACGAAGTGAGCACCTTTAGCGGCTTTCTTCTTGCTGCCTTCACTGACCTGCAAGTCGCTGCGGAAGGAGCGCAGGCCAACGGCTTCACGCAACTCGCCGAGAAATGGGGTGGCCGTCTTGCGTGCCTTCGCGGCACCGGCAAGGAGGATGTCTTCCAGGTCGGCCGGCCTTTCGATCAGCGCGTGGTAACGCTCGCGCGCCTCGCCCAGTTCATTGTCGAGCAGTTGGAACAGGCGCTGTTTGGCTTCTCCCCAGGCCAGACCGCCGAGCAGCTCGGCACGGAACTCAGCCTGCTGCGCTGGAGTGGCGAAAGCCTGATAGAGGGTGAACAGGTGCGAGTTATCTGGATCTTTCGCCTCACCCGGCGCACGGGAGTCGGTGATGATGCGCGAGATCGCATCCTTCAACTGCTTGGCGCTGCCAAACAACGGGATGGTGTTGTCGTAGCTTTTCGACATCTTGCGCCCGTCGAGGCCCGGCAGGGTGGCCACGCTTTCCTCGATCAAGGCTTGCGGCATGACGAAGAACTCTTTGCCTTGGCCGAACAGATGATTGAAGCGCTGGCCGATATCGCGGGCCATTTCCACGTGCTGGATCTGATCACGACCGACCGGCACCTTATGTGCGTTGAACATCAGGATGTCCGCGGCCATCAGCACCGGGTAGCTGTAGAGGCCCATGCTCACGCCCGCATCCGGGTCTTCGCCGGTTTCGATGTTCTTATCCACCGAGGCCTTGTAGGCATGCGCACGATTGAGCAGGCCCTTGGCCGTCACGCAGGTCAGCAGCCAGGTCAGCTCGGGGACTTCCGGGATGTCGGACTGGCGGTAGAAGGTCACCCGCTCGGTATCCAGACCACAGGCCAGCCAAGTGGCGGCGATCTCAAGACGCGAGCGCTGGATGCGCAGCGGCTCGTCGCACTTGATCAGCGCGTGGTAGTCGGCGAGGAAATAGAAGGAGTCCACATCGGCGGCACGGCTGGCGACGATCGCCGGGCGGATGGCCCCCGCATAGTTACCGAGGTGTGGCGTGCCGGTGGTGGTGATACCGGTCAGGATACGAGTGGTCATGGGTTATCGCTTATCAGGCTGCAGTCAGTTCGAAAGACGCGGCAAGATCAGATCCTTCAGTTCAGTCAGCTTGCCGTGAAAAAAGTGCCCGCATTCTGCCACTTTCAGCAGCTCATGGGCACGTTCCAGGGATTCGGACCAAGCGAATACCGCTGCCGGGCTGATCACTTCGTCGTTTTCCGGCTGAATTACCGTCAAAGTGCACTGCTGGGGAAAGGCATCATCAGCGCCGAGTCGTGTTACCGCGGGGGCCACCATGAACAGCTTTTCCAGCTCAACGTCCTTGGCCTCAAGACGCGCAGCCAGAGATGCCGCGACGTAGCCGCCAAAGGAAAAACCGAACACACTCAGCGGCAGCTCTGGATGCTGGGCCAGCAGCCAATTCGCGGCGGCCTCGGCATCATCGACTTCACCGGTCGCCATATCGTGCGCGCCGGCGCTCGCGCCGACACCTCGATAGTTGAAACGCAAGGTAGCGAAACCCGCATCGCGAGCGGTGCGTTGCAAGGTAGAGACCACCTTGTTCAGCATCGTGCCGCCCTGTACCGGGTTGGGATGGCAAATCAGCGCCAGGCCACGGGCTTCGGGCAGGTCAAGATAAAGCGCTTCCAGTTGGCCACTGGGGCCAGCGAGCAATAGAGAAACTTCACGAGTGGACAACGGGGAACTCCGTGACCCCGGACAGGGTCGACACGTCTTGGTTAAGCACAACACGGCATGCGTCGCGCTATACAGCGCAGGTTAGAGCCGTTAACGTAAAGCAAAGCCGTTTATAGAGGAAGGACTCGTGGAACAGACGCTCTTGGCCTGGTTACTACCAGCACTCGCCCTGCTCGCTGGCATCACCATCGGTTTCCTGGTGGCTCGGCTGGTTCCCAATGCCGCGCCCAGCCGCACACAGCGGCAACTGGATGAAATCCAGGAACGCTTCGACAGTTATCAAAGCGAGGTCGTGACTCACTTCAACACCACCGCCAACCTGGTGAAGAAACTCACTCAGAGTTATCAGGAAGTGCAGGAACACCTGTCGGAGGGCGCAAACCGTCTGGCCCTCGACGAGTTGACGCGCCAGCGCCTGCTCGCAGCCCTGCACAGCGACGAGCAGCCGGGCTCGCGCGAACGCCTGACCCCACCGAAAAGCGCCGAAGTCCCGAAAGACTACGCGCCCAAGGCGGCCGACGCTCCGGGCACGCTAGACGCGACCTTCGGCTTGAAGAAGTAAGTCGCAGCCGACATCACCAAAACGATGACCCTGCTGGTCAGTCCAGCAATAAAAAGCCCCGCCTGAGCGGGGCTTTTTATTGGGCGGGCGATTAGATCGCGCCGCGACTGCGCAACAGGTCGAGCACCAGTTTGACGCCCTCGTCCAGCGAAACGCTCTGCGTATCGACTACCAGGTCGGCATTCAGCGGCACATCGTAAGGAAAGGACTCGCCGGGAATGTTGTCGCCAGCGGCGGCATACAGGCCTTGCGGGTCACGCTCACGACACGCCTGCGGCGAGGCCTGCACATAAACGGTGATCAAGCGCTCAGCGCCGATCAGCGCCTTGGCCTGTTCGCGACCTTCCGCATCCGGCGCCACGAACGCCGCCAGGGTAAGCAAGCCGGCCTCGTTGAACTGCCGCGCCACATGGGCAGCACGCCGCCAGTTCTCGGTACGCCCGGCGCGATCCTGCGGCAAGCCTTTGTTCAGATCGTGGCGCAGATTCTGGCCATCCAGCACATAAACCGCGCGGCCCATATCGAACAGCTTGCGCTCTACGGCGTAGGCCAAGGTGCTCTTGCCAGCGCCAGACAGGCCACTGAACAGCACGGTAGCCGGCTGTTGGCCGAAGCGTGCGGCGCGCTCTTCGGTGGCCACATGTGCCAGCTTGCCGTGATGGCTGCTGCCTTGAATATTCAGCGGCTCGGCGATGATCATGCCGGCGCCGACGGTGCCGTTAGTCAGACGGTCGACGATGATGAACGCGCCCGTGGTGCGGTTGCGCTCGTAGCCATCGAGGGCGATCGGCGCATCCAGGCTGACCTTGACCTTGGCGATCTCGTTCAGCTGCAGGCTGCTCGCCGCTCCCTCTTCCAGGGTGTTCACATCGACCTTGTGGACGATGCTGGCAATCGAGCCCGGCACGTAGCTGGTGGCGCGTTTGATGTCGTACTTCTTGCCCGGCAGCATCGGCTCTTCCGCCATCCACACCAGCATGGCCTCGAAGCTATCGGTGACCCGCGGTTGGTTATCGGCATGCACCAACAGGTCGCCACGGGAGATGTCGATTTCGTCTTCCATGGTCAGGGTCACAGCCTGACCGGGACCGGCCTGTTCCAGCTCGCCCTCGAAAGTGACGATGGACTTGACCCGACTGCTCTTGCCCGACGGCAGCACAACGACTTCGTCGCCCTTGTGCACGATGCCGCTGGCCAGGGTACCGGCGAAGCCACGGAAGTTCAGGTTCGGACGGTTGACGTACTGCACCGGGAAACGCATGTCGGTGAAGTTGCGATCACCGGCGACTTCCACGGTTTCGAGAATTTCCATCAGCGACTGGCCGGTGTACCACGGCGAGCGTTCGCTTTTGTTGACTACGTTATCGCCCTTCAGCGCCGACATCGGCACAAAGTGGAGCGTGGTCGGGTTGAGCTTGATGCGGTCGGCGAACTGCAGGTAGTCGGCTTTGATCGCCTCGAAAACGCCCTGATCGAAATCCTTCAGGTCCATTTTGTTGATCGCCACGACTATGTGCTTGATGCCGAGCAAGGAGGCGATATAGCTGTGACGACGAGTCTGGGTCTGCACGCCGTAGCGCGCATCGACGAGGATGATCGCCAGGTCGCAGGTCGAGGCGCCGGTCGCCATGTTGCGCGTGTACTGCTCATGGCCAGGGGTATCGGCGATGATGAACTTACGCTTGGCGGTGGAGAAATAGCGGTAGGCCACATCGATGGTGATGCCCTGCTCCCGCTCGGCCTGCAGGCCGTCGACCAACAGCGCCAGGTCGATATCGTCACCGGTGGTGCCGACTTTCTTCGAGTCGCGGGTGATGGCTTCCAGGTGGTCTTCGTAGATCATCTTGGAGTCGTGCAGCAGGCGCCCGATCAGGGTGCTCTTACCATCGTCGACGTTGCCGCAGGTGAGGAAGCGCAGCAGCTCTTTACGTTCGTGCTGGGCCAGGTAGGCGAGGATGTCCTCGCTGATCAAATCGGACTGGTGCGACATCTTAAAAGTACCCCTGACGTTTCTTGTCTTCCATCGAACCCGCTTGGTCGTGATCGATCACGCGACCTTGGCGCTCGGATGTTCGGGTCAGGAGCATTTCCTGGATGATGTCAGTCAGGGTGGTGGCTTCGGACTCCACCGCGCCGGTCAGCGGGTAGCAGCCGAGGGTGCGGAAGCGCACTTTCTTCTTCACGATGCGGGCTTTGTCCTCGTCACTCAGGTGCTCGAGGATGCGCTCGTCGTCGATCATGATCAGCGTGCCGTTCTTCTCGATCACGTCGCGCTCGGCGGCGAAGTACAGCGGCACGATGGGGATGCCTTCGAGGTAGATGTATTGCCAGATGTCCAGCTCCGTCCAGTTGGACAGCGGGAACACCCGAATCGACTCACCCTTGTTGACTTTGCCGTTATAGACGTTCCACAGCTCGGGGCGCTGGTTCTTTGGGTCCCAACGATGCTTGCTGTCACGGAAGGAATACACGCGTTCCTTGGCGCGCGACTTCTCTTCATCACGGCGAGCACCACCAAAGGCAGCATCGAAGCCGTACTTATCCAGAGCCTGCTTGAGGCCCTCGGTTTTCATGATGTCGGTGTGCTTGGCACTGCCATGGGTGAAGGGGTTGATGCCCTGCGCCACGCCTTCCGGGTTGACGTGTACCAGCAGGTCCAGGCCCAGCTCTGCGACCATCTTGTCGCGGAACGAGTACATCTCCTGGAACTTCCACTGGGTATCCACGTGCATGACCGGGAACGGTAGCTTGCCGGGAAAGAACGCCTTGCGTGCAAGGTGCAGCATGACGGCGGAATCTTTACCGATGGAGTACAGCATCACCGGGTTGTCGAACTCGGCGGCTACCTCGCGGATGATGTGGATGCTTTCCGCCTCCAGCTGTTTCAGATGCGTCAATTTATCGAGCATGGCTACTCACGGCTTTCTCTCTGGGGAGAGCTTATTGGACGGCCTACGGGCCGTGGACGAAGGGCGCACTTTAGCACAGCACCCTATTCTAATCAGGCGTCCACTTAGACCTAAACGATCTAGTTATATGCCGCCTAAACGGGGTTCGGGCAGTCGATAAACAGGTGCTCAAGAGCAAAGCGCCGCGCCAGATAATCGCCCAACGCTTGCACGCCGTAACGCTCAGTCGCGTGGTGGCCAGCGGCGATAAAGCTGATGCCATTTTCCCGCGCGCTATGCACCGTTTGCTCCGACGCCTCACCGGTCAGATAGAGATCCACGCCTGCCGCGATGGCCTGATCGATATAACCCTGGCCACCACCCGTGCACCAACCGATCCGGCGGATCATCTGCGGCCCTTCCACCAGCAACGGCTCGCGCCCGAGCACTTCCTGTACGCGGCGGGCAAAATCGCGTGCCGTCAGGGGTTCCGCCAGAGAACCGACCAACCCCACGGTGCGCGGATTTTCCGGCTCCAGCGGCCCCTCGACAATGATCTCCAACTGCCGTGCCAACTGCACGTTGTTGCCTACCTCCGGATGCACATCCAGCGGCAGGTGGTAGGCCAGCAGGCTGATGTCATTGCTCAGCAAGGTTTTCAGCCGGCGCTGCTTCATACCGGTCACACAAGGATTCTCGCCCTTCCAGAAATAACCGTGATGCACCAACACTACGTCGGCCTCGGCCTCGACCGCCGCGTCCAGCAGCGCCTGGCTGGCCGTCACCCCACTGACGATGCGCCGCACCTGCGGCCGCCCCTCGACCTGCAGGCCATTCGGACAGTAATCACTGATACGCGCCGCATTTAGATAGCGCTCGGCTTCCCCCACCAAAGTGCTCAGTGCAATGGCCATAAGAATTCCTCTGTCGAGCTGTTGCAGGCCGCTCCTTTAATTGACGAACGGCCTCTATAATGGCGCCACCTTAAGGGCCTCTCTGTGCCCTCGCAACCCTCGGGATTTTTCGATGTTCAAGGCCCTGCGTTTCCTCGGCTGGCCCCTGCTAGCCGGCGTGCTCCTAGCACTGCTGATTATTCAGTACTACCCACAATGGGTCGGCTTGCCGCGCCAGGATGTAAACATGCAGCAGGCCCCACGCTACGGCCTCGTCGAGCAGGGCCCGGTTTCTTATGCCGACGCGGTGAGCATCGCGGCCCCCGCAGTGGCCAACCTCTATACCACCAAGATCGTCAGCAAACCGGCTAACTCGCTGTTTGAAGACCCGCAGTTCCGTCGTTTCTTCGGCGACAACCTGCCCAAACAACGGCGCATGGAGTCCAGCCTGGGCTCGGCAGTGATCATGAGCTCAGAAGGCTACCTGCTGACCAACAACCACGTCACCGCTGGCGCCGACCAGATTGTCGTGGCGCTGAAAGATGGCCGCGAAACCCTGGCGCGAGTGATCGGCAGCGACCCGGAAACCGACCTGGCGGTGCTGAAAATCGACCTGAAGAAACTGCCCGCCATCACCCTCGGCCGCTCGGACAACATCAGCATCGGCGATGTGGCGCTGGCGATCGGCAACCCGTTCGGCGTGGGCCAGACTGTAACCATGGGCATCATCAGCGCCACCGGGCGTAATCAGCTCGGCCTGAATACCTACGAAGACTTCATCCAGACCGACGCCGCGATCAACCCCGGCAACTCCGGCGGCGCGCTGGTCGATGCCCAGGGCAACCTGATCGGCATCAATACCGCGATCTTGTCTAAATCCAACGGCTCACAAGGCATCGGCTTCGCGATTCCGACCAAGCTGGCGCTGGAGGTGATGAAAGCCATCATCGAGCACGGCCAGGTGATCCGCGGCTGGCTTGGTATCGAGGTCCAGCCGCTGACGCCTGAACTGGCCGAGTCCTTTGGCCTGGAAGGTCGCCCTGGCATTGTCGTTGCCGGTATTTATCGCGATGGCCCAGCACAGAAAGCCGGACTGCAACCTGGTGACCTGATCCTCAGCATCGACGGAGAACCGGCCAGCGATGGCCGCCGCTCGATGAACCAAGTCGCACGCGCCAAGCCGGGCGAAAAGACCAGCATCGAAGTGATGCGTAACGGCAAGCCGCTTGAGCTAACGGCCGAAATCGGTCTGCGCCCACCACCGGCCACTAACGGCTCGAGCAAGTAACACAAAAACGGCGCCTTCGGACGCCGTTTTTTTACTACGGACATGACCTAGCCCAGATAAACCTTCAGCGCCTCGACCAGCGCCCGGCTCTGCTCCGGGGTGCCGATGCTGATGCGCAGGAACTGGGCGATGCGCGCCTGCTTGAAGTGCCGCACGATCACGCCCTGCTCGCGCAGACTGGCGGCCAGCGTTGCCGCATCCTTCTGCGGGTGGCGGACAAAGACGAAGTTAGCGGCCGACGGCAGCACGTCAAAACCCAGGTCGTTCAACTCGGCAACCAGCTGTTCGCGGCTGTCGATTACCGCCTGGCAAGTCTGCTGGAAGTAGGCTTTGTCCTCGAAGGCCGCGGCCGCCCCCACAATCGCCATGCGATCCAGCGGATAAGAGTTGAAGCTGTTCTTGATCCGCTCCAGCGCCTCGATCAAATCCGGGTGACCGACCGCCAGACCAACCCGTAGTCCGGCCAGCGAGCGGGATTTGGACAGGGTCTGGGTGACCAGCAGGTTCGGATAACGATCGACCAGCGTGATCGCGGTCTCGCCGCCGAAATCGACATAGGCCTCATCCACCACCACCACCGAATCAGGATTGCTCTTCAGCAACTGCTCGATGGCATCCAGAGCCAGCAAGCAACCGGTCGGCGCATTCGGGTTGGGGAAAATGATCCCGCCATTGGGCTTGGCGTAATCCGCTACGCGAATCTGGAACTGCTCATCCAGCGGCACCGCTTCGAACGGAATGCCGTACAGGCCGCAGTAGACCGGATAGAAGCTGTAGGTGATATCTGGGAACAACAGCGGTTTGCCATGCTGGAACAGACCGTGGAAGGCGTGCGCCAGCACTTCGTCCGAGCCGTTGCCGAGAAACACCTGCGCCGGCTGCACACCGTAATAGTCGGCGATGGCCTGCTTCAGGCGCTCACCGTTCGGGTCAGGGTAAAGCCGCAGGTTGTCATTCAACTCCGTCTGCATCGCCGCCAGGGCTTTGGGCGAAGGACCGTAGGGGTTTTCGTTGGTATTCAGCTTGACCAGCTTGGCCAACTTCGGTTGTTCGCCCGGCACATAAGGCACCAGGTCTTTAACGAAGGGGCTCCAGAATTTGCTCATGGTTCACTCACCCTTCGATTGATTAGAAGCAATGCGGTATTCAGCGCTGCGGGCGTGGGCGGTCAGCGACTCGCCGCGAGCTAGCACGGAAGCGGTTTTGCCCAGTTCCGAGGCCCCCTCAGCCGAGCAATAGATGATCGACGAACGCTTCTGGAAGTCGTACACCCCCAGCGGCGAAGAGAAACGCGCGGTGCCGGAGGTGGGTAATACGTGGTTCGGCCCGGCGCAGTAGTCGCCCAAGGCCTCGGCGGTGTAGCGGCCCATGAAGATCGCACCGGCGTGGCGAATCTGCGGCAACCATGCCTCTGGATCAGCGACCGACAACTCTAAGTGCTCAGGCGCGATGCGATTGGCGACTTCGATGGCTTGCTGCATGTCGCGCACCTGGATCAGTGCGCCGCGGCCTTCGATCGAGGTGCGGATGATCTCGGCACGCTCCATGCTCGGCAGCAGCTTGGCGATGCTGGCGGCAACCTTATCGAGGAACGCTGCATCCGGGCTGAGCAGAATCGCCTGGGCGTCTTCGTCGTGCTCGGCCTGGGAGAACAGATCCATGGCGATCCAGTCCGGATCGGTCTGACCATCACAGACCACCAGGATTTCCGAAGGGCCGGCGATCATGTCGATCCCCACCTTGCCGAACACGTGGCGCTTGGCGGTCGCTACATAAATATTGCCAGGACCGACGATCTTATCCACCGGCGGCACGCTCTCGGTGCCATAGGCCAGCGCCGCCACCGCTTGCGCCCCACCGATGGTGAACACCCGGTCGACACCGGCAATGCAGGCCGCCGCCAGGACGATTTCATTGATTTCGCCACGCGGGGTCGGCACCACCATGACCACTTCCGGTACGCCGGCAACCTTGGCCGGGATGGCGTTCATCAACACCGAGGACGGATAGGAGGCCTTGCCTCCCGGCACATACAGACCCGCCCGATCCAACGGCGTGACCTTCTGCCCAAGCACCGTGCCATCGGCTTCGGTATAGCTCCAGGAGTCTTGCTTTTGCTTCTCGTGGTAACTGCGCACGCGCTCGGCGGCGACTTCCAGCGCCTGGCGCTGCGCCGGGGTGATGCGGGTCAGCGCCAGTTCCAAACGCTCGCGCGGCAGGATCAGATCCGCCATGCAGGCGACGCTGAGGCCGTCGAAGCGCTGGGTGTACTCCACCAGCGCCGCATCGCCGCGCTCACGCACGGCGGCGATAATCTCCAGCACACGCTGATTGACCGACTCGTCGGACACGCTTTCCCAGCTCAGCAGATGATCCAGATGACGAGCAAAGTCCGGGTCAGCAGCGTTGAGTCGGCGGATAGCAGTGGAAGCGGTCATAGCGGGCCTCATTGAATGGCAATTGCTCGGGCGTCGCTAAGGCTACCAAAGCCTGCCGTGGCGACGCCCGAGAGAATTGGCTATGGCACGGATAGGCAGGTGCGGCGTGGAACCGCACGGGGTATTAGCGTCGGTGGCCGAACCAGGCCGTGGCCTCGCTGCCAACCCTGACGGTCATTTGGACTCTACCGCCTCACGCAGGGTATCGATCAGCGCCTGAATGCGGGCGTGCTGCATCTTCATCGAGGCCTTGTTTACGATCAGCCGCGAACTGACGTGAGCGATCAGCTCCTGAGCTTCCAGGCCGTTGGCTCGCAAGGTATTACCGGTGTCGACCACATCGATGATCTTGTCCGCCAAACCCACCAGCGGCGCCAACTCCATCGAGCCGTACAGCTTGATCACTTCGACCTGACGACCTTGCTCTGCGTAGTAACGCTTGGCGACGTTGACGAACTTGGTCGCTACGCGCAAGCGCCCTTTCGGCTCGGGCACGCCTACCGCACCGGCGGTCATCAGCTTGCACTTGGCAATCTGCAGATCCAGCGGTTCGTACAAACCTTGGCCGCCGTATTCCATCAGCACATCCTTGCCGGCCACACCGAGATCGGCGGCGCCATGCTCGACATAAGTCGGCACGTCAGTGGCACGCACGATCAGCAGGCGCACATCTTCCTGCGTGGTCGGAATGATCAGCTTACGGCTTTTGTCCGGATTCTCGGTCGGCACAATGCCCGCTTTCGCGAGAAGCGGCAGGGTGTCGTCAAGAATGCGGCCTTTGGATAGGGCGATGGTCAGCATGAAACACAGTGTCCTTAGAAACTCGCCCCATCAAGGGCTATGCACAACTACAACAGCCAGACCTGATCGTAGGTTGGTGCTGAACGTAGCGAAGCCCAACACTGTGCAGCCATCTATGAGCGCAGGTTGGGCTTGGGCTTTGTTGCAGCGCCGCCCTAGCCGGGTACGCGACGAATCTTCGCGCCGAGCAACTGCAGTTTTTCTTCGATGCACTCGTAACCACGGTCGATGTGGTAGATGCGGTCGATCAGCGTGTCACCGTCCGCCACCAAGGCGGAAATAACCAGGCTGGCAGAGGCACGCAGATCCGTCGCCATCACCGGAGCGCCCTTCAAGGCCTGCGTACCCGTGACGATGGCCGTGTTGCCTTCAACCTGGATCAACGCACCCATGCGAGTCATTTCATAGACGTGCATAAAGCGGTTTTCGAATACGGTTTCGATCACTGTGCCGGTCCCTTCGGCGATCGCATTCAACGCGATGAATTGCGCCTGCATATCGGTCGGGAACGCCGGATATGGCGCGGTACGAAGGTTCACCGCCTTCGGCCGCTTACCTTTCATGTCCAATTCGATCCAGTCAGGACCGGTGGTGATTTCGGCGCCAGCTTCCTGCAGCTTCGACAGCACCGCTTCAAGAATGCTCGGATCGGTGTCTTTCAGCTTGACCCGGCCGCCCGTCGCAGCCGCAGCAACCAGATAGGTGCCGGTTTCGATACGATCAGGCATCACGTTGTAACGCGCGCCGCCCAAACGCTTAACCCCATCGATGATGATGGTGTCAGTCCCGGCGCCCTGAATCTGCGCGCCCATGGCGATCAGGCAGTTGGCCAGATCGACCACTTCCGGCTCGCGGGCGGCGTTTTCCAGCACGCTGCGGCCGTTGGCCAGAGAGGCGGCCATCATGATGTTTTCGGTACCGGTTACGCTGACCGTATCAAAGAAGAAGTGCGCGCCACGCAGGCCGCCCTCTGGCGCCTTGGCCTTGATATAGCCACCTTCCACGTCGATCTGCGCGCCCATGGCTTCAAGGCCGCGGATGTGCAGGTCAACCGGACGCGAGCCAATGGCACAACCGCCTGGCAGCGCGACTTCGGCCTCACCAAAGCGCGCGACCATGGGGCCGAGCACCAGGATCGAGGCGCGCATGGTTTTCACCAGCTCGTATGGCGCAATCAGGGTCTTGATGGTGCGCGGATCGATTTCCACGCTGAGTTTTTCGTCGATCACCGGTTCGATGCCCATGCGCCCGAACAGCTCGATCATGGTGGTGATGTCGTGCAGGTGCGGCAGGTTGCACACAGTGACCGGCGCATCGGCCAGCAGGGTCGCGGCCAGGATCGGCAGGGCAGAGTTCTTCGCCCCGGAGATGCGGATTTCGCCATTCAGGCGAACGCCACCGGTAATAATCAATTTATCCATAGGAGTCTCGTCGCCCGTGGGCTTAGGAACGCTCGGCCCAAGTGGCGCGGCTGAAGAATTTCATGGTGACTGCGTGGATGCTGCCATCAGCGATCCAGGCATTCAGGTGGGCATAGATCTGCTGTTGACGCTTAACCGGACTCATACCAGCCAACTCGTCACTGATCAGATTCAGCTGGAAGTTACAGCCTTCGCCTTCCACTTCGACCTGAGTGTCCGACAGCTTTGCCTCTAGGAGGTTTTTTACTTCTACGGCCTGCATGCTTAACCTCAATCGGCGCCCTACGCGCGCGGGTCGGCCATCATACAAAAAAGCCCCCGCCTGCGAACCCCGCATTGCGGAACACTGACGGAGGGCCTTGTGTGCTAGCTCAAGCGTCCAGCAGTAACAGCTCGGTCAACCCTGATACCTGTGCAATCTGGTGCATTTCGATCGGCAGTGCGCGCACCGTCATGGTTTTGCCGGCCGACTGGGCAACTCGCATGAAGGCCAGCAACAGTGACAGACCGACACTACTCGAGTGCACCACCGCCGAGCAGTCCAACACCAGCGCCGCAGGCTTAGCGGCACGGATCAAGCGCTCACCCTCGGTCCGCAAAAGCGGCCCAGAGCGAAAGTCGAGCACACCCGCCAGTTGCAGCACACCGTCCGCCTCCTGGCGAATAGCGGCATCACTCATGACCAGCAGCCTTCTGACCGGCATCGGTGCTTTTCGCGTTAGCCACCACTTGCGCCCAACCGTTGATGGTCTTGTCGAGATCGTTGCCATTTCTCTGCATGGCATCCGCGAACTGATCACGGAACAGCTTGCCGATATTGATGCCGTTGATGGTGACGTTACGCAACATCCATTCACCATTGACCTTCGTCATGGTGTAACTCACCGGGTAGACCGTGCCCTTACTGTCGCGCACCTCCATGTTCACACTGGTGCGATCGGGGTCGGACTGCTTGCCGGAAGGCGGCAGGACACGAATATCCTGATTGTTGTACTCCAGCAAGGCATTGCCATAGAACTGCATCAGACTGCGCTTGAAGTTATCCTGAAAACGCTTCAACTGCTCAGGAGTCGCACCGCGCGAGTATTTGACCGTCATGATGCTGCGCGAAATGCCATCCGCATCCACCACCGGTCCGATAATGCGGTTCAAGGAGTCATAGAACGCACTTGGGTTGCTGCGGTATTGCTCTTTATTGACCTTCAGGTCACTCAACAGCTCATCCGTAGTCTGCTGCACCAGCTCCTGCGCCGAAGGCGCGGCCAGGGCAAACAAGGGAAAAGCCGCCAGCAGAACCAGCAGGCCGCGACGTAGAGCGCTAACCATAGTCAAACTCCTCATTTGGCTTCTTTATTCACCGAGTTGATCAGGAATTTCCCAATCAAATCTTCCAGAACTAACGACGACTGAGTGTCGCGAATAGTTCCGCCATCTTTGAGCAGCTCTTCATCACCACCCACGCTGAGACCGACGTATTTCTCGCCGAGCAGCCCTGCCGTGAGAATGGATGCGGTCGAATCGGTCGGCAGATTGTCTACCCGACTCTCCAGCTCCATGGTCACCCGACCGGTGTAGCTGTCACGATCCAGATCGATGGCCGCAACCTTACCGATGGTCACACCCGCCATGGTCACCTTGGCCCGCACGGTTAGACCGGCAATATTGTCAAAATGCGCATACAGCTTGTATGTGTCCTGGCCAGCACCCACCGTCAAGCCACTGACACGCAACGCCAGCAACAGCAAGGCCAACAACCCAGCCAGGAGGAACAGGCCGACACCAATTTCCAGGGTGCGGTTTTGCATCAGAAATCTCCAAACATCAAGGCAGTCAGGATAAAGTCCAGCCCCAGCACGGCGAGCGAGGCATAAACCACAGTTTTTGTCGTTGCGCGACTGATGCCTTCCGAGGTCGGTTCACAGTCATACCCCTGAAACACGGCGATCCAGGTCACCACAAAGGCAAAGACAATACTTTTGATTACACCGTTGAGCACGTCATCGGTGAACGACACACTGTTTTGCATATTGGCCCAGAACGAGCCCTCGTAGACGCCAAGCCAGTCGATCGCCACCATGGCGCCGCCCCAGATACCGACCACGCAGAAAACCATCGTCAGCAGCGGCAGCGAGATGAAGCCGGCCAAAAGGCGCGGAGCAATGATGTACTTCAGCGGGTCGACGCCGATCATCTCCAAGCTGGAGAGCTGCTCGGTAGACTTCATATTGCCGATTTCAGCGGTCAGCGCCGAACCGGCGCGGCCAGCGAACAGCAAAGCGGTAACCACCGGCCCGAGCTCTCGCAGTAGAGTCAGTGCGACCATCTGCCCGACCGCCTGCTCGGAGCCATAATCGGACAGGATACTGAAGCCCTGCAACGACAGTACCATGCCGATGAAGACGCCGGAGACCACAATGATCACCAGCGACATCACCCCAACCGAATGGAGCTGCTTAATAAGCAAATGCAGAAAACCATTGCCCAAGTTGCCGCGGCCAAATAAGGCGTGCAAGAGGAACAAGGTCGAGCTGCCGAGCGACTCGACTACATCGATGCCGGCACGGCCGAGCAGGCGAATCCGCTCGAGTATTGGCGTTTTGCGCATTAGCGCGCCCCCAGAAGATCTTCGCGGTAATCCACCGCCGGGTAATGGAACGGCACCGGCCCATCCGCAATACCCTTCATGAACTGGCGGATACGCGGGTTATCGGAATCCATCAATTCAGCTGGCGTGCCCTGACCAAGCACCTGCGTATCACCCACCACGAACAGGTAATCGGCGATGCTCGCGGTCTCCGCCAGATCGTGGGAAACCACGATACTGGTGATGCCCAACGCATCGTTAAGCAGGCGAATCAAGCGTACCAAGATGCCCATGGCAATCGGGTCCTGGCCAACGAATGGTTCGTCATACATAAGAATTTGTGGGTCCAGTGCGATCGCCCGAGCGAGCGCCACCCGACGCTTCATGCCGCCCGAGAGCTCATCCGGCATCAACTCGATGGCACCCCGCAGACCGACCGCCTGCAGCTTCATCAGCACGATGTCGCGGACCATTTCCTCCGGCAACTGGGTATGCACGCGCAACGGAAAGGCGACGTTCTCGAACACATCGAGGTCAGTGAACAAGGCACCGCTCTGGAACAGCACACCCATTTGCTTGCGCATATCAAACAAATCGCCGCGTGAGAGATCGGGCAGGTTCTGGCCATTGACCCAAATCTCACCGCTGGCTGGGCGCAACTGGGCGCCAATCAAGCGTAAAAGCGTAGTTTTGCCGCTCCCGGAAGGTCCCATGATGCCGGTGACCTTGCCGCGCGGAATACGAATATCGACATTATTGAAAATGCTGCGCGAACCGCGCTTGAAGGACACGCCCTTCAGCTCGACCGCATAGGCGTTATCGGCACTCATCTGAACTCCTTGCGATGCAGCCTCCCTTTCAGACGCCACATCCCTTCGCGGGGACACCACGCTTACTGAACGGGCCGAATTGGCCGCGCACTATAACATTGCCGCCTTCCGCCACCCAAGATCGAAACAACCTTCGTTCAGCATTGCGACAGCTCTGGCGAACAGCGCCCAGTAATGAAGGGTGAGCACTTTGGCCTTTACCGCTATAATCGCCGCCTTTTCATCCGGCCACTGCATTCACGATATGAGCCAATCCAGCGACCTGATCCAGTCCGCGCAGCGCACCATTCGCCTCGAACTCGAGGCTATAGAGAGCTTGCTACCCCGTATCGACGCGGCTTTCGTGCGTGCCTGCGAACTGATTCTGGCCAGCAAGGGCCGCGTCGTCGTCGTCGGCATGGGTAAATCCGGGCATATCGGCAACAAGATCGCCGCCACCCTGGCCAGCACAGGCACCACGGCGTTCTTTGTCCACCCGGCGGAAGCCAGTCACGGCGACATGGGCATGATCACCCGCGACGATGTGGTGCTAGCCTTGTCGAACTCGGGGTCTACCGCAGAAATCGTCACCCTGCTGCCCTTGATCAAGCGGCTCGGCATCACCCTTATCAGCATGACCGGCAACCCTGATTCGCCGCTGGCGAAAGCTGCCGAAGCCAATCTCGACGCCCGCGTCGCCCAGGAAGCCTGCCCACTGAACCTTGCGCCGACCTCCTCCACGACCGCCTCCCTGGTGCTCGGTGACGCCCTGGCAATCGCCCTACTGGAAGCCCGCGGCTTTACTGCGGAAGATTTCGCCTTCTCCCACCCGGGTGGAGCCCTCGGCCGCCGGCTGCTGCTGAAAGTGGAAAACGTCATGCACGCCGGCGCCAGCCTACCGAAGGTCCAACGTGGCACTTCGCTAAAAGAGGCTCTGTTGGAAATGACCCAGAAAGGCCTGGGCATGACCGCGGTAGTCGAAGCGGATGGGCGCCTCGCCGGAGTCTTCACCGATGGCGACCTGCGCCGCACCCTGGATCGCAGCATCGACCTGCGCCAAGCCAGCATTGACGAGGTCATGACACCACACGGCAAAACCGCACGCCCGGAGATGCTTGCCGCCGAGGCACTGAAGATCATGGAAGACCACAAGATCAGCGCACTGGTGGTGGTCGATCAACATGATCGCCCGGTGGGCGCCTTGAACATGCATGACCTGCTGCGTGCGGGGGTTATGTAATGAGCAACCATGCGATAAGCACCGACCTGCTGCAGCGCGGTAAAAAGGTCAAACTTGCTATTTTCGATGTCGACGGTGTACTCACCGACGGCCGCTTGTACTTCCTCACCGACGGCAGCGAATTCAAAACCTTCAACACCCTGGATGGCCACGGCATTAAAATGCTGATTGCCTCCGGGGTGCGCACCGCCATCATCAGTGGACGCAAGACCCAGGTTGTCGAGCGCCGCGCACAGAACCTGGGTATCCAGCATCTGTACCAAGGCCGCGAAGACAAACTGGTAGTACTCGACGAGCTACTTGGCGAACTCGGCCTAAGCTACGAACAAGTCGCTTACCTTGGCGATGACCTGCCAGACCTGCCAGTGATTCGCCGGGTGGGCTTGGGCATGGCCGTCGCCAGCGCCGACAGCTTCGTCCGCCAGCATGCCCACGGCGTTACGCAAGCCCGCGGCGGCGAAGGTGCGGCCCGCGAGTTCTGCGAATTGATCATGCGCGCCCAGGACAACCTTGACGCCGCCCAAACCGCCTATCTATAGAGCCGATCATGCTGCGCAAACTGCTTCTCTCCGTGTTTTTCACCCTCGCCGCCCTGCTGCTGGCGGCGCTCGGCTACTGGAATCTCAACCCGGACAGCCTGCTCGATCAAACGCCCAAAGCCAGCGCGGAAAACGCCATAGACTTCTATGTGGTTAACGCGAGCACCGTGCAATACCAGCCGGACGGCAAGCTGCATTACGAAATGACCTCCGACAAGGTCGAACACCTCAAGGCAAGCGACATCAGCCTGATGACTCGACCGGACCTGCAACTTTATCGTGGCACCCCACAGCCCTGGCATGTACGTAGCGCCCGCGGCGAAGTATCACCGGGGGGCACGGAAGTCGAACTGATCGACGCCGTGCGCGTCGAGCGCACAGACGCCAAAGGCCGCCCGACCATACTCACCACCAGCCGATTGACCGTGTTCCCCGACAAGCAATATGCGCAGACCCAGCAAGCCGTTAGAATCGAGGCGGCCAACGGGGTGACCACGGCACAAGGAATGAAAGCGTACTTGAATGACGGCAGGATGCTCCTGCTGTCCAATGTAAGAGGCCAGCATGAGGTTCGTTAACAATTTGTCTCTCCGGACCCTCCCCCTTCTGCTCAGTTTTAGCGCCGTACTTGGAAGCGCGAGCGCCTGGGCACTGCAGACTGACCGCGAGCAACCGATTCGCGTGCAAGCTGACAGCGCAGAACTCGATGACAAACAAGGCGTAGCGGTATACCGCGGCGACGTCGTCATTACCCAAGGCACCCTGAAGATCACCGGCAACACCGTGACCATCACGCAGAACGCCAGCGGCGATATCGAAATCTTTACCGCCATCGGCACACCGGCGTATTACGAGCAGAAACCCGCTGTCGACAAACAGATCGTCAAAGCTTACGGCCTGACCATCCAGTATTTCGCCGCCAACGAGCGCATCGTGCTGATCGACCAAGCCAAGGTAGTTCAGGAAGGCAATACCTTCGAAGGCGAGAAAATCGTCTACGACACCCAGCGCCAGATCGTCAACGCCGGCCGCGCCACCGGCACCAACGTGACCTCGCCGCGCCCGCGCATCGACATGGTGATCCAACCGAAAAACAAACCAGCCGAACAGCAGGCGCAGTAATGGCCATCCTGAAAGCTCAACACCTGGCCAAGAGCTACAAGGGCCGCCAAGTCGTGCGCGATGTCAGCCTGTCGATTGAAAGCGGGCAGATCGTCGGTCTGCTGGGCCCGAACGGCGCCGGCAAAACCACTTGCTTCTACATGATTGTCGGCCTGGTTAACGCCGACCAAGGCCGCGTACTGATCGACCAGCAGGACGTCACCCACCTGCCCATGCACGGCCGCGCCCGCGCCGGCATTGGTTATCTGCCGCAAGAAGCCTCGATTTTCCGCAAGCTGCCGGTCGCCGACAACATCATGGCGATCCTGGAGACACGCAAGGATCTCGATCGTGCCGGCCGCCGCCAGGCCCTGGAAACCCTGTTACAGGAATTCCATATCAGCCACATTCGCGACAGCCTCGGCATGAGCCTGTCTGGCGGCGAACGCCGCCGCGTGGAGATCGCCCGCGCCCTAGCCACCGCACCCAAGTTCATCCTGCTCGATGAGCCCTTTGCCGGCGTTGACCCAATCTCGGTCGGCGATATCAAGCAAATCATCCACCACCTCAAGGCCAAGGGCATTGGCGTTTTGATCACCGATCACAACGTGCGCGAAACCCTGGATATTTGCGAAACCGCCTACATCGTCAACGACGGTCAATTGATCGCCGAAGGCGATGCCGAGACCATCCTGGCCAACCAGTTGGTGAAAGAAGTCTACCTGGGCCACGAGTTCCGCCTGTAGTTCGCGTAGCCATGCACTACAGAAAGCGTTCGAGGGCTAGGCAAACCCCTCAAGGTCAGGCATATAATTTGCTTCCTGGTGGCGCTTTGGCGCCCTGTAGTGGATAGCGCACGTGCGCCGGCGAATAAGGTCCTAAGCCCCCTCCATGAAACCATCGCTAGTCCTTAAAATGGGCCAGCAGCTGACGATGACACCGCAGCTGCAACAAGCCATCCGTCTTCTCCAACTGTCTACCTTGGATCTGCAGCAAGAGATTCAGGAGGCCTTGGAGTCGAATCCGATGCTCGAGCGCCAGGAAGATGGCGACGATTTCGACAACACCGACCCTTTGGCCGATGGCGCGGAGAGCGCCCCGCCCGCGCCCAACCAGGAAGAGTCCTACCAGGAAACCAGCTATCAGGAGTCTGCCCCTACGGTCGACAACCTGGAAGAAGGCGAATGGAACGAGCGCATCCCCAATGAACTCCCAGTCGATACCGCCTGGGAAGACATCTACCAGACCAGCGCCAGCAGCCTGCCCAGCAACGATGATGATGAGTGGGACTTCACCACTCGCACCTCGGCCGGCGAGAGCCTACAAAGCCACCTGCTCTGGCAGCTCAATCTGGCCCCGATGTCCGATAAGGATCGCTTGATCGCCGCCACCCTGATCGACTGCATCAACAATCAAGGCTACCTGGAAGAGACCCTGGAAGAGGTGCTCGAAGCCTTCGACCCCGAACTGGATATCGAGCTGGACGAAGTAGAAGCGGTGCTGCATCGCATCCAGCAGTTCGAGCCCGCCGGCATCGCCGCCCGCGACTTGCGCGAATGCCTACTGCTGCAACTGCGCCAGCTACCAGCCAAGACGCTTTGGCTGAACGAAGCCCAGCGCCTTGCAGGCGACTACTTGGACTTGCTCGGCAGCCGCGATTACAGCCAGTTGATGCGCCGCATGAAGCTCAAGGAAGACGAACTGCGCCAAGTGATCGAGCTGATTCAAAGCCTCAACCCGCGCCCCGGCTCACAGATCGAAGCCAGCGAACCGGAATACGTGGTACCCGACGTCATTGTGCGCAAGCACAACGAACGCTGGTTGGTAGAGCTGAATCAGGAAGCCATGCCGCGCCTGCGGGTCAACCCGCAATACGCAGGCTTCGTGCGCCGCGCCGACTCCAGCGCCGATAACACCTTCATGCGCAATCAACTGCAAGAGGCTCGCTGGTTCATCAAGAGCCTACAGAGTCGCAACGAAACCCTGATGAAGGTCGCCACGCAGATCGTCGAGCACCAACGCGGCTTCCTCGATTATGGCGACGAGGCGATGAAGCCTTTGGTCCTGCACGACATCGCCGAAGCCGTGGGCATGCACGAGTCGACCATCTCGCGCGTGACCACGCAAAAATTCATGCACACACCGCGCGGCATTTACGAGCTGAAATACTTCTTCTCCAGCCACGTCAGCACCTCCGAAGGCGGTGAGTGCTCGTCTACCGCAATCCGCGCGATCATCAAAAAACTGGTTGCAGCGGAAAATGCGAAAAAGCCGTTGAGTGACAGCAAGATCGCTGGTTTACTGGAAGCACAGGGCATTCAGGTGGCCCGTCGCACAGTCGCCAAATACCGCGAATCCCTCGGGATAGCGCCTTCCAGTGAACGCAAGCGACTGATGTAACGGCTGCACTGATCCAAGCCAAAGTGTTCCGGTGGCAGGCCCGTTAGCCTGTCTCTTACACACGGCAATAAGGAGAAAGCGGTATGCAAGTCAACATCAGTGGACACCAACTGGATGTGACCGACGCCCTACGCGCCTACATCGTCGAGAAACTCGAACGGGTTGAGCGCCACTTCGGAAAAATCACCAACGTGCAGGTCACCATGGAGGTCGAGAAGCTCAAACAGAAAATCGAAGCGACCCTGCACATCGCGGGCGGCGAAGTCGTCGCCCGCGCCGAACATGACGACATGTACGCGGCTATCGATCTACTCACCGATAAGGTCAACCGCCAACTTATCAAGCACAAGGAAAAGCAGCAGGGTCGCCTGCAAGGCGCCCCGGCGCGCTGACACCATCCCCTACCCATGATTCGACTTGAAAATATACTGACCCCCGGCCGTTCCTTGGTGAACGTGCCGGGAGGCAGCAAAAAACGTGTCCTCGAACAGATCGCCAACCTGGTCGCCCGCGAATTGCCCGACCTGGATGGACAAGACATTTTCGAGAGTCTGGTCGCCCGCGAGAAGCTTGGCTCAACCGGTTTCGGCAATGGCATCGCCATTCCACATTGCCGTCTGCCTGGCTGCGTATCGCCGATCAGTGCTCTGCTACGCCTCGACGCCCCGGTAGACTTCGACGCTATCGACGGTGCCCCAGTAGATCTGTTGTTTGTCCTGCTAGTGCCAGAGGCCGCCACCGATGAGCACTTGGAGCTCTTGCGCCAGATCGCCAGCATGCTCGACCGCAGTGACGTACGCGAACAGCTGCGCCATGCCCAGAACAGCGACCGCCTGTACCAGGTAGTAGTGGACGTGCAGAACAGCCGCTAGGCGGAGGCTCTGTTGAGGTGACTTTGCATGCCGCGACGGAGGCCGTCTTGTCGCAGGACAAGACGCGAGGAGAGAAATTTGGTCATTCCAAATAAACGACGAGTAACGCAGACCTGCGACAAGACGGCCCCGTCCCTTCGGGTTGCGCGTCAAAGCTCGCCATACGTCGTTGCGGGACTTGCCAAGGGAATGACCATTGCCTGCATCCCGCGCCTAACCTGGCGAGCTTTGGCGCGGCAACGCGGCGAACAAAGTCACCTCAACAGAGCCTAGTCATGCGCTTGATCATCGTCAGCGGCCGCTCCGGCTCAGGTAAGAGCACCGCCCTCGATGTCCTCGAGGACAATGGCTTCTATTGCATCGACAACCTACCGGCCGGCTTGCTCCCAGAACTCGCGGAACGCGCCCTGCTCCACACTGAGCTGCTGCAGCCGCTGGTGGCCGTGTCGATTGATGCGCGCAACCTGCCGAGCCAGCTCAAGCGTTTTCCCGAATTGCTCGACGAAGTGCGCGCCCGGCACATCCAATGCGATGTGCTGTACCTCGACGCAGACGAAGAAACCCTGCTCAAGCGCTTCTCCGAAACCCGTCGACGCCACCCACTGACCACCGCCGAACGCTCACTGGCTGAAGCCATTCACGACGAAAGCCTTCTGCTCGGGCCGATCATCGATCTGGCCGACCTGAAGATCGACACCACGCATCTCAACCTCTACCAACTGCGCGACACGCTCAAGCTGCGTTTACTGAATAAGCCGGAACCGGGCACCGCGTTCCTGGTCGAATCGTTCGGCTTCAAGCGCGGCATGCCGGTGGATGCGGATCTGGTCTTCGATGTACGCTGCCTACCCAACCCGTATTGGAAGCCGGAGTTGCGCGAGCACTCAGGGCTCGAGCCATCCGTGGCGCAATACCTAGCCGCTCAGCCGGATGTCGAAGAGATGTTCCAAGACATCCTCGCCTACTTAGTAAAATGGTTGCCGCGCTTCGCCGCGAGCAACCGCGCCTATGTCACCATCGCCATTGGTTGCACTGGCGGGCATCACCGCTCGGTGTATCTGGCCGAACGACTTGGCCAGGCGCTGAAAGAACCCTTAAAGAATATCCAGGTTCGCCACCGCGACCTTTAGTAGAAGGATTTATGCAGCAATGCCTGCCTGTGAAATCACCATCATCAACAAGCTTGGCCTACACGCGCGCGCGGCTGCCAAGTTTGTCGGCGTGGCCGGGCGCTTTCCTTGCCAGGTGCGCGTCGGTCGTGCTCCAGAGTGCTACGTGGACGGCAAAAGCATCATGGCGGTAATGATGCTGGCCGCCGGCAAAGGCACCTCAATCCACCTACACACCGAAGGTGAGCAGGATCACGATGCCTTGAATGCGCTGATCGAATTGATCAATAACCGCTTCGACGAGGGCGAATAGTTCAACCTCTGGAGAACAAATCGCTAAAGCGATATGCCCACCAGAGGTTTCGGTCAGCTCCCCGCCACCATCATCCGCTCGATCAACACCGAACCCGTACGCACGTTGCTGCGCAACTCCAGGTCGCTACCCACCGCAAGAATCTGCTTGAACATATCGCGCAGATTGCCGGCGATAGTGACTTCCTGCACCGGGAACTGAATCTCGCCATTCTCTACCCAAAAGCCACCGGCGCCGCGCGAGTAGTCGCCGGTCACCAGATTCAACCCCTGCCCCATCAGCTCAGTGACCAATAGCCCGCGCCCCATGCGTCGGATCAACGCCGCCTGGTCATCCTCGCCATGACTGACGAACAGGTTGTGCACACCACCGGAGTTCGCTGTGCTCGGCAAGCCCAGCTTGCGCCCGGAGTAGGTGCCAAGGATGTAGGAACGCAACTCTCCGCGCTCGACGAAAGACTTGGCGTAGGTCGCCAGGCCATCACCATCGAACGCAGCGCTGCCCAGCGCCCGCGGAATATGCGGACGCTCATCGAGGTTCAGCCACTGCGGAAACAGCTGCTGGCCCAAGGCGCCTTCGAGGAAGGAGGATTTGCGATACAGGTTGCCGCCGGAGATCGCCGAGAGGAAATGGCTGAACAAGCCGGTGGCCAGCTCCGCGGCAAACAGCACCGGCACCTCGCAGGTCGGCACCGGACGCGCGCCCAACCGGCTGACCGCCCGCTCGGCGGCACGCCGGCCGATACTGGCGGCATCGGCCAGATCCTCGCCACGCCGGTTGACGTCATACCAGTAGTCGCGCTGCATCAGCCCGTCAGCCTCGGCGATCATCACGCAACTCAGGCTCTGCCGGGTGCTGGCGTAACCGCCGACAAACCCATGGCTGTTGCCGTACACACGGCAGCCTTGGTGCGTATTGAGGGTGGTGCCGTCAGCGTTCTTGATCCGCTTATCCGTTGCAAAGGCCGCCGCTTCACAGCTCAGCGCCCGCTCAATGGCCTGCTCCGGGGTGATATCCCAGGCATGGTAGAGATCCAGATCCGGCAAGTCGCGCGCCATCAGCTCAGGATCGGCCAGCCCGGCACAGTCATCCTCGGAGGCATGCTTGGCGATGGCCAGGGCCGCAGCCACAGTCTCACGGATCGCCGCGTCACCGCTCGCCGAGGTGCTCGCCGAGCCCTTACGCTGACCAACATACAGGGTGATGCCAAAGCCCTGGTCGCGATTGAACTCCACCGTCTCCACTTCGCCCTGGCGCACCGAGGTGGACAAGCCTTGCTCCACTGAGACCGCGACCTCACAGGCACTGGCGCCTTGCTGCTTGGCCTCGGCAATAATCCGCGCGACCTGCGCTTGCAATTCCGGCAAGGCCTGGGGGCCAACTACGTCTGCTGCACTCATAACCAACTCCACTTCTCAAGGTCAGTCACCCGACCGGGCCGGACAAGCGGCCCTCGACTCGTTATCATGGCGACGTTTCCAACTGGATCAGCCCCATGTCTGAATATTCCGACGACTTCTCCGAGGAGAAGAGCAAAACCCAAGTCAAACGCGAGCTGCATGCTCTAGTCGACCTCGGTGAGCGCCTGACAACCCTCAAGCCTGACCTAATCGCGCGCTTGCCGCTAACCGACGCCCTGCGTCGCGCCCTGGCTGAAGCGCCGAAGCACACGGCGAACATCGCCCGTAAACGGCACATCCAGTTCATCGGCAAGCTGATGCGCGATCAGAACATTGACGAAATCCTGGTCCTGCTGGACCAACTGGATGCGTCCACCCGTCAGTACAACGAACGCTTCCACGGCCTGGAACGCTGGCGCGACCGTTTGATCAACGGCGGCGACGACGTTCTCGAAGCCTTTGTTGGCGACTATCCGGAGGCTGACCGGCAGCATTTGCGTCAACTTATTCGTCAGGCCCAGTACGAAACGGCACATAACAAGCCACCTGCCGCCACGCGCAAAATCTTCAAATACATCCGTGAGCTGGACGAGAGCAAACGCGGTCTGCGTTAACCCTTATTCCATCACGGTGGGTTACGGCCTGCGGCCTAGCCCACCCTACGCTCCCGTTCCGCCCACGGTAATCGCATCGATTTTCAGCGTCGGCTGACCGACACCGACCGGCACCGACTGACCGTCTTTACCGCAGGTGCCGACACCACTGTCCAGCGCCAGGTCGTTGCCGACCATCGACACCCGTCCCATGGCTTCCGGGCCATTGCCAATCAACGTGGCACCCTTGACCGGCGCGGTGATCTTGCCATCTTCGATCAAGTAAGCCTCGCTGGTGGAGAACACGAACTTGCCGCTGGTGATGTCGACCTGACCGCCACCGAGGTTGGCGCAGTAAATGCCCCTCTTCACCGAGGCGATAATCTCTTGCGGGTCGCTCTTGCCGGCCAACATGTAGGTGTTGGTCATCCGCGGCATCGGCAGGTGTGCGTACGACTCACGCCGGCCATTGCCGGTCGCGGCCACGCCCATCAGGCGAGCGTTCAGCTTGTCCTGCATATAACCCTTGAGCACACCGTTTTCGATCAGCGTGGTGCACTGGGTGGGCGTGCCTTCGTCGTCCAGGCTTAACGAGCCGCGGCGCCCTGCCAGGGTGCCATCATCAACGATGGTGCAAAGGCTGGAGGCCACTTGCTGGCCCACGCGCCCGCTATAGGCCGAACTGCCCTTGCGGTTGAAGTCGCCCTCTAGGCCGTGACCGACCGCCTCGTGCAGCAGTACGCCGGACCAGCCGGAACCCAATACCACCGGCAGAGTACCGGCCGGTGCCGGGATCGCTTCCAGGTTGACCAGCGCCTGACGCAACGCCTCACGGGCATAGCCCATGGCGCGGTCCTCATTGAGGCTGTCTTTACTTAGGAAGTACCGGTAATCGGAGCGACCGCCGCCACCATGACTACCGCGCTCGCGGCGACCATTCTGCTCGACGATCACACTGACATTGAAACGCACCAAGGGCCGCACATCCACGCCGAGACTGCCGTCATTGGCGGCAACCAGAATCCGCTCCCAGACGCCCGCCAGACTGACCGTGACTTGCTTGATCCGCGGATCCAGTGCCCGCGTAGCGACATCCACCCGCTTGAGCAACTCGACCTTCTCCGCCCGACCGATCACCTCCAGGGGATTGTCTGGCGCATACAGGCGGGCTAGCTGCGGGCTGGCGAAGGCCTGCACCTGCCCCCGCTGCCCCGCGCGGGCAATCGAGCGAGCGGCGCGGGCGGCCTGGCTCAGCGCATCGGCACTGATCGCATTGCTGTAGGCGAAGCCGGTCTTCTCGCCGGACTGAGCCCGCACGCCGACGCCCTGGTCCAGATTGAAACTACCTTCCTTGACGATGCCGTCTTCGAGCACCCAGGTCTCGGAGACCTGACTCTGGAAATACAGATCGGCCGCATCTATGCCGGGGCCGGCCAGTTCACCCAGCACCGCGGGCAGGCTTTCGATACTCAGACCGCCAGGGCCCAACAGGTGCTCACTGACGGATAACAACAACTCACTCATAGTCACTCCATAGGCTCTCAGAGCCTTTAGGTCGGCCGTACGACGGACGACACAGAAAATCGGCGGTGGCTGTACACCGGCATACGTTGACGGATCGCCGCCTGCTCGGCTGCATCGCGACTGGCCAAGAGCAGCGCCTCGCCCTGAGCCTGCTCGGCCAATACTCGCCCCCAGGGGTCGATGATTGCCGAATGGCCAAAAGTCTCGCGCCCTTTCGGGTGGATGCCGCCCTGACCGGCGGCCAACAGGTAACACTGCGTCTCGATGGCACGCGCGCGCACCAGAATTTGCCAGTGCGCGGCACCGGTCACCGCGGTAAACGCTGAAGGCGCGCTGATCAATTCAGCGCCAGCCTCCCGCAATGCGCCATACAACTCGGGGAAGCGCAGGTCGTAGCACACCGTAAGCCCCAAGCGCCCCACCGGGGTATCCGCCACCACGAGCTGCGAACCATGGGCGTAATCGTCGGACTCGCGGTAGCGACCGCGGCTGTCGGCCACATCCACATCAAACAGATGCAGTTTGTCGTAACGCGCCACCCGCTCGCCCTGATCATCGATCAGCAACGAACAGGCATGCGCCTTAGCCTCGGGCTGGCCGTCGGGCGGCAGCGGCAAGGTGCCGGCCACTATCCATAACTTGAGGTCACGGGCGGCCTGTTTCAACCAGGGCAGGATCGGACCTTCACCCAAGGCTTCGGCTCGCCCGAGGGCAGCAAGGTCACGGCGTCCCATAGCGGCAAAATTTTCCGGCAGCACCGCCAGCCGCGCACCACTGGCGGCAGCTTGTTCGAGCAGCCGACGGGCATGGGCAAGGTTGGCCAGAACATCGTCCTGGCTAACCATCTGAATCACGGCGAGGGACATACCGCGCTCCCAGAAAGGCATAGGCGCATGCTACCCCATGCAGCGGGTCACAGGCTGCGTGAAAACTACTGCGCTCGGCTATACGGCGTTGAAATCAGGCTCAGACTGCTCATTTACAACACGTAAACTCCGCGTCTTCGCCTGTTTGACTCGCTGGCGCTCGCCCTGCGGGCCAGCCTACGGCTGTTACTCCGCTCCGCTGCGTTGCGCCTTGTCTAACCTTCGCTCGCTACGTTTGCACACAGCCTGGTTAGCGAGGTTTTTCAAAAGGTTTATCGAAGCTGATTTTCGGGTTCTGCCAGGAGCCTGTCACGCTGTACTGCACGCTGGCGAAACGCGCCATCTGGTTGCCCAGCAGCTTGTCGACCACGAACAACGCCCCGCCGATGGCCGGTGCGCCGACGATCAGGGCGGCCAACGTCAAGTTATTACTCACCGGCAAGGTCACCAGCAACTTGGCATTGACCTGATCACTGGCCATGTCCAAGGTGCCATTCAGCTCAAGGTTACTCGACGGCCCGCTCAGGGTAATCGGTTCACGCGTCACATAGACACCACTGGTGGCCACCAGCAGGCCTTTGACTCGGTCGTAACTCAAGCCTTTGTCGAGCAGATCGGAGAAGTCCAGACGCAGGCGCCGACCGATCGAGTTGAAGTTGAGCAAGCCAAACACCCGCAGCGCCGCGGCTGAGCCTTGCGCCTCGACGAACTGGCCCTTACGCAGACTGGCATCGAGCTCACCGGACAAACGCTTGAGGTTGACCCAGGCCGGCGAGCCAGGCCAGCGTCCATCGACATCCAGGTGGAAACTTTCACTGGTGACCGTCGGCGCAAAATTCCAAGCGAGCAGCACATCGGCCAAGTTCTTGCCCTGTAGTCGGCCTTTGTACCAACTGCTGCTGGCGCCGGGCGCACCCTCCCAGCCTGCAGTGCCGCCAAGCTGCAAACCCTTGAGGCCCAGATTCAACTCGCTGAACGTCACTCCATTGGCGCTCGGCCGCGCTTTCAGCGACCAAGCCCCCAGCAGACTGTCACCCTGCAAGACCTGGGCGATCTGGATATCCAGCGCCGGAATCTGCCGCGGATCGACCGTCGCGAGCGGGTCCGGCGCAGCCACCTCGGTTGGCGGCTTGGGCGCGGCGGCAGGGAAGCGTAGACGCTCAAGATTGACCGTGATGGCCGCCGCGCTGGCATCCGGCAAACCGACCCGGCCTTTGAGCAGAGCGCTGTCGAGATCCAGCGTCCAGCCCGCATTGGCACGGGCCAGCTGCACATTCAGGCTCTCCAGCGAGGCACCGAAACCACGGAAGCTGCCGATCTTCAGTTCGGCGCTACTGAGCAACTGCTTGGCGCTATCGCCCTGCCCAGCCGTATAACGTTTACCTACCGCCTGCCAGGCCTCCCAATCCAGCTCACTCAAGCTTCCGCGTACGCGCAACCCTTTGCCACTCGGCAAACTGGACTGCTCCTGACCCAAGCGCAGCTCACCCCGGCCATCGCTCAAGCGGCCGACCGGCGCCGCCACGGTCAGGCTGGCCAGATTGGCATAGTCCAACCAGTACCGCCGCTCGGCGCCCTGCAGGGTCATGCGCCATTCGGTCGGACGCTCATCGGCGGCAACTTTGCCAAAGGGCGCAGGCAGATCGATCGCTAGTCCTTTCAGGTTGGAGTCGACGCGCAGCTGACTGTCGGCACCATCCAGGGTCAGCCTCAATTGATAAGGCAACTCGCCGGACAATGGCAGCGGCTGGGTCACCCCCAACCAGTCGGTCAGGCTTTTCAGCGCCACTTGACCACCCGCCTCGATCCGCGTCAGCGCCCGACCGCGCGCGCCATCGGTGATGGCTTTGCCGCGAACCGCCCGCCCAAAGACTTGAGCGCGGATATCCGGGGCACTCAGGCCACTGGACGTATTGAAGCGGAACGCGCCTTTCAGGTGGGTCAATTCAAGGTTGGGGCTAGCCAGCTTGAGGCGCGCACCGTCGGCCAAGAAGTCGACCACCACGTTGGGAGGCAAACCGTGGCGCAATGGAATATCCAGATTGAGCTTGCCACTGAGCGCGCCCTCGCCCTGCCAGCCGGCGAACGTTTCCGCGGTACCCAACGGCGTGTCCTGAAGAATTTTCAGCGCATCGGCAACACTGCTCTGCACGTCGCCAACCAACAGCAAACGCGGTGCCTGCCCCTGGTCGACATGCGCGATGTTGACGCTGACAGCGCTCACCGTACTGTCGAGCAAACGCCCTTCCGGCACCTGCACGCGCACCCCACTGTCCTCGATAAACACATCACCGCGCGCGCCGCGCAGCTCTGGCCAGCCGGGCTGGAAGGCCAACTCGGCGTCATGCACTTTGAAGAACAGGCTGAGGCTGCGCGCCGCATCCTCCGCGCCTTTGTTCAGCGAGCCCTGATACTGAAAATAGCCCTCGTCGATGGCTCCGGCGCGGATCGCCGTCTTCAGCCAGTTGGCCAGCTCAGGACTGAGCCCATCGGCCAGCGTCGGTAAGTACTTCTCGGTGTAGCGTGCGTCGCCCTCGCGCAGGCCGACACGCAAATCCATATAGTCCTCCACCGCCGGATCACGCATCAGGCGGATCAGGAAATCGCCGGCGATCTTGCCCTCGTCGCCCACCACTTGCAGGTAGGGACTGATCAGGGTGAAGGCCTGCTCGTCGAAGCGCCAGGTCAAGCGCGCATTGGCCTTCTGGTAGCGCCAGGGCTTGGGAAACAGCTGATCCAGGTGCAAGGCGAAGTTCTCGGTTGCCAGACGCAGCTCGCCTTGACCGAGGTCGCCACTGATGCTGCCACTGACGTTTTCCACCGCCGGCGCCCCGTGATAGGCGTTGACGCTAATCTGTTCCAGGTTGGCGGCAAATTGCACACGCTGGTCGGCGCTGGCCTGCGGCCGGTACGCCAGTTGCAGATTGCGCAGGACACCCTGCGGTTGCAGGCCGTCCAGCACCGCAGCGAGCGTTTCCGGCAGCGGCGCCAGCGCCTCGATTGCCGGGGCCAGCGGGGTCAGGTTGAGACGATCCGCCGTCAGTTGCCACTGTTCCTCGCTATCCGCGCTGGCGGCCTGGTAACTGAGACCCAGCTGCGCCTCACCCCAGCGAGTCTCACCGAAACTCATGGCAAGCGAATGGAGCAGCAGCTGAAAACCTTTAGCCGTGCGGTCGAAATAAGCCGTAAGTGCCAGATTCTGCAGTTTCACTGGTTTGCGCTGCGCGTAAGCTGCGCTCAGCTCGGGCGCATGCACGCGCGCGACCGCGCGTTGGACGCCGCCCTTGGCCCAAGACAGCCAAAAATCGCCGCCAGCTCGTAGACGCTCGAGGTGCCAATCGCCCGCCAGACTCGCCGGCAGCCAGCGCGCCCAATCGCTCTGCGGCAGACTGAGGTACAACTCAGCCTCCGCCTCCCGCCATTTTTCCGGGCGCAAACGGGTGCGCAAGCTCATGGCCAACGGCTGACCATCGGGTAGCGTCAAACGACCGTCCAGGCGCTGATGGCTGACGCCATTGCGCAGGCTCAAGTTGGCGTGGGTGAAGGTCAGCGGTGCCTCGCCGTGAGGCTCGAGGGTCAGTTGGCTATCCAGCAACGAAAGATGCGCGACCATTTGCAGACTAGCGAGCCATTGTGCCGGGTCCACCGGCGCGGTCTCGGCACGCGCCGGCAAGCCTTCCAGCGCCCACTTGCCGTCGGCGCCCTGCTGCACACTGAGCCGCAGTCCCTCCAGTTCCAGCGTGGCAACCCGCACCTGACGCGCCAGCAAGCTGGCCAGTACATCCGGCACCACCCGCACCTGAGCCAGGCGCACCGCGCTGGCGCCTTCGCCAACTTGCACGTCATGCGCCAGCAGCAGCGGTGCCAGCCCCTGCCAACGGCCTTCCAGACTACCGATAGTCACCGGCAAACCCAGACCCACCTGCACTTTGCTCTCGACTTCGCCGCGATACTCGGCGACCCAGGGCACCAACTCGCGACCCAGGCTGGCATACAGCGCCGTCAGCACCAGGCCTAAAGCACAGAGCTCGAAACCCCAGCGCAGTAAGTTGGCAAGCAGACGGGCGAGACGCTCCATTTCAGCTCAGCTCCATGAACAAGTGCACATTCCCGCTCTGAGAATACTCTGCTTCAAGCAGAGCACTTTCAGAGCAGAACCACATCGTATTGCTCCTGCGAATACATGGTCTCGACCTGGAATTTAATGGTGCGGCCAATAAAGCTTTCCAGGTCGGCAACATTACCCGACTCCTCGTCCAACAGTCGGTCGACGACTTTCTGGTTCGCCAACACACGATAGCCTTCGGCCTGATAGGCACGGGCCTCACGGAGGATTTCGCGGAAAATTTCGTAACAGATAGTCTCAGCGGTCTTCAGCTTGCCGCGCCCCTGGCAGCTGATGCAGGGCTCGCAGAGCACCTGCTCGAGGCTCTCACGGGTGCGCTTGCGGGTCATCTGCACCAAACCCAACTCGGTGATGCCAATGATATTGGTCTTGGCGTGATCACGTTCCAGCTGCTTCTCCAGGGTTCGCAGTACCTGGCGCTGGTGCTCTTCATCTTCCATATCGATGAAGTCGATGATGATGATCCCGCCCAGATTGCGCAGGCGCAGTTGCCGGGCAATCGCGGTGGCGGCTTCGAGGTTGGTCTTGAAGATGGTTTCTTCCAGCGTGCGGTGGCCGACGAAGGCACCCGTGTTCACATCGATGGTGCTCATCGCTTCAGCCGGATCGATGATCAGGTAACCGCCGGACTTGAGCGGCACCTTGCGCTCCAGCGCTTTCTGAATCTCGTCCTCGACGCCATACAGATCGAAAATCGGCCGCTCGCCCGGGTAATGCTCCAAGCGGTCGGCGATTTCCGGCATCAACTCATCGACGAACTGGGTGATTTTCTGGAAGGTCTCGCGCGAATCGATGCGCAGCTTCTCGGTGCGCAGGCTGACCAGATCACGCAGGGTGCGCAGGGCCAGGCTGAGGTCCTCGTAAATCACCGAAGGGGTGGGCGCCGTGTTCACCTGGGTGCCGATTTGCTCCCACAACCGGCGCAGATAACGAATGTCCGCGACGATTTCCTCCGCACCCGCGCCATCGGCTGCAGTGCGCAGAATAAAGCCGCCACTCTCCTCAATCCCCTCGGCAGCAATGCAGTCCGCCACCACCTGTTTCAGGCGCTCACGCTCGACTTCATCTTCAATCCGCAGCGAGATACCGACATGACTGGTGCGCGGCATATACACCAGGTAGCGCGAGGGAATCGACAATTGCGTGGTCAGCCGCGCGCCCTTGCTGCCAATCGGGTCCTTGGTCACCTGCACTACTAGGCTTTGGCCTTCGTGGACCAGGGCACTGATGCTCTCCACGGCACTGCCTTCGCGGGTGGAAATCTCCGAGGCATGGATAAACGCCGCACGCTCCAGGCCGATATCGACGAACGCCGCCTGCATCCCCGGCAGCACCCGTACCACCTTGCCTTTATAGATATTGCCGACAATGCCGCGGCGCTGGGTGCGCTCGACGTGCACCTCCTGCAATACCCCGTTTTCCACCACCGCCACGCGCGACTCCATCGGCGTGATGTTGATCAGAATCTCTTCGCTCATGCTTGCGTCTCGCTCAGGTGCTGCCAACAGGGGATGCCGAAATCGGCGAGCAGCGCCGCGGTTTCGCACAGCGGCAAACCGACCACCGCCGAATAACTACCGTGCAGAGCGCTGACGAACACCGCCGCCAACCCCTGGATAGCATAACCACCGGCTTTGTCCTGCGGCTCACCGCTATCCCAATAGGCTTCAGCCTCGGCGCACGACAGCGGACGAAAAGCCACTCGGCTACTCACCACCCGCACCTCACTACGCTGTGCAGAAGCGACGGCCACGGCAGTCAGCACTTCATGCTCGCGCCCCGAAAGGGCCGCCAACATGGCCAACGCTTCCGCCCGATCCTGCGGCTTACCGAGAATGCGCCCATCGAGCACCACCGCCGTATCGGCACCGAGCACCACCGCCCCGACAAGAGCTTCCAACGCGGCCAGCCCGGTCATCGCTTTGGCGCACGCCAAACGCTCTACATAGGCCTTTGGAGCCTCATCTGGCAATGGATCTTCATTGATAGGGGCGCCGAGCGTGAAGAAGGGCACGCCGATTTGCGTCAGCAGTTCACGCCGGCGTGGTGACCCCGAGGCCAAGTAAAGCGTGGCCATGCAGACCTCTCCCTGTCGAGCAGTGCGGGTCGGCAGCCTGGTGGCCGCAACCCGTTTAATTGACGTTTAAGCGCTGATGCAAGCCGCGCAGGGCAACACATACCCAGGGCCAGAGCAATGCGCTGACCAAGGCTGGCAGCACAAAGGCTAAGGTCGGCGGGCGGTTCCCGGTGAGCGCATTGAGCCACAGCTGAACCAGCTGGGCCAGGCCAAACACCACCATGAGCACCAGACTTTGCTGCCACATAGGGAACATGCGCAGACGTTGATGCAGGGTCAGCACCAGGAAAGTGATCAAGGTCAGGATCAGCGCATTCTGCCCGAGCAACGTGCCGTACAGCACATCTTCCGCCAAGCCCAGCAGCCAGGCCGTGGTCATCCCGACACGATGCGGCAGGGCCAAGGTCCAGTAGGTCAGAAACAGTGCCAGCCAGAGCGGCCGACCGATTTCCATAAAGCTCGCCAACGGCGCCACACTGAGCAACAAGGCAGCCGCCAAACTCAACCAGATCACCCAGCCGTTACGCGGACGCAAACCTATCATCGATGCTCCCCTCCAGTTGCCGTCGGGGCGGCCTGTGCCGGTTGCACGAGCGGGGTGACTGGCGCTTGAGTGTTCGACGCCGCTCCGACTGGCGCCTCGATGGGGCTCTCCCCGGTCTGGCGATCGACTTTTTCTTGCGCCTCAGCGGAGTCCGTGGCGCGCTGCTCGGGCGAACGGGCATCGGTAAACACCAACAACATATAGCGACTACGGTTCAACGCTGCGGTAGGGACGGCACGCACAATGGCGAACGGCTGACCGGAGTCGTGAATCACTTCTTTAACCGTCGCCACCGGATAGCCCGCCGGGAAGCGCTGGCCCAGACCGGAGCTGACCAGCAGGTCGCCTTCCTTGATATCGGCGGTATCTGCCACATGCCGCAGCTCCAGGCGTTCAGGATTACCGGTACCGCTGGCGATGGCTCGCAGGCCATTGCGATTGACCTGCACCGGAATGCTGTGAGTGGTGTCGGTCAGTAGCAGAACCCGCGAGGTATACGGCATGACCTCGACCACCTGCCCCATCAGGCCGCGCGCATCCAGCACTGGTTGGCCGAGGAACACGCCATCCTTGCCGCCTTTGTCGATCAGGATGCGGTGGGTGAAGGGATTAGGGTCGACACCGATCAACTCGCCGACCAGAACCTTCTCGTCGACCAGCGCGGAAGAGTTGAGCAACTCGCGCAGGCGCACGTTCTGCTCGGTCAACGCGGCCAGCTTTTGCAGACGCCGCTGCATCAACAACGCCTCAGCCTTGAGCTTCTCGTTCTCGCCGAGCAATTCGCTGCGACTGGTGAACTGCTGCGTCATACCGTCCCACATGCGTGCCGGCAGATCAGCCAACCAATAGAACGGGGTCAGCACCAGGCCCATCTGGCTGCGTACCGGTTTGAGCGACTCGAAACGAGCATCGACCACCATCAGCGCAGCCGACAACACGACCAGCACCAGCAGGCGCACACCCAATGAGGGCCCCTTGGCAAAGAGCGGCTTAATGGCTGACTGCTCCGACGCTGTTTTTAGAATGGCTGCGCTTATTCATGCGGCATTGGAAACCGGATCGAGTGCTGATTTACGGATTGTAAACGCGACTTCTGCGCCGACTGTAGCTTTATGCCCCACATGAATGCAGGAAATGCAACGAGCCCACCGAGGTGGGCGCTGCAAAAGCGTTGTGGGCGAAGCGGAACTCGCCAACCTTATTCGCTGGAGAGCAGATCCATGGTGTGACGGTCCATCATTTCCAGCGCCTTGCCACCGCCACGCGCGACGCAGGTCAGTGGATCTTCGGCAACGATCACCGGCAGGCCGGTCTCTTGCGCCAGCAACTTGTCCAGGTCACGCAGCAGTGCGCCACCACCAGTCAGCACCAAGCCACGCTCGGCGATATCCGAAGCCAGTTCCGGCGGCGATTGCTCGAGCGCGCTTTTAACCGCTTGCACGATAGTCGCCAGGGACTCCTGCAGCGCTTCCAGCACTTCGTTGGAGTTGAGGGTGAAGCTGCGCGGTACGCCTTCCGCCAGGTTACGACCACGGACGTCGACTTCACGGAGTTCGCCGTTCGGATAGGCCGTACCGATTTCCTGCTTGATACGCTCGGCGGTGGATTCACCGATCAGGCTGCCGTAGTTGCGGCGCACATAGGTGATGATGGCTTCGTCGAAGCGGTCACCGCCAACCCGGACGGATTCGGCGTAAACCACGCCGTTCAGCGAGATCAGTGCAATTTCCGTGGTACCGCCGCCGATATCGACGACCATCGAACCACGTGCCTCTTCCACCGGCAGGCCGGCACCGATAGCGGCGGCCATCGGTTCCTCGATCAGGAACACTTCGCGGGCACCGGCGCCGAGGGCCGATTCACGAATGGCCCGACGCTCCACCTGAGTGGACTTGCAAGGCACACAAATAAGGACACGCGGGCTCGGCTGCAGGAAGCTGTTTTCATGCACTTTATTGATGAAGTACTGCAGCATCTTCTCGCAGACGCTGAAGTCGGCGATAACACCGTCTTTCATCGGACGAATGGCGGCGATGTTGCCGGGGGTACGGCCGAGCATACGCTTGGCGTCGGTACCGACCGCTACGACACTCTTCTGGTTATTGCTGCTGGTGCGGATGGCGACCACGGAGGGCTCATTCAGCACAATGCCGCGTTCGCGTACATAAATCAGGGTATTGGCAGTGCCCAGGTCGATCGACAGATCGCTGGAAAACATGCCACGCAGTTTCTTAAACATGGGATAGGGACCCTAGGCAACGCGTGGGTAAAAAAGTGCGGCAGACTCTAACAACGACGGGGATTTTGGGCAAGGCGCCAATATGTTAAATTGGCGGCTTTTCCGGGCTTTACGGCCCAACATAGCGGCTTTTGACCGCTCGCCCGCGGTATCCGTTCCCCACATTTTTTTGTACGGTCTTCCGCCCGCCTTCCACTGGCTGCTCTTATCTGGAGAACCCCCCCGATGGCGCTTGAACGCTCCGAGGTGGAAAAAATCGCCCATCTGGCCCGACTGGGTCTGAATGACGCTGATATTCCACGTACCACCGAGACTCTCAACAATATTCTCGGCCTGATTGATCTGATGCAGGCAGTCGATACTACCGGCATCGAGCCCCTGGCTCACCCTCTGGAAGCCACTCAGCGCCTACGCGCTGACATTGTGACCGAAGAAAACCGCCGCGATGCCTACCAGGCCATCGCCCCGTCGGTACAGGACGGCCTGTATCTGGTTCCGAAGGTTATCGAGTGATTAAGGACGCGGACATGCACCAACTGACTCTGGCCGAGATCGCCCGCGGCCTCGCCGACAAGCAATTCTCCTCCGAGGAGCTGACGCGCAGCCTGCTCGCGCGCATTCAGCAGCTCGACCCGCAACTGAACAGTTTTATCAGCCTCACCGAAGAGCTGGCCCTGCAACAGGCCAAGGCCGCCGATGCCCGCCGCGCTGGCGGCGAAAACGGCGCCCTGCTCGGTGCGCCGATCGCCCACAAGGATCTGTTCTGCACCCAGGGCATTCGCACCAGCTGCGGCTCGAAGATGCTCGACAACTTCAAGGCCCCCTATGACGCCACTGTGGTCGCCAAACTCGCCGCGGCTGGCGCCGTGACGCTGGGCAAGACCAACATGGATGAGTTCGCGATGGGCTCGTCGAACGAGTCCAGCTATTACGGCGCGGTGAAGAACCCTTGGAACCTCGCCCATGTACCGGGCGGTTCCTCCGGCGGCTCGGCCGCGGCGGTGGCGGCACGTCTGTTGCCGGCGGCGACCGGCACCGACACCGGCGGCTCGATCCGCCAACCGGCCGCGCTGACCAACCTCACCGGGATCAAGCCGACCTATGGCCGCGTCTCGCGCTGGGGCATGATTGCTTACGCCTCCAGTCTCGATCAGGGCGGCCCGTTGGCCCGTACTGCCGAAGACTGCGCGTTGCTGCTGCAAGGCATGGCGGGCTTCGACGCTAAAGACTCGACCAGTGTCGATGAGCCCGTGCCGGATTACAGCGCCAGCCTGAACAACAGCCTGGAAGGCCTGCGCATTGGCCTGCCGAAGGAATATTTTGGCCCCGGCCTCGACCCGCGCATCGCCGAGCTGACCCTGGCCTGCGTCAAGGAGCTGGAAAAGCTCGGCGCAGTGGTCAAGGAAATCTCCCTGCCGAACATGCAGCACGCGATTCCGGCGTACTACGTGATCGCCCCAGCCGAGGCCTCTTCCAACCTGTCGCGTTTCGACGGTGTGCGCTTCGGCCATCGCTGCGAAAACCCGGTCGACCTCACCGACCTGTATAAGCGCTCACGCGCCGAAGGTTTCGGCATTGAAGTGCAGCGACGGATCATGGTGGGTGCCTATGCGCTGTCCGCCGGCTACTACGACGCCTACTACCTGCAGGCGCAGAAGATTCGCCGGCTGATCAAGAACGACTTCATGTCGGCCTTCAATGAAGTGGACGTGATCCTCGGCCCCACCACGCCGAACCCGGCCTGGAAACTCGGCGAGAAGAACAACGACCCGGTGGCGCAGTACTTGGAAGATATCTACACCATCACCGCCAACCTCGCCGGCCTGCCAGGCATTTCCATGCCCGCGGGTTTCGTTGAAGGTCTGCCGGTTGGCGTGCAATTGCTGGCACCCTACTTCCAGGAAGGCCGCCTGCTCAACGTGGCCCACCGCTACCAGCAGGTCAGCGACTGGCACCAACAATCGCCAGCCGGATTTTAGTCATGGCGCCGCCATGCAGCCTTTTCCCCTCGCCCCATCAAGGGGAGAGGGTGGCCCGCAGGGCCGGGAGAGGGTTCGCCAAGGCAATGCAGGATTGAGGAAACACCACTATGCAATGGGAAACTGTGATCGGGCTGGAAATCCACACCCAGCTCGCCACCCAATCGAAGATTTTCTCCGCCAGCTCCACCACTTTTGGCGCTGAGCCGAACACCCAGGCCAGCCTGGTCGATCTCGGCATGCCCGGCGTACTGCCGGTGCTCAACGAGGAAGCGGTACGCATGGCGGTCAAATTCGGTCTGGCAATTGATGCCGAGATCGGCGCCAGCAACGTCTTTGCCCGCAAAAACTACTTCTACCCGGATCTGCCCAAGGGCTACCAGATCAGTCAGATGGAACTGCCGATCGTCGGCAAGGGCTATCTGGACATCACCCTGGAAGACGGCACGGTCAAGCGCGTCGGCATCACCCGTGCGCATCTGGAAGAAGACGCCGGCAAAAGCCTGCACGAAGACTTCCACGGCATGAGCGGCATCGACCTCAACCGCGCCGGCACGCCGCTGCTGGAGATCGTCTCCGAGCCGGACATGCGCAGCGCCAAGGAAGCCGTGGCCTACGTCAAGGCCATCCACGCCCTGGTGCGCTACCTCGGCATCTGCGACGGCAACATGGCCGAAGGTTCGCTGCGTTGCGACTGCAACGTCTCGGTACGGCCGAAAGGTCAGGCCGAGTTCGGCACCCGCTGTGAGATCAAGAACGTCAACTCGTTCCGTTTTATCGAGAAGGCGATCAACTCCGAAGTACAGCGGCAGATCGAGCTGATCGAAGACGGCGGCAAGGTCATACAGCAAACCCGCCTGTACGACCCGAACAAAGACGAAACCCGTGCCATGCGCAGCAAGGAGGAAGCCAACGACTACCGTTACTTCCCCGATCCGGATCTGCTGCCGGTGGTGATCAGCGCGCAATTCCTCGAGACCACCCGCGCCACCCTGCCGGAACTGCCGCCGCAGAAACGCGAGCGTTTCCAGGCCCAGTTCGGCTTGTCCGCCTACGATGCCAGCGTGCTGGCCTCCAGCCGCGAGCAGGCGGACTACTTCGAGCAGGTCGTCAACATCGCCGGCGATGCCAAACTGGCGGCCAACTGGGTGATGGTCGAGTTGGGCAGCCTGTTGAACAAGCAAGGCCTGGAGATCGAACAATCGCCGGTATCCGCCGAACAACTGGGCGGCATGTTGTTGCGCATCAGCGACAACACCATCTCCGGCAAGATTGCCAAGATGGTCTTCGAGGCCATGGCCAACGGCGAAGGCAATGCCGATCAAATCATCGAAGCCCGCGGTCTGAAGCAGGTCACCGACAGCGGCGCCATCGAATCGATGCTCGATGAGATGCTCGCGGCCAACGCCGAGCAGGTCGAACAGTACCGCGCCGCCGATGAAGCCAAGCGCGGCAAGATGTTCGGCTTCTTCGTCGGCCAGGCGATGAAGGCCTCGAAAGGCAAGGCCAACCCGCAGCAAGTGAACGAATTGCTCAAGCAAAAGCTCGAAGGCTGAGCAGGAAATAGGCGACGCATGCGTTGTCCCTGCAAACGCCCGGCCATGGACGGCCGAGCAATCACAGATTGACGGCAGGGACGCCCACACAAAGCTCATGCAACGCCGGGCTCGCCCGGCGTTGTTTTGTCCAGAGGTATAAGCATGTGGCGTTTACTGACTCTCAGCGTACTGTTCGGCCTGCTCGCGGGTTGCGCCGGGCTGCCTTTCGGCCTCGGTTCAGGTGACTCCAGCGACGGCCGCTACAACGCCGAGGGCAAGGCGTCCTATTACGGCGCCAAGCACCACGGCAAACGCACTGCCAGCGGTGAGAAATTCGACCAGAATCAACTGACCGCCGCGCACCGCAGCCTGCCCTTCGGCACACGGGTGCGGGTGACCAACCTGAACAACGACAAAACCGTGGTAGTACGCATCAACGACCGTGGCCCGTATGCCCGCGGCCGCATCATCGATGTCTCACGCAAGGCCGCCCAGCAGCTCGGCATGCTGCGCGCCGGCGTAGTGCCGGCTCGGGTACAAAGCCTGGCCGACTGAACTCGCTGCTGAAGTAAGCAGTAACAATCCGCTGCCGCGCAGCTCTCGCCTCGGCACAACGGCTCGCTAAGCTAGGCCAGACTTTTCTGGAATGTCGAATTAATGCCTCTGATGAGCCTTGTTTATCTGCTCGCTGGCCTGTTGTTGCTGGTCGCCGGCGCAGAGCTATTGGTGCGTGGCGCGGCCAAACTGGCTGCGCAGCTCGGCATTCCGCCGCTGATCATCGGCCTGACCGTAGTCGCCTTTGGTACCAGCGCACCGGAAACCGCGGTCAGCGTACAGGCCGCCCTGAGTGGCAGCGGCGATATCGCTGTGGGTAATGTCATCGGCAGCAACATTGCCAACATCTTGCTGGTCCTCGGGGCAAGCGCTTTGCTAGCGCCGCTGTTGGTCCCCCGCCAGCTGATTCGCCTCGACATACCGCTGATGATCGCTGCCAGCCTGCTAGCCTACGCGCTGGCGTGGGATGGCCGTTTGAGCCGGCTGGACGGCGCCCTGCTGTTCAGCGCAATCACCGTTTACACCCTGTACTTGATCCTCCACGCGCGCGCCGACAAGAGCACGACAGACGATCAGTTCAGCGCGGCGTTCGGTCAGTTCAAGCCAGTTACCGCCTTCACCTGGCTGCTCAACCTGGCGCTGATTGCCGTCGGCTTGCTGCTCCTGGTGCCCGGCTCGGGCCTGATGGTGGAAGGTGCGGTCACGCTGGCGCGCGCGCTCGGGCTTTCCGAATTGGTGATCGGCCTGAGCGTGGTTGCCGTCAGTACCTGTCTACCCGAATTCGTCACCTCGATTCTCGCCGCACTCAAGGGGCAGCGCGATATCGCCGTGGGCAACATCGTCGGCAGCAATATCTTCAATCTGCTCTGCGCCTTGGGCCTGGCGTCGATGCTGGCCCCGCAAGGGCTGTCGATCTCGCCCAACGCCCTGGCCTTCGACTTCCCGGTGATGCTCACGGTGGCTATCGCCTGCCTGCCGATCTTCTTCGCCAACTACCGAATCAACCGCTGGGTAGGCATATTGTTTCTCGGCTACTACCTGGCATACAGCGCTTATCTGCTGCTATTCGCCACCAACCGGCCTTTCTATAAAATCCTCGGCGACGCCATTCTCTGGTACGCCCTGCCGCTAACAGCCATCACTCTGATCATTCTCAGTGCGCGCGCCTGGCAACGCGGTGCCCACTCCAACGTCGAAAGGAAAAAACATGAGTGATAACTACGCCGACGGTCTCGACATGCGCCGCCAAGTGATGGGCGATGCCTTCGTCGATCGCGCCCTCGGCAATGCCACCGAGCTCACCCAGCCACTGCAAGACTTCGTCAACGAACACGCCTGGGGCGCTGTCTGGACCCGCGAAGGTCTGCCATTGAAGACTCGCAGCCTGATCACCCTGGCCGCACTGACCGCACTGAAATGCCCGCAAGAGTTGAAAGGCCACGTGCGTGGTGCGCTGAACAACGGCTGCACGATCGAGGAAATCCGCGAGGCGCTTCTACATTGCGCGGTGTATGCCGGCGTACCGGCGGCGATCGATGCTTTCCGCGCCGCCCAGGAAGTGATCGACGCCTGGCAGGTCGCAGACGAATAAGCGGCGCCGCGACTTGCCAGCCTTGAACGCTGGATCTAGAGGGGACGCGCCTAGATCCAGCCGCCCCACTGCAACACGAAGATGCCGATGTTGGTGGTCACCGCCGCCGCCAGAGTGGTGATCACGATGATCGCCGCGGCCAACTCATGGTTGCCGTTCACCGCCTTGGCCATGACGAAGCTAGCGGCAGCGGTGGGGCTGGCGAAGTAAAGGAACAGAATACCCAGCTCGGCGCCGCGGAAACCATAGAGGAAAGCCCCGAGAGTGCAGACCAGCGGCAACCAGACCATCTTCATCAGGCTGGCGCTGATGGCCAAACCGCTGCTCGCCCGCAGGGACTCCAACGACAGGGTGCCGCCAATACAGATCAGCGCCAGCGGCAGGGTCAGTTGCGCGAGGTATTCACCGGACGTGGTCAACCAGACCGGCAGGCCTATCTGCCAATAGGCAAAGGGCATGGCTGCGAGGACGCCGATGATCAAGGGATTGCGCAGGATGCTCTTGAGAATGCTCCAGGCATCCGACTTGGAACTCGGGCTGTAGATCGCCAGCACTACCGCCGACAGGCTGTTGTAGGAAAGGATCACCACCCCGGCCAATACTCCGCCCAGCGACAATCCGTAATCACCATACATGCTGGTCGCCAGCGCGAGGCCGACAATACCGTTGTTGCCACGAAAGGCGCCCTGGGTATAGACCCCGCGATCGGCCTTGGGACAACGCCAGATCGCCCAGCCCCAGGCCAAGAGAAACCCAAACAGCGTCGCGACGGCAAAATAGCCCAGTACCGCCGGCTGCAAAGCCGTGCGTAGATCGGCATGTAGGATGGCGAGAAACAGCATGACCGGCATGCTGACGTTGAACACCAGCGCCGATGCCGTGCTGATGAACGCCGCATCGATCAGTCCCAGGCGTTTGAGCAGCACGCCGAGAAACAACATGGCGAAAACCGGCGCGGTGATGCCGAAGGTTGCAGAGATGATCGCAAGCATGTCGTTTACTGTGTCGGGCGGATGTCGTTAGGTGGCTAATGATATGTCAGCCGCACCGACAACGCATGCAAACAACAGGTAGGGTGGATTAGCCGCGCGGCGACGTAATCCACCAAATCGGGCAACAATCAACGCCTCGCACAAGGCGAGGCGCTGGAGCGATCCGAAGCCCTAGCGACCTGTGGATTCGCGGCAGGCGGTGGAAGCCCCTCCGGGGATTCCACCCTACTCATCTGCCTAGCCTACGTGCTCAGCAAACAGCTCATTACGCCGGCAACACTATCGATGCCTGCTCCAGCTGGCGATTTTCCAGGCGCAGCTGTCGCTCATGAAAGCGTTTCAGGCTGGAGCGGTGACCAATGCTGATCAGGCTGGTGTCTGGCAATTCATCGACCAACAATTGATAGAGCGCCGCCTCATCGACCTCGTCGAGGGCCGAAGTCGCTTCATCAAGGAACAACCAGCGCGGTGCGACCAGCAAGGCCCGGGCAATCGCCAGCCGTTGCAGCTCACCGGGCGAAAGCACCCGCTCCCAGTGATCTTCCAGGTCCAGGCGCGCGACCAAATGCTCCAGTCGACAATTGCGCAGCACCTGTTCCAGGCGCTCCTGTGGATAGCACTCGGCGGGGTCGGGGTAACTCAGGGCGCCGCGCAGACTGCCAATCGGCAGATACGGCTTTTGCGGCAGGAACAGGCTGCTGTCCGGCAGGCTCAAGGCGCCGCTGCCGAACGGCCAAAGCCCGCTCAGCGCGCGCAGCAGCGTGCTCTTGCCGCTACCCGAGGCGCCGCTGATCAACACGTGTTCACCGGGGGCGATACGTAACGAGGTTGGATCGAGCAGCGTGCGGCCATCGGCCAGGCTCAGTCGAACGCCATCCAGCGATAGTTCTTCAGCATGAGTCTGCCGGCGAATAGCCGGCGCTTGTTCTTGCGCCTGCCCCTCGGCCAGTGCCTGACGGAAGCTCAGAATCCGGTCACAGGTGGCGCGCCAGGCCGCCAGACTGGCGTAGGCGTCGATGAACCAGCTCATGCTTTCCTGCACATTGCCAAACGCCGAATTGATCTGCATCAGATCGCCCAGCTGGATCTTGCCGGCGAAGTAGCGCGGCGCGGCGACGACCAACGGGAAGATGATCGCAATCTGCGAATAACCGGCACTGAAAAAGGTCAGGCGTTTCTGTACCCGCATCAGTTGCCAGAAGTTACTCCAGACACTGTGAAAACGGGTCATCAGGCGCTGCTGCTCGTTGGCTTCGCCGTTGTAGAGGGCAATGCTTTCGGCATTTTCGCGAATGCGCACCAGACCGAAACGCAGGTCGGCCTCGAAGCGTTGCTGGCGGTTATTCAGCCCGATCAGGCGGCGCGCGACCAAGTGCACCAGCCAGCTGCCGACCATCGCATAGAGCAAGGCGGCCCAGAACATGTAGCCGGGAATCTCGACTCCGAAGACTTCGATGCTGCCCGACACGCCCCAGAGGATCACCGAGAACGACACCAGACTGACCACATTGCGAATCAGCCCCAGGCCCAGGCCCAAGGTGTTGTCAGTAAAACTGTTCAAGTCCTCGGCCAGGCGCTGGTCAGGGTTGTCGGTGTAGCCACGCTGCTCCAAGCGGTAGAAGTTCTTATGCTGCAACCAGGCGTCGAAATGCTGATCGGTCAGCCAGCGCCGCCAGCGGATGGTCAGCATCTGGGTCAGGTACAGGCGATAGACCGCCACCAGAATCGCCACCGCGGCAATTCCGCAGAAATACAGGATCAGATGGGTGAAGGCCGGCAGGTCCTTGTTCTGCAGTGCGTTGTAGAACTCGCGGTACCAGCTGTTGACCGCCACCGAGATGGCCACGCCGACCAGCGACAGCGCGATCACCACGATCAGCAGCAACCAGGCCATGGTCTTCTCTTCGCTGCGCCAGTAGGACGCCGTGAGCTGCCAGACCCGCGAGAAGAAGTTGTTCTGCACCACATCGTTGACCGCTGAATATTCGGCGTTATGGCTCATTTAACGGACTCAGGCTCGGTGTGCGGTTATAAAAAAGAGCGCCTCAATAGGCGCTCCTTGACTCATCTGGTTTTCTTCGGTGGCACTCTCAGCGCCGAACCGGTCGCTTCTGCAACTTGCGCTGCAATGTACGCCGATGCATCCCCAACGCGCGAGCGGTGGCGGAGATGTTGCCATCATGTTCGGCAAGCACGCGCTGAATATGTTCCCACTGCAGGCGATCGACCGACATCGGGTTTTCCGGCACCAGGCTATCAAGGTCGGCGTGCTCGGAGACCAAGGCGGTCAACACATCGTCGGCATCCGCCGGCTTGCACAGGTAGTTGCAGGCACCACGCTTGATCGCTTCCACTGCGGTGGCGATGCTCGAGTAGCCGGTGAGGATCACCACGCGCATTTCCGGGTCCAGCGCCAGCAACTTCGGCAGCAGCACTAATCCTGAGTCGCCGTCCATCTTCAGATCCAGCACCGCGTAATCCGGCAGGTCCTGCTCGGCCAGGGCAAAGCCCTCTTCGGCGGAACCGGCGATAGACACGCGCAGGCCACGGCGGTTCATCGCGCGGGCCATGACCCGGGTGAAGGTAGGGTCATCGTCGACCAGCAGCAGATGCGGCTGGTCTTCGCCTTCGATCTGGTTCTCTTCGCTCATAGCATTCTCCATTACGCGGGCAGACGCGGCAGACGCAGCTCAGTGAGCGTGCCGCCGTCCTCATGGTTATAGAGTTTCACCGAACCGCCGGCCCGCGTCACGCTGGCCTGACTAAGGAACAGGCCGAGCCCGAAGCCTTTGCCCTTGGTGGTGAAAAACGGTTTACCGAGCTGTTCGGCAATCGCCAGCGGCACACCGGCGCCATGGTCACGAATGCTGATGCACAGCTCGGTGGTATTCCAATCCAGGCGGATATCAAGCTTCTCGGGGCAGGCATCCGCCGCATTGTTCAGTAGATTGAGCAACGCCTGGGTCAGGTCCGGTGGCGGCGACAAGCGCGGCAAACTGCCAGCGGAGCCTAGAACTTGGTAGCGATAACTGGCTTCCGGACGCATCAGGTGCCAACGGTTCAGCGCGGTCTCCAGCCAGACGCCCACCGATTGCTCCTCGACCGTCAAGCGGCGGTCGGCTTCGGCGGCGCGCACCAGTTGTTGCAGGGTTTCCTTACAGAGTTTGACCTGTTCCTGCAGCACCGCCAGGTCTTCCTGCAGCAGCGGGTCTGGGTGTTCGCGACGCAGCTCCTTGATCAGCACGCTCATCGTCGCCAGCGGCGTACCCAGTTCATGGGCGGCGCCCGCGGCCTGGGTCGCCACGGCGAGCAATTGCTGGTCACGCATGCCTTCCTCACGGCGTTGCGCGCGCGACTGTTCCTGGCGGCGCAGCTCTTCGGCCATCTTCGCCGCAAAGAACGTGATCAGCGCCGCCGCCAGCGCAAAGCTCAGCCACATGCCATAGATCAGCAGCTTCTCGCGCTCCACCAGTTGCATGTCCAGCGGGTGATACCAGACCAACAGCAACGTGTAGCTGGCCAGCGCCAGGCCGGAGAGGATCACCGAATAGAGCCACGGCAAAGTGGCCGCGGCGATGGTCAGCGGCACCAGGTAGTAGGAGACGAAGGGGTTGGTCGAGCCGCCGGAAAAGTACAGCAACACGCTGTGGATGATCAGGTCGCAGGCCAGTTGTCCGGCGTATTCCAGCTCGGTCACCGGCCACGGCCCACGCAGGCGCAGGGCCGTCAGCACGCAGAGCACGGCGGAAAACCCGAGGGTGATACTCAGCGCCAACCAGGGCAGCGGCAGGAAGTCCGACAAATAGGCGAAGCCCACCGAACCCGCCTGAGCGGCCAACACAAGGATACGGATCAACGTCAGGCGCCAGAGATTCTGGTGGCTGGCAGATAACAATTGAACGGGCGCGAGCATGAGCTCTCCTGATGAGCGCTCCAGATGACCGGGGCGAGTATAACCAAGCGGCGGGCCCGCCTGCCCAACTGCGTCAACGCGCCGCAGTCAGCGCTTACGGAACCCGGCCTCGCGGGCTAGAGTCTGATACTCGTTATCCGCTCAAGGAAGCGCTATTGCGGTATCTGTAAGCTGGGTAGAGCCGTTTTTGGCGAAACCCAGCCTACGGGCTGGAAAAACGCAAAACCTGTAGGAGCGGGCTGGCCCGCGAAGCTTTTGCTTCACAGGCTTTCGCGAGGCGGCAGCCGTTCCCGACGGCTTGCCGCATTTCCCACATCCATGTGGGTCGCAGGCTCGCTCTTACGAAGATCAGCAGCCCAGCTCAGCATTTAACGGGCACATGACCGAAAAACCACACAAGGAGTTGTAATGCGATCCCTCACCCGTCTTGCCGCCGCCCTCGCCCTTAGTTCTGCCGCTCTCGCCAGCCTGCCGACCTTGGCTGACGAGGCACGCTACAACCAAATCGCCCTGCGCGCCGAAGTCAACCAGGACGTGGCCCATGACCTGATGCACGTCACCCTCTATAGCGAGGTGCAAAACAGCGATCCGGCCAAGCTCGCCGCCGAAACCACCCAGACCCTGAACATTGCCGTGGAGCAGGCTTGCCAGGTCAAAAACGTCAGCGTCAAACTCGGCAGCCGCAACAGCTACCCGATCTACGACGAGAAAGGCCAACAGATCACCGGCTGGCGCGAACGTGCCGAACTACGCCTTGAAAGCGCCGACTTCGCCACGCTATCCAAGCTGACCAGCGAACTGCTGAAGGACTTGAAGATGGGCAGCATGGACTTTGCGATCTCCAACCCTTCACGCAAAAAGAGTGAAGACGAGCTGCTGAAGGAAGCGGTTGCCGCCTTCAAGGCCCGTGCGCAACTGGCCACTGAAGCCCTCGGCGGCAAAAGCTACAAGTTGGTCAATCTGAGCCTCAACAGCGCGGGTTTCCAGCCGATCCGGCCGATGCGCATGGATGCCATGGCGGGCAGCATGTCGATGGCCAAAGCCGCGCCGGTACCGGAAATCGAAGCCGGCACTAGCGAGGTCACGGTCAACGCCGATGGCGTCATCGAAGTGCAGATGCCCTGATCCTGTGCGGTGGCGCTTTTTTACAGCGTCGCCGCCTCGCGCAAAGCGCCTGGAATTATAGAAAGGCGACATCCACGGACGAACTCGCCACAGCTTCTACACTGATTGGACCGAGTGACTTGCACTGGGCATACGCCCTGCATAGTTTCACGCGGGTCGGCTCACGAGGCCGTACCTCAAACAATGACAACAAACCTGAGGCCACCATGCGTAAAAACGTTGCCGTTCCCTTTATGCTCGCCGCCGGGCTACTCGCCAGCGCGCCCTTCGCCCATGCCGCCACTAACCTGGTGTACTGCTCCGAAGGCAGCCCCGCCGGCTTCGACCCAGGCCAATACACCACTGGCACCGATTTCGACGCCTCGGCGGAAACCGTGTTCAACCGCCTGACCCAGTTCGAGCGTGGCGGCACTGCGGTGATTCCTGGCCTGGCGACCAGTTGGGAGGTATCCGACGATGGCCTGACCTACAGCTTTCACCTGCGTGACGGCGTGAAGTTCCATACCACCGAGTACTTCAAGCCGAGCCGCGAATTCAACGCGGACGACGTGCTGTTCACCTTCGAGCGCATGCTCAATAAAGACCATCCGTTCCGCAAGGCCTACCCGACCGAGTTCCCCTACTTCACCGACATGGGTATGGACGCCAATATCACCAAGGTCGAGAAAATTGACGCCAAGACCGTCAAGTTCACCCTGGCCAGTGTCGACGCTGCGTTTATCCAGAACCTGGCAATGAGCTTCGCCTCGATCCAGTCCGCCGAATACGCCGACCAGTTGCTGAAATCCGGCAAGGCTGCCGACATCAACCAGAAGCCGGTTGGCACCGGCCCCTTCGTGTTCAAGCGTTATCAGAAAGACGCGCAGATCCGCTTCACCGGCAACAAGGACTATTGGGTTCCGGGTGACGTGAAGATCGACAACCTGATCTTCTCCATCACCACCGACGCTTCGGTGCGCATGCAGAAGCTCAAGGCCAACGAGTGCCAGATCACCCTGTTCCCACGCCCGGCCGACCTCGAATCGCTTAAGAAAGACCCGAACCTGCAGATGCCATCGCAGCCGGGCTTCAACGATGGCTATATAGCCTACAACGTCACCCACAAGCCGCTGGACAAGCTGGAAGTGCGTCAGGCGCTGGACATGGCGGTGAACAAGCAAGGCATCATCGACGCGGTGTACCAGAGCGCCGGCCAACTGGCCGTGAACGGCATGCCGCCGACCCAGTGGTCCTACGATGAGACCATCAAGGACGCCGCCTACAACCCGGAAAAAGCCAAAGAGCTGCTGAAGGCCGCCGGCGTCAAGGAAGGCACCGAAATCACCCTATGGGCCATGCCGGTACAGCGCCCGTACAACCCCAACGCCAAGCTGATGGCTGAGATGCTGCAGTCCGACTGGGCCAAAGTCGGCATCAAGGCGAAGATCGTCACGTACGAGTGGGGCGAGTACCTCAAGCGCGCCAAAGCCGGCGAACACGACGCCATGCTGATCGGCTGGAGTGGCGACAACGGTGACCCGGACAACTGGCTGGGCACCCTGTACGGCTGCGATGCGGTAGACGGCAACAACTTCTCCAAGTGGTGCAACGCCGACTACGACAAGCTGATCAAAGAGGCCAAACGCACCACTGACCAAGCCAAACGCACCGAGCTGTACAAGCAGGCTCAACACATCCTCAAGGACCAAGTGCCGATCACCCCGATCGCCCACTCCACCGTGTATCAACCGATGCGCAAGAGCGTGCAGGACTTCAAGATCAGTCCGTTCGCCCTGAACTCCTTCTACGGCGTCAGCGTCGGTAAGTAACCCCAGAGAACCTGTTCAAGAGCGTCGCGAGCGCAGCAGATATTGAACAGGTTCTAAGCCTATTGCCCGAGCCGGTTACCCACTGGCTCAGGCAACCATGCTGTGGCGACCTACTCGGTCGCCGCAGGCATGAACCGTCGTACCCTGGGGGGAACACCCGCATGAGTCGTCCTAATGCTTTTTTTAACAGCCTGCTGCTGAACGGTCTCTTGCTGGCTGGCGTGCCGACTAGCGCCACTGCGATGGCGGCGATCGACAAACAAGCAATGGATACCCTGGTGGTCTGCACCGAGGCCAGCCCCGAAGGCTTCGACATCGTTCAATACACCGCAGCAACTACCGCCGATGCTTCGGCGGAAACAGTTTTCGACCGTCTGGTGAGTTTCGCCCCCGGCAGCACAGAGCTACGCCCCGGCCTGGCCGAGCGCTGGGAAATCTCCGCAGACGGTTTGAGCTACACCTTTCATCTGCGCCAAGGGGTGAAGTTTCATCACAGCAAAACCTTCAGTCCAAGCCGCAACTTGAATGCCGACGATGTGCTGTGGAGCTTCCAGCGCCAGCTCGATCCGCAGCACCCATGGCACAAACTGGCCGGCCGGGGATTTCCTTACGCCGAGTCGATGGGAATGGCCACGCTGATCGAGCGCGTCGAGAAGCTCGACGACAACACCGTGCGCTTCACCCTGAAGCATCCGGAGGCGCCTTTCCTGGCAGATTTGGCCATGGGTTTTGCCTCTATCTATTCCGCGGAATATGCGGAGCAGTTACTCGCCCAGGGGCAGCCGGACAAGCTCAACAGACAGCCGATCGGCACTGGGCCGTTTGTCTTCGAGCGCTACAGCAAAGACGCGCAAGTGCGCTTTACCGGCAACCAGGATTACTGGAACGGCGCGCCCAAACTGGCACGCCTGATCTTCGCCATCACCGCCGATCCCAACGTGCGCCAGCAAAAGCTGCAAGCCAATGATTGCCAGGTCGCGCTCTACCCGCGGCCGACCGATATTCCGGCCCTGCGCAGCGATCCTGAACTCAAGGTGTTGGAGCTGGACTCGCTGCTGATTGCCTATGTCGCCCTGAATACTCGGCATCCGCCACTGGACGATGTGCGTGTGCGCCAGGCGATCAATCTGGTTTTCGATAAAAACGTCTACCTGCGCGCGCAATTCGGCGAAGGCGGCGCCAGCCCGGCGGTGGCGCCCTACCCGCCGACGCTGTGGGGCCACGACGCGAGCCTCAAAGGCTGGCCGCATAACCTTGAGCGCGCCCGCCAGTTGCTCAAGGAGGCCGGTCAGCAAAACGGCTTCCACCTGTCGATCTGGACCCGCCCCGGTGGCGGGCCGACCAACCCCAATCCCGGTATCGGTGCGCAAATGCTGCAGGCCGACCTGGCGAAAATCGGCATCACCGCGGATATCCGCGTGTACGAATGGGGCGAACTGATCAAACGGGCCAAGAACGGTGAACATGATCTGGTGTTTATGGGCTGGGCCGGCGACAACGGCGACCCGGACAACTTCCTCACGCCTAACCTGTCCTGCGCCGCCGCAGCCTCCGGGGAAAACCAGGCCGGCTGGTGCGATCCGCTCTTCGACGCGCTGATCCAGCAAGCCCGACAAACCCGCGAACAAGACCAGCGGGCTGCCCTCTATCGACAGGCACTGGCGATTTTCCATGAGCAAGCGCCGTGGATTCCCTTGGCTCATCCCAAGCAATTCAGCGTACTGCGCCGCGATGTGTACGGTTTCGTCCAGAGCCCGATGGGCTCGAATAACTTTTCCAAGGTGAAACGAGAACCCTAGGGTGGATTAGCCGCGAAGCGGTGTAATCCACCGCACAGGTCATGGAATCGCCGTACCTCAACGAACAGCGGATTACGCTTCGCTAATCCGCCCTACATGACTGTAGGAGCGGATTTATCCGCGAAGAGGGCGCCTCGGTAGCCCAAGCGCATCGCGGATAAATCCGCTCCTACACAAGCATAACGAACCGGCCGGCCTATGCAGCCAGTCGAACAGATGAACCTGATGTGGAGTGCCGAAACGCCATGCTGTCCTTTATTGCCCGCCGCCTGGGGCTATTAATCCCCACCTTCTTCGGCATCACCTTGCTGACCTTCGCGCTGATTCGCCTGATCCCCGGCGACCCGGTGGAAGTGATGATGGGTGAACGCCGCGTCGACCCGGAAATGCACGCCCAGGCCTTGGAGCGCCTGGGCCTGAACAAACCCCTGTATGAACAGTACCTGAACTACATCGGCGATCTCGTCCAGGGGAATCTGGGCGAATCGCTGCGTACCCGCGAGAGCGTCTGGCACGAGTTCCTCACCTTGTTTCCAGCGACCCTGGAGCTGGCCATCGCCGCCCTGCTGTTCGCCGGCACGCTCGGCCTACTCGCCGGGGTGATCGCGGCGTTGAAGCGCGGCTCATTGTTCGACCATGGGGTGATGGGCATCTCCCTGGCCGGTTATTCCATGCCGATATTCTGGTGGGGCCTGTTGCTGATCATGTTCTTCTCCGTCGGCCTCGGTTGGACGCCGGTCTCCGGGCGCGTCGACCTGCTGTATGACATCCAGCCGGTTACCGGTTTCATGTTGATCGACACCCTGCTCGGCGATGAAGAAGGTGCCTTTATGGACGCCCTACGACACCTGATCCTGCCGGCCATTGTGCTCGGCACTATCCCATTGGCGGTGATCGCGCGGATGACTCGCTCGGCGATGCTCGAAGTGCTGCGCGAAGACTACGTGCGTACTGCGCGCGCCAAGGGCCTGTCGCCGGCCCGCGTGGTTTTCGTGCATGGCCTGCGTAATGCACTGATCCCGGTGCTGACGGTGTTCGGCCTGCAGGTCGGCACGCTGCTATCCGGTGCGGTGCTGACTGAGACCATCTTCTCCTGGCCGGGCATCGGCAAATGGCTGATCGAGTCGATTGGCGCCCGCGATTATCCGGTGGTGCAGAACGGCATCCTGTTGATCGCCTGCCTAGTGATCCTGGTCAATTTCGTCGTAGACATCCTCTATGGCCTGGTCAATCCACGCATCCGTCATCAACGCTAAGAAGCTGTTTCAAATTGTCTGCGCATCGACGATTTTGAAAACACCTTCTATGGAGGCAAGCATGAATACCACTACTGCACTGGCCGACCCGAGCGCCCTCTACCCCTCGCCGCTGAAAGAATTCTGGCAGGCCTTCGCGCGCAACAAAGGTGCGGTCGCCGGCCTGCTGTTCATGACCCTGATCCTGTTCTGCGCGCTGTTTGCGCCCTGGGTCGCGCCGCACGATCCGAGCGAGCAGTTTCGGGATTTCCTGCTGACCCCGCCGTTCTGGCTGGAAGGCGGCAACGCGCAGTTCCTGCTGGGGACCGACGAGCTCGGCCGTGACCTGCTGTCGCGGCTGATCCACGGTTCGCGCCTGTCACTGCTGATCGGTTTGAGCTCGGTGCTGATGTCGCTGATTCCGGGGGTTTTTCTCGGCCTGATCGGCGGTTTCTTCCCGCGCATCCTCGGTCCCGCGATCATGCGTGTGATGGACGTGATGCTGGCCCTGCCCTCGCTGCTGCTGGCGGTGGCGATTGTCGCCATCCTCGGCCCAGGGCTGATCAATACGGTGATCGCGATTGCTGTCGTGTCGCTGCCGTCATATGTGCGCCTGACCCGTGCCGCGGTGATGGGCGAACTGAACCGCGACTACGTTACCGCCGCGCGTCTGGCCGGTGCCGACTTGCCGCGCCTGATGTTCATCACCGTGCTGCCCAACTGCATGGCGCCACTGATCGTGCAGGCAACCCTGAGCTTTTCTTCGGCGATTCTGGATGCCGCCGCACTGGGTTTTCTCGGCCTCGGCGTACAGCCGCCAACCCCTGAGTGGGGCACCATGCTGGCCTCTGCGCGCGACTACATCGAGCGCGCCTGGTGGGTGGTCAGCCTGCCTGGCCTGACCATCCTGCTCAGTGTGCTGGCGATCAACCTGATGGGCGACGGCTTGCGCGATGCGCTCGACCCGAAACTCAAGAATGCAGTCTGAGGAGTCCAAGGTGAGAAAAATCACTGACCCGCTCTATTTCATGGCGGTTTACGCCCCCAAGGAGCCCGCCGTATGAGCCTCCTCGACATCCGTAATCTCAGCGTGCGCTTCGGCGACGCGAATGCAGTGCCAGTGGTCGACGGCCTCGATCTGTCCGTCGAGAAGGGCGAAGTGCTGGCCATCGTCGGCGAGTCCGGCTCCGGTAAATCGGTGACCATGCTGGCGCTGATGGGGTTGATCGACGCCCCCGGCATCGTCAAGGCCGACGAACTCAGCTTCGATGGCACCGACATGCTCAAGCTGAAAGGTCGGCAACGTCGGCGCATCATCGGCAAAGACCTGGCCATGGTTTTCCAGGACCCGATGACAGCCCTCAACCCCAGCTACACCGTGGGTTTCCAGATCGAGGAAGTGATCCGTCAGCACCTCGGCCTGTCCGGCAAAGCCGCGCGCCAACGGGCACTGGAACTGCTTGAACGGGTCGAGATTCCCGGCGCTGCCAGCCGCCTGAACGCTTATCCGCACCAACTTTCCGGCGGTATGAGCCAGCGCGTGGCGATCGCCATGGCCATTGCCGGCGAGCCGAAACTGCTGATCGCCGACGAGCCGACTACCGCGCTGGACGTCACCATCCAGGCGCAAATCATGGACCTGCTGCTCGATCTGCAGCGCGACCGGAACATGGCCCTGGTGCTGATCACCCACGACCTCGCGGTGGTTGCGGAAACCGCCGACCGAGTCTGCGTGATGTATGCCGGTCAAGCGGTGGAGGTCGGCAAGGTGCCGGAGTTGTTCGATGCGCCGGCGCACCCGTACACCGAAGCCCTGCTGGCGGCGATCCCCGAGCACTGCCAGGGTGCCACGCGCCTGTCCACGCTGCCGGGCATCGTCCCCGGCCGTTACGACCGGCCGCACGGTTGCCTGCTTTCGCCGCGCTGCCCATATGCCCAAGAGCAATGCCGTGCACAACGTCCAAGCCTCGACCCGAGCGCTCTGGGAGCGGTGCGTTGCTTCTTTCCACTGAACCAGCTGCCATTGAATCAGGAGGTGACGCGATGAGTGTCGTACTGACCGCCCGCGATCTCACCCGCCATTACGAGGTGTCCCGTGGTCTGTTCAAGGGCCACGCCACCGTGCGCGCCTTGAACGGGGTGTCCTTCGAGCTGGAAGCGGGCAAAACCCTGGCCGTGGTCGGCGAGTCCGGCTGCGGTAAATCCACCCTGGCCCGCGCCCTGACCTTGATCGAGGAGCCCTCTTCCGGCTCTCTTCAGATTGGCGGCCAGGAAGTCACCGGCGCCAGCAAGGCCGAGCGCAAGCAACTGCGTCGCGATGTGCAGATGGTCTTTCAAAGCCCCTACGCCTCGCTCAACCCACGGCAGAAGATCGGTGATCAACTGGCCGAGCCGCTGCTGATCAACACCTCGCTGTCGCGCAGCGAGCGGCGCGAGAAAGTCCAGGCGATGATGCAGCAAGTCGGTCTGCGCCCCGAGCATTACCAGCGCTACCCGCACATGTTCTCCGGCGGTCAGCGCCAGCGGATCGCCCTGGCGCGGGCGATGATGCTCAACCCGAAAGTGCTGGTGGCGGACGAACCGACTTCGGCACTGGACGTGTCGATCCAGGCCCAGGTGCTCAACCTGTTCATGGACCTGCAGGCCGAGTTCAATACCGCCTACGTGTTCATCTCGCACAACCTCGCGGTGGTGCGGCATGTCGCCGACCAGGTGCTGGTGATGTACCTCGGTCGCCCGGTGGAGATGGGCCCGAAAGAATTGATCTACAGCCGCCCGTTGCACCCCTATACCCAGGCGCTGCTCTCGGCCACGCCGACCATTCACCCGGACCCGCTGAAACCGAAGATCAAGATCGTCGGCGAACTGCCCAACCCGCTCAATCCGCCTTCGGGCTGCGCGTTCCACAAGCGCTGCCCGTACGCCACCGAGCGTTGCCAGACCGAGGAGCCGGCGCTACGTCTGCTGGATGCGCGGCAGGTGGCTTGCCACCACGCAGAGCGGATCAACGCGCTAGTCTTGCCGTAGCCCCTCTCGGATTGCGCCGCGCTTTGCCTCCCCTCTCCCTAACCCTCTCCCCCAAGGGGCGAGGGAATGGAGTGTGCGGGCTGCAACTGGAGTGAATGGCACCAGCTGTAGGCTGGGTAGAGCCCTGCGGGCGAAACCCAGCTAAATCGCCGCACATGCTGGGTTTCGCTAACGCTCTACCCAGCCTACGGTCTGTTCGCTAAGGACTCCGCGTGGCGGCTATTCGCGAGCAGAGCTCGCTCCTACACAATCCCCGCCCACCCGTTTCAACGCCCAAAGAAACGATAAAAAACACGCAACTGCGCCTGCGCATCGCTCAGGCTGATCACGGTGAAACGCAGGTTCTGCTGCGCCGGGCATTGCGCCAGTCGGCCCAAATCCAGCGGATGCAGCCACCCGAGTAGCGGGTAACCGCCCATGGTCTGTCGGTCTGCCAGCAGCACAATCGGCTGACCATCCGGCGGCACCTGAATGGCGCCCGTCGCCACCCCCAGCGACCATTGCCGCGCCGGCACGCTCAACGCCTGCCCCTGCAAGCGTGCACCCATGCGGTCGGACTGCGGGCTGAGCTGCCAGTGTTGGGCGAAGAAGGCTTGCAACTGGTCCTCAGCGAAACTGGCCGCATCACCGCCTGTGATTACCCGCAACAGCGGTATCTGCCGGTGGTCCGGGATATAGGGCCAAGGCACGCTGGCCGGGCAAGACAACTGCGCCGGCGCACAGCTCAGGCAATCGCCAGCCAACAGCGCGCGTCCATCCGCGTGTACACCGCCCAACCCCTCGCGCACCTGACAGGCGACACTGCCCAGCACCGGTGGCGCGCTAAAGCCGCCGGCCACCGCCAGATAACCGCGCTGGCCGCTCCGGGCAAACCCCAGGCTCAAGCGCTGACCGGCCCGTAGCGGAAAACGCGACCAGCCCGGTCGCACCTGCCCCTCCAGCTGTATCGGCAGATCGGCGCCGCAGACCGCAACCCAGGTATCCACCTGGCTTTCCAGCTCCACCCCACCGAGCGCGATCTCCAACAGCGGCGTGCCCCAAGCATTGCCCAGCAGCCGATTGGCCCACGCCGCCGCCTGCTGATCCAGCACACCGGCCGGGGAGACGCCAAGATGCTGCCAGCCGAAGCGCCCGGCATCCTGCAACAGGCTCAACGGGCCTGGCTTGATGACCTTGAGCCCCGTCACAACTCACCACCCTGGGCGAGGTAATTCTGCCGATCGATCGGTACAAAGCGCACCCGGTCGCCCAGTGCCAGCGGACACACCGGTGTCGCACGGGCGTCGAACAAGCGCCAAGGGCAACGGCCAATCAGGTGCCAGCCGCCTGGCGAGGCTTGCGGGTAGATCGCGGTTTGGCGTTCGGCAATCGCCAGGCTACCGGCTGGCACCTGCGTGCGAGGCGTGGCGCGACGCGGCAGCGCCAGGCGGGCGTCCAGCTCGCCGAGGTAAGCGAAGCCCGGGGCGAAACCGATGGCGCCGACCCGGTATTCGCCCGCGCTGTGCAACTCGATTACCTCGGCCACGCTCAAACCGCAGGCGGCGGCCACGGACTCAAGGTCTTCAGCGACGTACCAGATCGGGATTTGCTGTAAGCGCCCGGCCTCGCTTGGCGGCGGCTCGGCCTGCCAGGCTTCCAGCAAGGGCGCCAGCTGCGCGGCCAATTGCAGGTGATCGGTACGCATGAGGTCGTAATGCAGCAGCAGGCTGGTCCAGCCGGGCACCAGGTCAATCAGCATCGGGCCTAGACGCTGACGGATACGCTCGGCCAGCAGGGCAATGCGCAGCGGTAAATCCGCATCCGGGGTTTCGGCCAGCACCAGCAGCAGCGCTTGTGCACCGGCCGGTTCGATTCGCATCATCGCCGGCTCATGCCGCGTCCAACATTGCGCGCAGACGCCGCAGCACGGCCAGTGACTCGGCATTGTCGCCATGCACGCAGAGGCTGTCGGCGCGCAGCTGCAGCGGCGCACCATCCAGATCGGGGAACGGCTCAGCACGGGCAATCGCCAAGGCCTGTTGCAAGATCCGCTCGGGATCATGATGCACCGCAGCGGCCAGACGCCGTGGCGCCAGTTGGCCATCGGCCAGATAAGCGCGGTCGGCAAAGGCCTCGAACAACAGCGGCACCCCGACGGCCGCGGCCAAGCGCTGTTCGCGACGGTTATCGGCCAAGGCCAGCACCATCAGCGGCAAGCCCGGGCGAAAGGCGGCGCAGGCTTGCAGCACCGCAGCCAGTAACGCGTCGTTGCGCACCAGGTCGTTGTACAGCGCGCCATGCGGTTTGACGTAAGCCAACTGGGTACCGGCGGCGCGGCAAAAGGCCTCCAGTGCGCCGATCTGATACAGCACCATGGCCCGCACCTCCTCCGCCGAGCAGGCCATATGCCGGCGACCGAAACCGACCAGATCCGGGTAAGCCGGGTGCGCGCCAATCGCCACGCCGTGCTGCGCAGCGAGCGCCACGGTGCGCTGCATGGTCAACGGATCGGCGGCGTGGAAGCCACAGGCCAGGTTGGCCTGATCCACCAGCGGCATGGCGTGAGCATCGTCGCCCATGCTCCAGACGCCGAAGCTTTCACCCATATCGCAGTTCAGTAGGATTCGTTTGTTCATGGGCGCTAGCTTCCAGCGTCAAGCGGCGCGCTGCAAGCCCACCCTACAACGCATTTCACGGCAGCAGATTTCCGAACGTAGGCTGGGTAGAGCATAGACCCGTAGGGTGGATTAGCCGCGCCGCGGCGTAATCCACCAGAGGCATTGCAAGGTGAAACCTGCGGCGGCAGTGTGGCGGATTACGCTGCGCTAATCCGCCCTACTTCGCCCTACGGCTCAATACACATCGCGGCGGTAGCGGCCCTCTTCCGTCAGCTGCTGCACAGCCTGCGCACCGAGCAGTTCGTTCAGCACCTGGTCGACGCCCTCGGCCATCCCCTGCAGGCTGCCGCAGACATAGATCGCTGCGCCCTCGGCCAGCCAGTTGCGCAGTTCATCCGCAGCCCCGCGCAGGCGGTCCTGCACATAAATCTTCTGCGCCTGATCGCGGGAGAAGGCCAGGTCCAGTCGCGCCAGTGCGCCGTCGGCCAGCCAGCCCTGCAGTTCAGCGCGGCAGAAGAAATCGTGGGCGGCGTTACGCTCGCCGAACAGCAGCCAGTTGTGCTTGCAGCCCTCGGCGATGCGCGCCTTGAGCAGGCTGCGCAGGCCCGCCAGACCAGTGCCGTTACCGAGCAGGATCAGCGGACGCGGCTCTTGTGGCAGGTGGAAGCCGCTGTTACGGCGCAGGCGCAAGCTGACCGCAGCGCCGGCCGGCGCGTACTCGGTCAGCCAGCCGGAACCCAGGCCCAAACTGCCATCCGCGTGGCGCTCCTGACGCACGATCAGCTCCAGCGCGCCATCACTCGGCAGCGAAGCGATCGAGTATTCGCGCGCCGCCAGCGGAATCAGCGCATCGACCAAGGCTTGCGCATGCAGGCCGACCAGATGCTCGCGGCTCGGCGGCAGCTGCCGGCTCGCCAGCGCCTGAGCCAGGGTTTCGCTCAGACCGGCCAGCTGCACCGGCGTCTGCGCCGCCACGCCCAGGCCGGCGAGAAATGCCTCGACCGCTATGGCGCTGTTACGCGGCAGCACCTCCACCAGATCGCCGGCGAGCCAATCGCCGGCCGCGCTGCTTGGCGCAGCCAGGCGTAATAGGAAGGTCGGCGCACCAGCGCTGCCGGAATTCAGCAACTCACGCCCACTCAAGGTCCAACTGGCAAAGTCTGGTGCCTGCCAAGCCGTCAGCGCTTGGCAGCCGGTCAACTGGCCAAGCTGCTGCTGCCAGTGTTGCAGTGCAGTACCGTCGCCGTTATCCACCTCGACCGGCGCGAACAGACTCTGCGCGCCCTGCTGACCGAGCCAGCCGTGCAAACGCCGGGCAAAGCCGCAAAACTGCGCGTACTGCCGATCGCCCAGGGCCAGCACGGCGTATCTCAGGTTACCCAGCGTCACGGCTTGACCGAGCAGCTTGCGCTCGAAACCGCGGGCGCTGTCCGGGGCTTCACCATCGCCAAAGGTGCTGACCACAAACAACGCGTTTTGCGCCTGGCGCAGACTCTGCTCATCCAGCGCCGCCAGCGGCTGCACCCGCACTGGATGGCCGGCGGCCTGCAAATGCCCGGCGGTCTGCCAGGCCAACTGTTCGGCGAAACCGCTCTGGCTGGCGAAGCCGATCAGCCAGCCGTCTCCACCGCTGGTGCGGATATCGCCACGCGCCGTACGGATCGCGCGCTGCTTGCGCCGCCGGTCGAGGTAGAGCAGCCAGCCGGTGATGGCGAACAACGGCATCGCCGCGCTGGCCAGCAGCATCAGGATGCGCCCGGCCAGGCCGAAGTATTCGCCAACGTGCAGGGCGTAGACGCTGGTCAGCAACTGCGCCTTGAAACTCTTGTCGTTGTAGCGCTCGTGGCGGGCGATCTTGCCGCTGGCCGGGTCGAGCAGGATCTGATTGAGCGCGCGCGGGTGGTCGGCATCTGCCAGCAAGTAGAACACCGTCGCCGGCTGCCCGCCGACCGGCGGCAGGCGCAGGTTGTAGGCTGTCATCTGCGGCCCGGCGGCATTCTGGATGCTCTGCCACACCGCCGGGTAGTCGACCACCAGCGGCGGCCCGGGCGGCGCCGGCATACCCCGCCCGCCATCGCTGCGGCCCTCGCCACGTCCAGCGGGCTTGCCGCGCGCCTCACCGGCCGGCGCATCGGCGAGCAGCTTGGTCAGCCCCTCGCGATACCAGTCGTAAGACCAATACAGCCCGGTCAGTGACGCCAACAAATAAAACGCCAGACACCAGGTCCCAGCGACCGAATGCAGATCCCAATTGAAGTTACGACCCTTGCGCGCCCAATCCAGGGTCAGCCAGGCGCGCCAGTTCAGCGCCTGGCGTGGCCAGCGCAGATAGAGGCCAGACAGACAAAAGAAGATGAGGATCAGGGTGCAGGCGGCGGTGATCTGTTTACCGAACTCACCCAGGGCGAGGAAGCGGTGCAACTGCAGCATCAGGCCAAAAAACTGCTGCCCCGTCGGCTCGTCCAGCAACTCGCCGCTGTAGGGGTCGAAATAACGCATCGGCCCGCGCCGCTCGCCCGGCGGTGGGGTGAAGAACACCCGTGCGGCGTTGCCGCTCGTGGTTTCGACCCACAGGCTAGCGATCGTCTTACCCTCGGCGGCCTCGATCTTCTGCACCAGCTCGGCCGGCGCCAGCACGCCGGACTCACGCACCTGGACCCGCAAGGTGTCCGGGTTGAGGGCGCGCATGATCTCGCCTTCAAAGGAATACAGCGCACCGGTTACGCCCATCAACGCCAGCACCAAGCCGGCGCTGATGCCGAAGAACCAGTGCAACTGGAACAGAGTTTTTTTCAACACGGGAAGAATCCACCTTCAGCGGGTAACGGTCCGACACCATAACTGCGAAGCAATTCTATTTGAGAATGCATTACATTGGAGCCGTAACCGGGCGCTTTTATCTTTTATGTTCAGCTCTGCTCGCGATCGCTTTTTGGAGTTCAGATCGCGAGCAGAGCTCGTTCCTACACATCAGCCCAGCGCCGCAGCAGGTTGTGATACACGCCGGTCAACTGCACGCTGCTGGCGTGCCCGGCGCCCAACTCACTATTGAGTTGTTGGATGCTCGAATCCAGATCGAACAAGAGACTGCGCTGGCCGTCATCGCGAACCATGCTCTGCAGCCAGAAGAACGAGCAGACTCGTGCGCCGCGAGTGACTGGGTTGACCCGGTGCAGGCTGGTAGACGGATAGAGGATCAGATCGCCGGCCGGCAGCTTGACGCTGTGCGCACCATAGGTGTCTTCCACCAGCAGCTCACCGCCGTCGTATTCGTCCGGGTTGCAGAAGAACAGCGTGGCGGACAGATCGGTACGGATGCGCTCGCCCGTACCACGCACTTCGCGCACGGCGTTATCCACATGCAGGCCGAACGACTGCCCACCCTGGTAGCAGTTGAACAGCGGCGGGAAAACCTTTTTTGGCAGGGCTGCGGAGATGAACAACGGATTGCGCTCGAGTGCCTGAAGGATCAGTTCGCCCATCTGCCGTGCCTGCGGGCTGTCCTCCGGCAATTGCAGGTTGTCCTTGGCCATCGCCGACTGGAAACCTGCAGTCGCCTTGCCATCGATCCACTGCGCCTGCTGTAACAGGCGCCGGCACTCGGCGACCTGTTCGGGGGTCAACACCTTGGGGATATGCACCATCATCGCGACGATCTCCTGATACGCCAAAGCCCCGCCGAATGGGCGGGGCTTTGATTGCAACGGTTTTTAAGCTTTAGAACGAGTAGTTGGCGGTCAACACGGCGGAGCGACCGTCGCCGGGGACCAGCGAGGAGGAGCGACCAGTCGTACCTGCGGTGGTGCGGATGCGGTCGTAGTACTCCTTGTCGAACAGGTTGTAGAGGTTCAACTGCAGGCTGAGTTCATTGTTGACCTCGTAACCCACCAGCGCACTGTGCAACCAGTAGGCCGGCACCTTGGCGGTACCGGTGTTGGCGACGTTACGCTCGTCGACGAACTGCGCGCCATAGCCAACTTCCCAGCCCTGCGGCAGGTCATAGCTGGTCCACAGGCTGAAGGAACGCGGCGGGGTGTTGGCCAGCGCCTGCCCCTCCTCGGCCAGATCGGTCGCCGATGTGCCGGTCTTGCGAATCTCGCTGCGCATCTGGGTGTAGTTGGCAAAGGCCTCCCAGTTGTCGGTGATCTTGCCGGACAGTCCCAGCTCGAAACCCTCCACGCGCTGCTCGCCGTCCAACTGATAGCTCACCCCGGCACCGCTATCCACATCAACGCGGCCATTGGTCTTGTCGACCCGGAACAGCGCGGCATTGACCGCCAGCCGCTGATCCAGCAGATCCCACTTGGTGCCCAGCTCCCAGGTTTCGTTCTTCTCCGGGTCCAGATTCTGCGTCTTGTCGTTCAGGCCGGTTCCGCTGGTGCCGCCCAGATTGCCACTGCCGGTCAGGCTCTCCGCCGAAGAGTTGTAGGAGTTGCCCCAGGCGACATAGATGGCGCCGTTCGTCGCTGGCTTGAACACCAGGCCGGCGCGGCCGCTGAACATGTCATCCGAGGAGTCCTGCTTGCCGCTCCAGGCGTACTGGCTGCCGTAACCCGGTACCACTGCTACGGTGGCGGTCTTGCCCTCACCCTCGTAGCGCTCGTAACGCAGGCCCAGGTTCAGCTCCCACTGCTCGCTCAACTCCAGGGTGTCGAAGGCGTAGAGCGCCCGGCTATCCAGCTCGGACTCGGCGCGGCCGGTGTCCTGCTTGTTGGTCGGCCCGCTGTAGTAGCCCTCGGGATTGTGCAGGTCGAACAACTGGTTGGCGGCCAGGGTGTTGTAGCTGAAAGTGGTGCGCTCGTATTTCTCCTGAAAAATCTCGGCCCCAGTGACCAGGGTGTGGGCGATGAAGCCCGTATTGAAGTTCCAGGTCAGGTTGGTCTGATTGATCGCCAGCTTGGTGCTGTAATCGCGACCAAAGCCCGCCGCGCCGCCATAGGTGTATTTGCCGGCCGGTACGGGTCGAACCCCACCGGGCAACGAGCCGTTGGAGTCATAGGTGCCGGTGTTGATCTGCGCGGCGGTGACCACGGTGGTGCGATCGGTTTCCGAGTAACGGGCGCTGTTGGACAGGCTGACCAGGTCGTTGAAGTCGTGCTCCAGCTTGACGGTGAAGCTGTCGATATCGGTTTCCTCGGTGTCCAGGTTGCGGAAACCGTAGTAGTTGTCGCGATCGACACCCGCCAACACCTTGCCGTTGAGGGCTGGCAGGCCGTAGTCCGGCAGATTGTCGTCGGACTGATGGAGATAGCTCAGAGTCAGGCGGGTCGGCGTGCCCAATCCGAAGCTGAGGGACGGCGCGATGCCCCAGCGGTCGTAATCGATCTGGTCGCGGCCAGCCACATCGTTCTGGTGGGCCATCAGGTTGAGCCGGAAGGCCGCCCCTTCGATGCCGTCCAGCTGCTGATTGGTGTCGGCGGTCAGGCGCTTGTAGTCATCGGTGCCGAGGCCGGCGCCGAGGGTGGTTAAGGTGCCGAAGTGCGGCGTCTTGCTCACCAAGTTGATCGAGCCACCCGTGGTGCCGGCGCCGGAGTAGACCGAGCTCGGGCCCTTGACCACTTCCACCGACTCCAGGTTGAAGGTGTCGGAACGGGTAGTCTGGGCGCTGTCGCGCAGGCCATCGATCATGATGTTGTTGTTGGCGCTGAAACCGCGAATGTTGATGCTGTCGCCCAGGCCGCCACCGCCCTCACCAGCGGCGAAGGTGATGCCGGAGACGTTGGACAGCACCTGGCGCAGGCTCAGGGCGCCCTGCTCCTGAATGACTTCCTGCGGCACCACGGTGATGGTTTGGGGAGTGTCGAGCAGCGGTGCGGTGTATTTCGGCGAAGAGGCTTGCTCGACCTTGTAGCTTTTCGCCTTCTCCTGCTTGCCTTGCACGTTCACCGCGCCCAGCTCCACCGCTTGGCTCTTGCTGCTCTCTGCCGCCAGGCCAGTACAGGCGAAGGACGCAATGGCAAGACCGATAGCGGAAGCCAGCAGGCGAGGCTGTGGCAAATTGGAGGACATCGCTTTCTTGTTCATAAGAATCACTCCCCAAGTAAAATGAGGCGCGATTCTATTTGAGAAACAATCTCAATCAACAGCAAGTCGCAATCTTTACAAACTCTTTACATATCTCCATGGAACCGTGCAAACCCACCAGTTTCTGCAGCCCATAACGACAAAACCCCGCCAAGGCGGGGTTTTGCAATCTGACTCAACGCTTACAAATAGAAAGCCTTCAGCGGCGGAAAGCCGTTGAACTCCACCGCGCTGTAGCTGGTGGTGTAGGCCCCGGTGGACAGCCAGTAGAGGCGATCACCGATCGCCAGGTTCAGTGGCAGGCCGTATTTGTAGTTCTCATACATGATGTCGGCGCTGTCGCAGGTCGGGCCGGCGATCACCACTTCCTCCACTTCGCCCTTCTTCTCGGTCCAGATCGGGAACTTGATCGACTCATCCATGGTTTCGATCAGGCCGGAGAACTTGCCGACATCGACATAAACCCAACGCTCAACGGCAGTACGCGACTTACGCGCGACCAGCACCACTTCGCTGACCAGCATGCCGGCGTTGGCGATCAGGGAGCGACCCGGCTCGAGGATGATTTCCGGCAGGTCATCGCCGAAGTCTTCCTTGAGGAAGCGGATGATCTCTTCGGCGTAGGTTTCCAGGCTGTTGGTACGGGTGATGTAGTTGGCCGGGAAACCGCCACCCATGTTGATCATCTTAAGTTCGATGCCGTCTTCTTCCTTCAGGCGCTCGAAGATCACCTTGACCTTGGCGATGGCCGCGTCCCACACGCTGATGTCGCGCTGCTGCGAGCCGACATGGAAGGAGACGCCATAAGGCACCAGGCCCAGTTCGCGAGCGAGAATCAGCAGGTCCATGGCCATGTCGGTCTGGCAGCCGAATTTGCGCGACAGCGGCCAATCCGCCGTGGTCGAGCCTTCGGTGAGGATGCGTACATAGACTTTCGAGCCCGGCGCTGCCTTGGCGATGTTGCGCAGGTCGGCTTCCGAGTCGGTGGCGAACATACGCACGCCCTTCTCGAAGAAGTAGCGGATGTCCTTGGATTTCTTGATGGTGTTGCCGTAGCTGATGCGCTCCGGGCCAACGCCCTGATTCATCACCTTGTCCAGCTCGTAGATCGAGGCGATGTCGAAGTTCGAGCCCTTGTCCTTGAGCAGATCGATGATCTCGACTGCCGGGTTGGCCTTCACCGCGTAGTAGACCTTGGCGAACTCGAAACCTGCGCGCAGGTCATCGTAGGCCTGGCTGATGATCTGGGTGTCGATCACCACGAACGGGGTTTCTTGCTGATCGGAGAACGCCTTCATTTTCTGGAAGGTTTCACGCGCGTAGTAGTCTTCGACCTGAATCGACATGCTAGGGACTCCATATGGCAAAACAAACAAAAGTTCTAAGGGGTGCCTTACTCAATAAACCGCAAAGCTCGAACGCCTAATCCGTTTCCCCACTTTGGTTCGCCTACTTCCCAAGGCATGTCGCCGAGGATTACCTGCCAGCAGTGGCCTGCAACCTCTCGTCGTCAGTACTTGAGCCGGATGGATCGTTTCCAGCATGGACGTTCGGGCGCGAACTTTAGGAGCATGTGGGGCTGAGATCAATCAAAAATTGCCGCTCTCCTACCTCACTTTGTCGCCTCGGCGATTGACCGTTGCGGATTCAAAACAAAACGTCATGGAATGCTGCACAAGCCCCGCGAAACCAGACCGCCCGTCGGCCGCCGCCGAGGGCGCGCATGCGTTATAATCGCCGCCTTTTTTGACAGACCGACTATCCGTCGAGGCGTTCCCCTCCTATGACCACTCAGGCCGCCGAAGTCGCGAAACGCCGCACCTTCGCCATCATTTCCCACCCCGACGCGGGTAAAACCACCATCACCGAGAAACTCCTGCTGATGGGCAAAGCCATTGCCGTCGCCGGTACGGTGAAGTCGCGCAAGTCCGACCGTCACGCCACCTCCGACTGGATGGAAATGGAGAAGCAGCGCGGCATCTCCATTACCACCTCGGTGATGCAGTTCCCCTACCGCGAGCACATGATCAACCTGCTCGACACCCCCGGCCACGAGGACTTCTCCGAAGACACCTACCGCACCCTGACCGCGGTGGACTCGGCGCTGATGGTGCTCGACGGTGGTAAAGGCGTCGAACCGCGCACCATTGCCCTGATGGACGTCTGCCGTCTGCGCGACACGCCCATCGTCAGCTTTATCAACAAGCTTGACCGTGACATCCGCGACCCGATCGAGTTGCTCGACGAGATCGAGGCGGTGCTGAAGATCAAGGCCGCACCGATCACCTGGCCGATTGGCTGCTACAAGGACTTCAAGGGCGTTTACCACCTGGCCGGCGACTACATCATCGTTTACACCCCGGGCCACGGGCATGAGCGCACCGAAGTCAAAATCATCGAGCACCTCGACTCGGACGAAGCCCGCGCCCACCTGGGCGATGAGTACGAGCGTTTTATCGAACAGTTGGAGTTGGTGCAGGGCGCCTGCCACGAGTTCGACCAGGAAGCCTTCTACCAAGGCCAAATGACCCCGGTATTCTTCGGCACCGCGCTCGGCAACTTCGGCGTCGATCACGTCTTGGACGCTGTCGTCGACTGGGCCCCACGCCCGCTGCCGCGCGCCGCCCATGAGCGCGTGGTGGAACCGACCGAGCACAGGTTCACCGGCTTCGTGTTCAAGATCCAGGCGAACATGGACCCGAAACACCGCGACCGTATCGCCTTCATGCGCATCTGCTCGGGCAAATACGACAAAGGCATGAAGCTGCGCCACGTGCGGATCGGCAAGGAGGTGCGGATCGGCGATGCGCTGACCTTCTTCTCCTCCGAGCGCGAGCAGTTGGAAGAAGCCTGGGCCGGCGACATCATCGGCCTGCACAACCACGGCACGATCCAGATCGGCGACACCTTCACCGAGGGTGAGAACCTGGGCTTCACCGGCATCCCGCACTTCGCCCCGGAGCTGTTTCGCCGCGTGCGCCTGAAGGATCCGCTGAAGTCCAAGCAACTGCGTCAGGGCTTGCAGGAGCTGGCAGAAGAAGGCGCCACCCAGGTGTTCTTCCCGCAACGCAGCAACGACATCATCCTCGGCGCCGTCGGCGTGCTGCAATTCGATGTGGTCGCCAGCCGCCTGAAGGAGGAATACAAGGTCGAGTGCCTATATGAGCCGATCACCGTCTGGTCCGCGCGCTGGATCGAGTGTGACGACAAGAAAAAGCTCGAAGACTTCAAGGTCAAGGCTCTGGAAAACCTCGCCATCGACGGCGGCGGCCACCTCACTTACCTGGCGCCAACCCGGGTCAACTTGGCACTGATGGAAGAGCGCTGGCCGGACATCAAGTTCCGAGCTACGCGCGAGCATCACTAAAAGCCCAAAGCCCCCTCAAGAGCTCAAAGCCCCTCTCCCCTGCCCCTCTCCCGCACGCGGGAGAGGGGTTCTATTCGTACACAACCAATCCCTGCGCTTTGGCTTTGGCTTTGGCTTTGGCTTTGGCTTTGGCTTTGGCTTTGGCTTTGGCTTTGGCTTTGGCTTTGGCTTTGGCTTTGGCTTTGGCTCCCCTCTCCCGTTTTACGGGAGAGGGGCCGGGGGAGAGGGCTGCTGGGGAGAGGGCCGCTCCTGCTCCACCCACATCCGAATCCGCTCCAGCACCGCATCCGTTTGTTGCAGCACCTCGTGATTCCAGAAACGCAACACCGTGAAACCCTGCCCCATCAGCCAGCGATCCCGACGCCGGTCATATTCAGCCTGTGTGGCATGTTGTCCGCCGTCGAGCTCGATGATCAACCGCAGCTCCATGCAAACGAAGTCCACGATGTAAGACCCAAGCGGCTTTTGCCGCTTGAACTTCAGCCCCATAAAGCGACGAGCCCGCAACTGATACCAAAGACATAACTCTGCGTCCGTCATGCCCTTGCGCAGATCCTTCGCATACTCAAGAGTCGTCATATCCCTTTACCCTCTCCCCTGCCCCCACTCTGTGCCCCAGCCACTGTGCCTGCAGGCGCAGTGGCGTTCGGGCGGGGCAAAGCATGCTTTGCCTATTTCCGCCTCACCCCGCAAGCGGGAGAGGGGTTCACCTGCTCAGCACGGTATATCCTGCGACTTCTGCTCGAGAAAAATAAACCATGCGCCTGATCGACACCCACAACCACCTGGACTTCCCCGACTTCGACGCCGACCGCGGCGAAGTCTTGACGAACTGCCGTGCGCTCGGCGTGGAACGCATGGTGGTACTCGGTGTTTACCAAGCCAATTGGCAGCGATTGTGGGAGCTGGTGAGCCGCGAGGATGGCCTGTATGCCGCCTTCGGCCTGCATCCGGTCTATCTGGATCAACACCGGCCGGAGCATTTGCATGAGCTGCGGCGCTGGCTGGAACGGCTCGCCGGGCAACCCAAGCTCTGCGCCGTCGGCGAGTTCGGCCTCGACTATTACCTGGAAACCCTCGACCGCGAGCGGCAGCAGGCGCTGTTCGAGGCGCAACTAGAGCTGGCCGCCGAGTTTGCGCTGCCGGCCCTGCTGCATGTGCGGCGCAGCCATGCCGTGGTGATCGCGACGCTGAAGCGTTTCAAGCTCAAGCGCGGCGGCATCATCCATGCGTTTGCGGGCAGCGTGGAAGAGGCCAAGGAATACCTCAAGCTCGGCTTCAAACTGGGCCTCGGTGGCGCCGCGAGCTGGCCGCAAGCCCTGCGCCTGCGCAAGGTAGTCGCCGCGCTGCCAGTGGAGGCCATAGTGTTGGAAACCGACGCTCCAGATATGGCACCGGCCATGCACCCGAACCAGCGCAATAGCCCGGAATATTTGCCGCAGATCTGCGCGGCTCTGGCTGAGCTCAAAAAAATCAGCCCGGACGAGTTGGCACGGGCTAGCACGGACAACGCCCGCGCGCTTTTCGGCTGGTAGCACGCAAGCCATTACAGAAAGATGCCGTTCAGTTAAGCGTCGGACAACTGTGCGGGCACTCTGTACATCCAGCAGGAGCGCGCAAGGTAGGTTGGCGCTGAGCCGAAGGCGATGCCCAACAACCGGCCTGTAAGGCCGGGCTTCTATGTTCGGGACCGTGAAGAGGGAGTCGCGGGGCGACTCCTCGTTGGGCATCACTGCGTTCAGCGCCAACCTACGTCAGCGCCTACATCAGCGCCAATCCGGCAGCCTCAGACGCGGAATGCGCTGATCAGCTGCTTCAGGTGCGCGACCTGCCCAGACAGCTCGCGACTGGCCTGCTCGGTCTGGCTGGCGCCCTCTGCGGTACGCTCACCCGCCAGGTTGATCTCGACGATGTTCTGGTCGATATCGTGGGCCACCGCCGTCTGCTGCTCGGCGGCTGCGGCGATCTGCTGGTTTTGGTCGACTATCATGCCCACCGAACCAAGGATGTTCTCCAGCGCCTGCTGCACTTTGCCCGACTCGGCGACAGTGCCATCGGCCATCTGGTGGCTGGTGTGCATGGTTTTCACCGCCGCGCCAACCCCTCCCTGCAGCTTGGCGATCATCTTCTCGATCTCTTCGGTCGACTGCTGGGTACGCTTGGCCAGGTTGCGCACTTCGTCGGCCACCACGGCGAAACCGCGGCCCTGCTCGCCGGCACGCGCCGCTTCGATCGCCGCGTTGAGCGCCAGCAGGTTGGTTTGCTCGGCGATGCCCTTGATCACATCCAACACTTGGCTGATCGAGGCGCTATCGCTCGCCAACTGATTGATTACCACCACCGACTGGTCGATCTCGCCCGCCAACCGCTGGATGCTGCCGACCTGGAACTCCACCAGCGCCCGGCCACTGACCGTTTCCTGATTCACGTTCTGCGCACTGTCCACCGCCGCGGCGGCGCTACGCGCCACTTCCTGGGCCGTAGCGGACATTTCGTTCATCGCCGTCGCGACCTGTTCAATCTGGCTCCGCTGCCCAGCGACCGCTTGGTTGCTCTGTGCGGAGACCGCCTCCACTCGATCAGCCTGGCGCCCGACTTCGCTTACGGTATGCCCGACGCGCTCGATCAAGTGGTGGATTTTCTGCACTGTGCCGTTGAACACCTCACCCAATTCGCCCAGCTCATCGCGACTCTGCGCCTTGAAGCTGACGGTCATATCGCCCGCCGCAACCTTGTCCATCACCAGGCCAAGATTCTTCAGCGTCGTCCGCGTGGAGACATAGAAAGCACCGTAGAGGTAGACGATCAGCAGAAACACCACCATCAGCGCGACGACCAGCAACACCACCTGTACGCGTTTTTGCTCTAGACGCTGCTGCAGCTGTTGGTCGAGGAACACCACGGCGGCATCGTTGAGCTGATAGGTTTTGTCCATCGCCGCCGTGACCTGGTCATAAAACTGCTGCCAGGGGGTGTCTAGCGTGTCGGCCATGATCACTTGGTCTTCAAACAGCGCGCTGCTGTCTTTCAGCGTTGCGCGGCTGGCGGTCGCCAAAGCGTCCAGCGCACTGCGCGCCTCCGGGCTGCCATCCAAGGCATCGCGCAGGCTAAGCCCGTATTCGGCATGCAGTTTTTCCAGCACCAAGAGCAACTCGTCGAACTTGCTGCTGGCAGATGAATTCAAGAACCCCTGGCCGAGGGAGTAGGAACCAATGGCTCGACCGCTGCTGAGCGCGGCCGTCACCTGCGGTGTCACCACCGTAACCAACTCAACCATCTGCCGCACTGCGGGTTGATTGTCCTGGCTAAGCCCAGCCTGGTTCGCCACTACCTTGATAAACACCTGGGCATTGCCAAGCAGCTTCTCGACCATGGAAGTCTTACTCTGCAACGAAGTCTCGGCCTCAATGCCCTGCAACGCAGCGAGCATCTCGTCACGCTTGCTGTTGAACTCCTCGACCTGCTCGGGCTCGCTGACCACCGGCGCCAAGGCTTGCAGCGAACCCCTGACTTCCTTGCTCAACTGTGCGCCCCGCGCCTCCAGATCGCCGGCCTTACCCGACTGACCAATCATGGCGTTGATCTCGACCAGGTCGTTGAGGCTTTCCAAATCACGCCGCAGCTTGAGACTGGAACTCAGTAGGTCGAGACTCTCCAGCTCGGCACGGGTGCCGACGAACTGCCGATAGGAGTCGCGCACCAGATAGAAGTTGGTGACCAGCATCGGCAAGAAGAACAAGACGCTGATCAGACTAAATTTCATACCAAAACTAAGGCGATTCATCAGCGCGATGGCCGGATACAGCACGGTCTTCACAAGACGTCTCCTGTTCGCATTATTGTTATGTGTCGTCGCAGAGACGGACGGGTAAGAATCACACGTGGCAGCCGTTCCATCCCGATGGGCCGTCCTGAGTCGCTAGAATCAGAACGACAACTACAGGCAGTTCAATGTAAGAAAAGTCCCAAAAAACCGTCAGAGCGCGGAGTCCTGTATACCTGATATCGACTCAGCCCTCTGTAACTTAAGGTTAAGAATGAATCGATCATTGCGGTTCGGTATCGATCTGGGTGGCACCAAGATCGAAATTGTCGCCCTGGAAAATAATCAGCCGGTCCATCGCCGCCGGCTACCCACCCCGCAAGGTGACTATGCCGCCACCCTGGCTGCAATTGCCGCTCTGGTGGCCCAGGCCGAGCATGAGTTGGGCGCCAGCGGCAGTGTTGGAGTGGGCATTCCGGGGATCCGCTCGCCGGATCACGGGCGGATCAAAAACGCCAACTCGATTTGCCTGATCGACCAGGACCTGCGAGGCGACCTCGAACGCTTGCTGCAACGTCCGGTGCGTCTGGCCAACGACGCCGACTGCTTCGCCCTCTCGGAGGCCAGCGACGGCGCCGGCGCAGGCGCGGCAACGGTATTCGGGGCCATTCTCGGCACCGGGGTCGGCGGTGGTGTGGTGATTAATGGCCGCTTACTCAGCGGGCCGAACGCAATTGCTGGCGAGTGGGGACACAACCCACTGCCCTGGCGCAGCCCTGCGGACGGCCCTGCCCGCCGTTGCTATTGCGGGTTGGAGGATTGCATCGAAACGTTCTTGTCTGGCCCCGGCTGGGCAGCCCGTAGCGGCATGGCGCTGGACGCCGGAGCTTTGGCGCTGGCGGCCGCGCGCGCCGACTCCGCCGCCCAGCAGGCTCTCGAACGCTATTGCGACCAGTTGGCGCGCGGACTGTCCTCGGTCATCAACCTGATCGACCCGCACGTCATCGTGTTAGGTGGCGGCTTATCGAATATCGGCGCGCTGTATGAACAGGTGCCACGGCTATTGCCGCGCTATGTGTTTTCCGATCGGGTCAACACCCGCCTGCTGCCAGCCCAGCACGGTGACTCCAGCGGAGTACGCGGTGCAGCCTGGCTATGGGATTGAGGAGCCGCCCGGCAGCGGCTGGGCACGGCTAACCCAGGCAGACCCGTAGATACTCTGTTGGACGTCAAGCTTCAGCCAGATGGATTTTGCTGAATAGCTTGCTGGAGTCGAAGGGTTCGCCCAGTTGGATGCAGGCCCAAAGCCCGGTCAGGTACTTGCGCATGACGGCGCATACGGCCTGTATTTTCTTTTTGCCACGGCGTTGTAGGGACAGGTAGAAGGCCTTGGCGTTTGGGTCATGTCGTACCGCGCTCAGTGCCGGCATGTAGAGGGCGCTTCGTAGATAGGCATTACCCGCCTTGCTCAGCCGTGAAGCCTTATTGACGCTACTGCCCGATTGGCACAGGCGGATATCTAGCCCGGCATAGCGACTGACTTGCGGCGCCTTCAGATGCTGGGGCAGGACACTGAGTTCAGCCAGTAACGCAATAGCACTGGCAACGCCAACACCTTTGGCTGCCAGCAGATGCTGAAACTGACTGTTCAACACGGCGTCCTCGGCAATCAGGCGCTGTGCAGCGTTGCTGAGTCGCTCGATGCGCTGATCCAGCCTCTCGACCGCTTCAACTTCGTCTTCAATCAGCAGCGCCAGCGTGTCACGTTTGGAGCGCAAGGCGTGCAGGCGGTTCTTGGCTTGTGTACGGGTCGCGGTCAGCCGATTGATTTGTCGGCCGATGTCACGCAGCGCCATACGGAGGGTATCCGGCGCAGTCCAAGGGGCTGGCGTCATCCGCTCGGCGTACTCGGCCAGGAGGGCCGCGTCTAGCGGGTCGGTCTTGCTTTGCGCCAACTTGAGTTGGGCAAAGTGGTGGAAGCTTTTGGGGTTGATGACAGACACGACGATCCCGGCCTTGCTCAAGGCAACGGCCAAGTCCAAGTAGTAAACGCCGGTGGCCTCCATCACGACTTGGACGGCTTCTAGCGCTTTAATCCGCTCCACCGCCTGGGCGTGCCCCTCGGGCGTTTGCTGGATGTCCAGCTTGCCCCGCGTGCGACCACCCTTTCGCCATGCCAAGACAACTGTCTTGGCACCCACATCCACACCGACAAATACGCTCATTGTTTTCATCTCGCCCGGCATTTGAGCAACAATAGCTACCGGTTCCCCGACCTCGCACTTCTTGCCGCTGCAACCTTGTGATGCGAAGTCCACCTCAATGAGCTGGCTTCCGGATACTCCACGCGGTGGGCAATGAGGCGGGGGGCCAATCTACGGACGAGGTTGAGTGTGAACTCACCTCCAGGTTGGAACGGCCTCCCCAGTAACTGCTTCTCTGCGTCAAGCGCAGGGCCTGAAAGGCTAACCCGGTTGACGGAAAACAACATACAAGGGTGGATTAGCCGCACCGCGGCGTAATCCACCGGAGCCATTGCAAGGTGCCACCTTCAGCGGCAACCCAGAGTCCCTAAAGCAACAGCGTCCACACGGCAAGGCCGGCATACCACAGCACCGCGGCGCGCACCAGCAACTGCCAGAGCCCGTCCAGGCTAGCGACGCCAGCCTCACCCAAAATCGGCTCGGCCACCTCACCCGCCGCACGCCCGGCCTGCACCACCAACTGCGCGGCGGAAATATCCCAGTTCAGCAGTTCATGCAATAACCCCCGGCTGACCGCGACAAAATTGCCCACCAACGCAAAGCTCGCCGCTAGCAGCCGCACCGGCAGCCAGTCGAAGGCGTGTCGCCACTGCACTGCGCGCTCCCGCACGATCGGCTGCTCGGCATGCTCAGTCATCAACGCCAGTAGCCGATAGGCCAACGCCGCCACTGGCCCGAGCAGGGCGTACCAGAAGATCACCGCGAAGAAACTCTGATAGCCCTGCCAAAGCAGATAGTTCTGCACCTGCGGCAATAGGGCATTGCCCTCCTCGGCCTGTAGCGCCAGATCGCGGCGAGCGACCAGATAAGCCGCCTCCGCATCGCCGCGCCGCCAACTGTCGCGGAAGGGGCCGAGAGCCGCCAGCGGATCGCCGCGCCCCAAGCTATAGACCAATACCAGCAGATGCACCGGCAAGGCCAGCCAGCCATAAGCCAACGGCTCGAGCAGAGTCAGCAGCAAGGCCAGGGCCACCAGCGGCAGCAGCACCAGCACCAGCACCGCCAACCAGGGGCTCTCGATGAAGTCCGACTGCCGCTCGACCCACGCCAGCAGACGCAGCCAGGGGCCATCCTGCTGGATCTTGGCCCGCCAGGCCGAGAACTTCTCTACCCACAGCACCAACAGCAGCACCAGAAAGCTCATTGCCCATCCTCCTTAATCTGTTAATGCCGCGCGCAGACGCCGCCAATCAAAAGCGGGCCCCGGATCAGTTTTGCGCCCCGGCGCAATATCGCTGTGGCCACAGATACGCTCCAAGGTGATCGCCGGATAAGCGTTGCGCAACAACAGGCTCAATTCCACCAGTGCAGCATATTGAGCCTCAGTGAAAGGCAACTCGTCAGTCCCTTCCAGCTCGATCCCGAGAGAGAAGTCATTGCAGTTCTCTCGCCCTTCGAACAGTGAAATTCCGGCATGCCAGGCACGCTCCAGGCAGGAGACAAACTGAGTCACCGCGCCGTCACGCTCAATCAGAAAATGCGCCGACACCTGGAGCGTGGCAATTCCAGCAAAGTATGGATGCTCATCAGTCGTCAGCTTATTTTGAAAAAACTCTTGCACCTTGCCGGTACCGAACTGGCCTGGCGGCAGGCTGATGTTATGAATCACCAGCAGGGAAACTTCCCCCTGCGGACGGGCATTGAAGTTTGGCGAGGGGCAGTGGCGAACGCCAGCACACCAACCGCTTACGGAATCCAGCTGCATAAAGGCTCCTTGAACTGCCAACCACTCTAGAACAGGCCGGCGGCAGGGCCAAGCGCCACAAACAACAACGCCCGACAAGATGCCGGGCGTTGTTGTTTGTGGCTATGCCTGAGAGCCGCAGGCATTCCACAGGCCGGACACGCCCCTCCGTAGGAGCGGATTTATCCGCGATGAGGCCTTCCGACCAGCGCGCCTGTAACAGCTGAAGCCCGCCCACAAAAGCTACGCAGGCTTCCTACCGTGGGATCGGCGCCATTTTCAAACTCGGCTTCGCGGATAAATCCGCTCCTACACAAGCCCCGCAGCCGCAGCCATTTCGCAGGCCGCCCCCCCTGAAGCGAGCTCCTACAAGAAGCTACAGCCCAACTCAATATGCAACGGGCGCATAGCTTTGTTGATCGCTAGCAATGAGTCAGGCGTTTTTCAGACGACGCAGATTACCGATCACCGACTCCAGAGCGCGGTCGAACAACAACGCATCATCAAGCAGGCGAATAGCACTGCGGCGAAATTCTACGGCCAAGCCCATGCGGGTCTTTTCCAAGACTTTCATGCCGGTACGGTTCACGAAGATGTACTTGCCTGTTGGCTTGATCACCGCCGCTAACTTGCAACGCAGCTTGTGCTCCTCGTCCTCCTGGAATTCCACCCAGCTGCCGACGCGCAGGTTGTCCACCTGTAGCAGCGCCTCATCGTCGTCGGCCAGGCTGGTCTCCGGTTCCTGCACCCGGCTTTCGCCCGGTGCCAGCAGGACGATTTCTTCAACCACCTCGACCATCGCCGGCGCATCAGCCAACTCAGGCTCCTCAGCAGGCGGCAGCTCCAGCAGCGGCAACTCGACTCCAGCCTCTGCCAATACCTCAGCCACCTGTTCAGTAACCGGCGGCTCACTAACCAACCGTTCAGCTTCTGGAAGCGGCCGCTTGAAGCGTTGGAATCCCTGAACATGCAGGAACTCCAGCTGGCTGAAAAATTCGCTGGTGGAGAACGGATCGAAAGCTGCGCTGGCCATTCCTTCGCGCAATTCCTTCAGCAGCCCAGGCACCAACTCCAACAAGCGCAGGCGCGCCTCCGGATCTTCGTGCGGCGCAACGCTCCAGACCAAGTCATCCATGGTCGCCAAGGCCGCCAGCCACTCTGGCGAGTCAACTCCGTGCTTGAGGCACGTCAGCATCAGCACCTTGCTCCAAGCCTCTTGCAGCAAGCGCACCACCACTTCCGGCAGAGTCCTGCCCAGCAGACGCTCATTCAGCGCCAGTTCCACTTGCCGGCGTGCCAGTTCCGCCTTGGCGCTGCCCTCTTCAGCATCACGGGTGCGCTGCTCGAGGAGTTCGCTACGCCGGCGCTCATCGCCGGTAAAGGCCAGGAAGTCCGCCAGCAGCTCGGAAAAAATCGCCGGGTCATCGACAAAATCATTCAGTAGACGTTGCACCACCTGCTCGATCTTCTGATACAGGCTGTCACGCTGGGTATTGTCGTGCTCAGCCCAACCCAACGCCGCCGAAGCAATTTCGTTGAGCAGGCGGCGAGCCGGATGGCTACCGCGACTGAAAAAGGTCTTATCCAACACCGCCACTTTCAGCATTGGAATTTGTAAACGCCCGATCAGTGCTTTCAGCGAGTCCGGTAGCGTGCGGTCATCCAAGATGAATTCGAACAACATGGAGACCAGATTGATGACGTCCTCATCAACCTCGCCAACCACACGCGCCTTGCCACTTTTGACGCTGGCGCGGGTCAGCAGCTGCTCCAACTGCTGACGCAGATCGAAGTCATCCATGGCCGCTGGAGCGGGCGTGCGCTGCTGCAAGTGCGACAGCAAGCGCATCAGATCACCGCTGGAAATCGGTAGCGCATCAGCCGGCAGCTCGCGCCGCGGCAAGCCTGTACCGCGAACCTGCGAGAGCAGCTCCTGAAGTACGCCGAACACCTCCTGCACGCCTTCATCAGCGTAGCTCCCGCCCTCCGAGGGCAGAGCACCGCCGCCCTCACGCCCTGAACGCGAGCCCGATGTCGGCACCTGTCCCGGCTTGCGGCGAATAGGCGCCGACTTCAGCTCCGGCAGCACACCCGCAGCAGCCAACTGCTGATTGGCCTCGGCGTAGAGTTGGTCGAGATCACTCAGTACATACTTTTCGAATAGCTTGAGAATGATCAGCTTGACCTTGATCTCCACTCCCAGACGGCTGCAGGCATCCAGGAAAACCTCACAAAGCACCAGAGGCCCGAAAGGGTTGGACTTGTCATCCAGTTTTTTACTGACCAACGCATTCAGGCGAGTGGTCAGATGGCTTAACGCGACACCGTCGCGGCTCTTCACCTTGGCCACCATGGAGTCCAGCGCTACCGACTCCTCCAGCTCATCGTTCTGGATCAGCGCGAGCTTGTCGAAAGACACCGCATCCAACTGCGGCGCTTGGCCAATTTCGTATTGGTTGAGGGTGGCGAAAGACTCAAAGACTTTGTGCAGGAAGCCACGCTCGATGCTTTTGCGCTTCAAGCGCAAATCACGCATGGCCTCGAAGAAAGTGTTCTGCTCGGCATTGCTGGTCGAGCGATCGGCCATCTCGAAGAGCGTGTCGTCCGCGTTATCGAACAGCGCTTGCAGCGCCTGCTTAAGCTGCTGAGCAGCCTTATCGCGTACCTGGATCAGCGCCACTGGCAGCCTTCCCACCGGCGGAGTTGGCGAGTGCTCAGGGGCAACCTTATTCAGGTGCACCACTTTCGCATCGGTCATTGCAAATCTCCCGCAGACCGCCCCTCTCGGGCTTATTCGTCTGCACAACGATCAACTGAGCGTCATCCGTAACGTCAAAGGCCTGGCGTCAATATTAAGCATTTAAAAGTCATTATAGAGACCAACCCCAGCCTTCAAGCCGACTTTTCCCACAGACATGACCCGCGTCACAGATGGACCGCATCAGCCTCCCAGCGGCTGCTCATGCACGACCGACACACTATCGGCCTCACGGAGCAGGCCGCGTGAAAACGTAGCGAGCGACGGTTAGACAAGGCGAAAACAGGCGAAAAAGCGCAGTTTACGTGGTGTAAATGAGCATTTTTAGCCTGTTTTTAACGCCGTATAACCGAGCGCAGTAGTTTTCACTCGGTCTGAGAAAGCCCCCGGCTTGCCATCAATCACGCTGCGCCCGCCGCCGACCATCCCTATAATTGCCCGATCTAGAGAGTGGAGCCAGCCATGCCGAACCTAATCCTCGCCGACCTGAGCGCAGAAATCGAAGCCAACGTCCGCCGCGCCTTACGCGAAGATATTGGCAGCGGCGACATTACCGCCCAACTGATCCCCGCCGAACGCCTGGCCCAAGCCACCATCATCACCCGTGAAGCGGCTGTGATCTGCGGCACCGCGTGGGTCGATGCCGTGTTCCGCCAACTCGACCCACGCGTCGCCGTGCACTGGCAAGTGAAGGATGGCGAACGCGTAGCGCCTAACCAAGCCCTCTTCCACCTGGAAGGCCCGGCCCGCGCCCTGCTCAGCGGCGAACGCAGCGCACTGAACTTCCTGCAAACCCTTTCCGGTGTCGCCACCCGCTGCCGCCACTATGCGGACCTGGTGGCAGACACCGGCGTCAAACTGCTCGACACCCGCAAAACCCTACCCGGCCTACGCCTTGCGCAGAAATACGCCGTCACCTGCGGCGGCTGCCACAACCACCGCATCGGTCTCTACGACGCCTTCCTTATTAAGGAAAACCATATCGCTGCCTGCGGCGGCATCGCCCAAGCCGTGCAAGCCGCCCACAAAATCGCCCCTGGCAAACCGGTGGAAGTGGAAGTGGAGAGTTTGAAAGAACTGCAAGAGGCGCTGGATGCAGGCGCCGACATCATCATGCTGGACGAGCTCAGCCTGGAGGAGATGCGCACCGCCGTAAGACTCACCGACGGCCGCGCCAAGCTCGAAGCTTCCGGCGGGATCAACGAAACCACCCTGAGAACCATTGCCGAGACAGGCGTGGACTACATCTCGATTGGCACCCTGACCAAGGATGTCAAAGCCATCGACCTCTCCATGCGCCTCAGCCTTTGACCGGATCATGCCGGCCAATCGGTTCGCGGTGGCGGTGGAAGCCCCTTCGGGGATTCCACCCTACGATCTTGCCAAGCCCCACGCACCCGTAGGGTGGATTAGCCGCGCAGCGGCGTAATCCACCGTAACCGCGCAATACGTCCATAGCTCAAGTATCAAGCAAGTCAGTTGCAAGGCGCTGACCCTGGGCGCAAATTGCATCGCAAATGCACTACAAAAGGCATGCCACATGAAAGCCTCAACGCTCCCCTCGATTCGCGTTCTACCGGAACTTCGCCAAGCTGCCGAAGCCGTGCTCAAGCCAGGCGAAACCTTGTCAGCACTGATAGAGGAAGCGCTCAAGCAAAGCATCGCATTGCGTCAAGCACAGCGAGAGTTCATCGCTCGCGGCTTGGCCTCCGCGACAACCGCCAGGCAAAGCGACAGTTACATCGCCAGCGATGCCGTGCTGGACAAGCTAGAACAGCGTCTGCAACACGCTAAAACCGCGCATAAGGGCGCCCGATGACCTATCAGATACGCTTCACGGAAGAAGCGCAGGCCGATCTGCTTAGGCTTTACGATTTTCTCCTGCAACGTGACATCGGCCTTGCCGAAGAGGCCCTAAGCGCTATCCGCCAAGCCCTTGCCCTACTGGAAACCTTCCCCTTCGCCTGCCGGCCCAACCCGACACCCCACTCCTGCGCGAGCTGCTGATCCCTTTTGGCCGGGAAGGCTATGTGGCGCTCTTCGAGATAGACAATGCCACAACAGTCACCCTGCTCGCCTTCAGGCACCAGCGCGAAGATGACTACCACTGAGCATGGCGATGAAAGCCACGTAGGAGGATTAGCTGCGCAGCGGCGTAATCCGTCATCGCCCCAGCCCACAAAAGCAAACGCGCACACCCTCTTCGGTCAGCGGCGTTTTGCTGTGCGGTAGGAGCGAATTTATTCGCGAACCTGGGCAGCTCCGCGCGGCCTTCATTGCGCATGAATCCGCTCCTAGCCGCCAGCACTACTCGTAATGTGTCCATAGGCGAAGCACCTTCACCAGATGCTCTTCCTCAAGCACTTGATACACGAGGCGGTGCTGGATATTGATTCGGCGCGAATATGCGCCGGCTAGATCCCCTACCAATTTTTCGTAAGGGGGCGGGTTCTGGAATGGGTTGTTCGCAATAATTCGGAGCAGGTCCTTTGCCTTTTCCTTGAGTCCAGACGATGCGAGCTTCTGTGCATCTTTTTGGGCTTGCTTGGTGTAAACGAGTTGCCAACTCACCAATCAAGCTCCTTGGCGCAAGCATCAGCCGGCTCAGTCATGCCTTCCTTGATGGACTCGCGCATACCGGGAATGGACAGCAGGAAGAGGGTTTCCTGGATTGCCTCCCAATCTTCGGCGGCAATCAAAACCGCGTTATTCCTTTTCCCTGCGATAACAATGGGCTGATGGGATTCTGCAGCCTGATCCAGAAGTCGATACAGATTGGCTCGGGCCTCACTGGCGGTAAGGGTCTGCATAGGAGAGGCTCCTTCGATTGCATGGAGAGAAATCGTACGTCTTAACGTACCACTATGCAAGACCGCTTTGACAGCCAACCCACCTTGCCCACCCGGCACGTCGAAAACCCGTTGGTTGAACCGCTCCGGGGATTCCACCCTACGCTCTACGAGCCATCATACCGCGGAGCCATGTAGGATGGATTAGCCACGCAGCGGCGTAATCCGTCACCCAACCGTCCCACAAAAGCAAACGCCCCGCACAAGGTGGGGTGCTTGCTTATCGGAGTGCAATGGTCGAACGATTCGGGATAAACGGTGGAAGCGCCTTCAGCGATTCCACCCTACGAATCAATCCGCCATACCGCGATGCTCGCTCAGGCACCAGGCACGTAGGATGGATTAGCCGCGCAGTGGCGTAATCCGTCACCTCTCCGGTCCCACCACCCTGGGATGCGTTCAGGCATCGCCGGCAACGGCAAGCTCGATGCAGCCGGCCCAATCGGCTGGGTACAGCCCGCGACGCACATCGCGGTGAAAACTCGAATAAGGCCAATCCCTCACCCGCCCGACCAGCCCATGTTTGAGCGGGTTGATATGCACATAATCCACGTGCCGGCGAAAATCTTCGTCGTCGCGAATCAAATGCTCCCAGTAGCGCCGCTGCCAGACGCCCCGTTCGCCCCTCAGCAACCGCAGCGGCGAGCGATGCTCGGCGGGCGGCAGGGCGCGGCAGAAGAACGTCTTGATCAAGCGCCAGCGCAGTGGATAGGCCATATCGCCCGGCGGCAGCGTCCACACGCAATGCATGTGTTCCGGCAGCACCACCCAGGCATCGATGGCGAACGGATGCAGGCGATGCACCCGGCGCACCGCGTCACGCAGGATATCCACATGACGAACCAGCAGGTCATTGTTGCGGCGTTGCAGCAGATTGACCGTAAAGAACCAGGTCGCCCCCGGCACATAAGCCCGACGATAATTCGGCATTCCTTGCCTCCACATCCGATTGAATGAGCAAGCATAACCTTGTCCCGTAGGGGGATTAACCGAAGGCGTAATCCACCGCGCGCAAAAAACAAACGCCTGCACAGGACGGGGCGTTTATTCAACAGCGGAGCATGCCGGCCAACCGATTCACGATGGCGGTGGAAACCCCTTAGCCGCGTAGGAGGATTAGCCGCGCAGCGGCGTAATCCGTCATCAACCCACCCCACAAAAGCAAACGCCCCACACAGGGCGGGGCGTTTGTTGACAAGCCGACGTAGCGACCGAACGGTTCGCGGTTAACGGCGGAAGCGCCTACGGCGATTCCACCCTACGAGTTAATCCGCCATACCGCGATTACCGCAATTACCGCGATTACCGCGATTACCGCGATTACCGCGATTGTAGGGTGGATTAGCCGCGCAGCGGCGTAATCCACCGAACCGCGCAAAAACAAACGCCCCGCACAAGGCGAGGCGTTTATTCAAAACCGGATCACGTCGGTCAAGCGGTTCGCGGTGAACGGTGGAAGCCCCTTCGGGGATTCCACCCTACGATCCGTCATACCGAGATGTCATATGGCCATACGATCCGTCATACCGCGATACGATCCGTCATACGGTCATACCGCGATTATTGCTTACAAACCTTAGCGGCCAAACAGTCGCCGGACTGAGTCCACACAACTTGTGTTGCACCGGCCGCCAATGTCGGGGTATTGACGTAAGTGTAGCCGCCTGCAGCAGCACTCGCGGTGGCAGTCACAGCTGCAGTGGTCCCCGTAATAGCTAGAGCGGTAGCCGCTTCTTTGGAGTTTACCAGTGTAGTAATGCCGACTTCTGCAATCGTGTCACAGGAAGTTACAACACCTGCGTTTTCAGTCAAACACACAGAAATAGCGGTTTCAGCAGAGGCGGCAGCCGACACGATGTCTTGAAACTTGGCCTTAGTCACATAGTCCTGATAGGCCGGAATCGCGATAGCCGCCAAGATACCGATGATTGCAACCACGATCATCAATTCAATAAGGGTAAAACCCTTTTGCATTTGAGCTTTCATTTGAGTCTCCTTGAGTTGTTAGGCCATCAGCCTGCCAGAGACAAAGCAGATAGCGTGCCAACTCAACTATCCCCACCATGCCGCTTGAATCGCAACACTTGCCCATACCGAGACAGCCATTAACGCGCAGCTTGTGACATTTTTTGCCACCCGCTTGCTCGCCGTTTGGCAGCCCCGCGCAACTGCGCTATAAGGCAGGGCATTGTGTCTATGAGTCCCTTGTCATGAATGACGCCGTTTCCCTCTCCGGTCTGGCCAGGCAAATGGTGCTGGCCGAGCTGCTGGACGAAAAAGCCGCGCAGCAAGCGCAGCAGCAAGCGCAGCGCAATAAGTTGTCGCTGGTCACCTATCTGGTTCAGAACAAGCTGGTCAAGAGCCGCGCCCTAGCGGAACTCGCAGCCGAGCAGTTCGGCGTGGCCTTTCTCGACCTGGGCAGCATCGACAAGGAAGGCCAGCCCAAGGATCTGGTCAGCGAAAAATTGATTCGCCAGCACCGCACCCTCCCCTTATGGCGCCGTGGCAACAAACTCTTCGTTGCCGTATCGGACCCGACCAATCACCAAGCGGTTACCGATATCCAGTTTTCTACCGGGCTCAACACCGAGTCCATCCTGGTCGAGGACGATAAACTCGGCGATGCCATCGAAAAATTTTTCGATAACGCCACTAACGGCATGGAAGATCTGGGTGATGTCGATCTGGACGGTGTGGACATTCAAGCCGTCGATGATGACAAACAAGACACTGCCGAGGGCAATTCGGCGGACGACGCGCCAGTCGTGCGTTTCGTTAACAAAATGCTGCTGGACGCGATAAAAGCCGGCTCTTCCGACCTGCACTTCGAGCCCTACGAAAAAACCTATCGGGTACGCTTTCGTACCGACGGCATCTTGCATGAGATTGCCAGACCACCGATCCAACTCGCGCCACGCATTTCCGCGCGACTCAAAGTAATGGCCAGCCTGGATATCTCTGAGCGTCGTAAACCTCAGGATGGGCGCATCAAGATGCGCATCTCGAAAAACAAATCTATCGATTTCCGTGTCAGCAGTTGTCCGACTCTATGGGGCGAGAAGATCGTGATGCGGATTCTCGACCCCTCTAGCGCACAAATGGGTATCGATGCCCTCGGCTATGAAGAGTCGCAAAAAGATTTGTACATGGCCGCACTGAAGCAGCCACAAGGCATGATCCTGGTTACCGGCCCTACCGGCTCCGGCAAGACCGTTTCGCTGTATACCGGCCTGAATATCCTGAACACCGTTGACGTCAACATCTCTACCGCCGAAGACCCGGTGGAGATCAACCTGGAGGGCATCAACCAGGTCAACGTCAACCCCAAGCAAGGCATGGACTTCACTGCGGCACTGAAATCATTTTTGCGCCAGGACCCTGACATCATCATGGTCGGCGAGATTCGCGACCTGGACACCGCCTCCATCGCAATCAAGGCCGCTCAAACCGGACACATGGTGATGTCCACCCTGCACACCAACAGCGCCGCCGAGACTCTGACGCGGCTACGCAATATGGGCGTCCCCTCGTTCAACATTGCCACCTCGGTCAACCTGATCATCGCTCAGCGGTTAGCCCGCAAGCTCTGCACTAGCTGCAAGAAAGAGGTACAGATTCCGCGTGAGGCTCTGTTAGAAGAAGGCTTCCCGGAAGACAAGATCGGCTCCTTCAAGATTTATGGCCCGGTTGGCTGCGAAAATTGCAACGGCGGCTACAAGGGCAGACTCGGTATTTATGAAGTAGTTAAAAACACGCCGGCCTTGCAGCGGATTATCATGGAGGAAGGCAACTCCATTGATATTTCAATACAAATGCGCAAAGACGGCTTCAATGACCTGCGCACATCGGCTCTGCTGAAGGCCATGCAGGGTATTACCAGCCTCGAAGAAGTAAACCGCGTGACTAAGGACTAATCCATGGCCGTGAAAGCGATAAAAACCAGCACCTTCAGCTGGGAAGGGACTGATAAAAAAGGCTCCAAGATCAAGGGCGAAACAAGCGGCCAAAACCCAGCCCTGGTCAAAGCGCAATTGCGCAAGCAAGGCATTAACCCGACCAAGGTGCGCAAAAAGTCAGTTTCGCTGTTCAGTGCTGGCAAAAAAATCAAACCGATGGACATCGCCCTGTTTGCGCGGCAGATGGCGACCATGATGAAAGCCGGGGTGCCCCTGCTGCAGTCCTTCGACATCATCGGCGAAGGCTTCGACAACCCCAACATGCGCAAACTGGTGGATGAGATCAAGCAACAGGTCGCGGCAGGCAACAGCTTTGCCACCGCCTTGCGCACCAAGCCCGAATACTTCGACAGCCTCTTCTGTAACTTGGTGGATGCGGGCGAACAAGCCGGCGCTCTGGAAAGCCTGCTCGATCGTATTGCTACCTATAAGGAAAAGACCGAGGCACTGAAAGCCAAGATCAAAAAGGCGATGAACTACCCGATTGCCGTAGTAGTAGTGGCCATTATCGTTTCGGCAATCTTGTTGATAAAGGTGGTGCCGCAGTTTAAACAGGTTTTTTCCAGTTTCGGTGCCGAACTACCCGCTTTTACGGTGATGGTGATCGGATTATCTGAAGCCCTGCAAGAATGGTGGTACGCAGTTCTAGCGAGTATATTTGCTGCAGGTTTTGCTTTTCAGGAGGCCAAGAAACGCTCACAGGGTTTTCGCAACTGGCTTGACCGCACCGCTCTTAAGTTACCTATCGTCGGCGATATTCTGTACAAGTCCGCAGTCGCGCGTTTTGCCCGTACCTTGTCCACCACCTTTGCCGCCGGGGTGCCGTTAGTCGAGGCACTCGACTCGGTTGCTGGCGCAACCGGCAATATCGTATTCGTCAATGCCGTCAATAAAGTCAAACAAGACGTTACCACCGGCATGCAGTTGAACTTCTCCATGCGTACTACCGGCACCTTCCCCTCTATGGCAATTCAGATGACTGCCATCGGCGAGGAGTCCGGGGCGCTGGACGAGATGCTCGATAAAGTCGCCAGTTACTACGAAGCAGAAGTGGACAATATGGTCGATGGCCTTACGGCGCTGATGGAGCCATTGATCATGTCGGTGCTGGGCGTTCTGGTCGGTGGTTTGGTCGTGGCCATGTACCTGCCCATCTTCCAACTGGGTGCCGTGGTTTAACTTATGTCCTTGCTCGATTTTCTGGCCAGCCATGTGCTGGCCTTTGTTTTGTGCGCGCTATTACTGGGCCTTCTGATAGGCAGCTTCCTTAATGTAGTCATACACCGCCTACCGAAAATGATGCAGCGCGACTGGCAAACCCAGGCCCGGGAGATTCTGGAATTACCGGCCGAGCCGGCCGGGCAGACATTCAACCTGATTCTGCCCAACTCCCAATGCCCCCACTGTGGCCACGAGATCAAGCCCTGGGAAAACATCCCCGTGGTTAGCTATCTGGCCTTACGCGGTAAATGCTCGAACTGCAAAGCACCAATCAGCAAACGCTACCCGATGGTGGAGCTGGCCTGTGGACTGCTGTCAGCCTATATAGCCTGGCACTTCGGTTTTAACTGGCAGGCCGGCACCATGCTGTTGCTGACCTGGGGCCTGCTGGCGATGAGCTTGATCGATGCCGACCATCAGCTGTTGCCGGATGTACTGGTGCTGCCGCTGCTTTGGCTGGGCCTGATCCTCAGCTACTTCGGTCTCTTCACTAGCCTGGAAAATGCGCTCTGGGGCGCTATTGCGGGCTACCTGAGCCTGTGGTCGGTGTATTGGCTGTTCAAGCTGGTGACCGGCAAAGAGGGCATGGGCTATGGCGACTTCAAGCTGCTGGCCATGCTTGGTGCGTGGGGGGGCTGGCAGATTTTGCCGCTGACCATTCTGCTCTCGTCGCTGGTAGGCGCGGTGTTCGGGGTGATTATGCTGCGCCTGCGCAATGCCGAAACCAGCACGCCTATCCCCTTTGGCCCTTATCTGGCGATTGCCGGCTGGATTGCGCTGCTCTGGGGTGATCAAATAACCGGGACTTATCTTCAATTCGCCGGTTTTAAATGACGCTCATCTCCCTAAACCTACTGCGCCACTCGATAGCTGCGTCAGCTTCTCGCTCAAGCCTCGCCGTACCGGCTTGTACTGTCTCGGCTTTCGCCGCGAACCTTCCTTGCTCTCGAGCGGCTCGCCACGGTTTATGGAGGCGCCCGTGAAACCCTGGATTCTTGGCCTGACGGGTGGCATCGGCAGCGGTAAAAGCGCGGCTGCTCAGCACTTTATCGACCTGGGCGTGCATACCGTAGATGCCGACCACGCCGCGCGCTGGGTCGTGGAACCCGGTCGACCGGCCTTGGCACAGATCGTCGAGCACTTCGGTGACGGTGTGCTGCAAGCGGATGGCCAGTTGGATCGTGCGGCTTTGCGCGCACGCATTTTCCAGAGCCCGGAAGAACGGCGCTGGCTGGAAGCACTGCTGCATCCGCTGATCGGGCAGGAGATCATCAGCAATCTGGCCCGCGCCGAATCCCCCTACGCCATCCTGGTCTCGCCACTGCTGGTGGAATCCGGCCAACATCAGTTGACCCAGCGGGTGCTGGTGGTGGATGCCCCGGAGCAGTTGCAACTGCAACGCACCATGCAGCGCGATCAAGCGCCCGAAGAACAGGTGCAGGCCATTCTCAAGGCCCAGGCCAGCCGCGAAGAACGTCTACGCCATGCCGACGATGTACTGCTCAATGACCGCGATCTAAAATGGTTGCAGACTGAAGTCGAACGCCTGCACCATTTTTACCTGACACTGCGCGGAGGCCAGTCATGAGCCAAGCCCCAACCGTTACTTGCCCCACCTGCGGCGCCCCGGTCGAATGGGGTCCGCAAAGCCCGAGCCGGCCGTTCTGCTCCGAGCGCTGCAAACTGATCGATCTGGGCGCCTGGGCGGCTGAAGAACACGCGATTCCCGGCGACCCGCTGGAAGATGACATCTTCTCCGGCGATCTACCGCCACGACAGCATTGATCAGCCCGTAGGGTGGATTAGCCGCGCAGCGGCGTAATCCACCGCAGCGCAAAAACGAACACCCTACACAAGGCAAGGCGTGTGGGTAGGCCAGTCAATCAGTTCGCGGTAACGGTGGAAGCCCCTTTGGGGATTCCACCCTACGGTCCTACCGCCACGGCAGCATTGACCAGCCCGCAGGGTGGATTAGCCGCGCAGCGGCGTAATCCACCGCAGCGCAAAAACGAACGCCCTACACAAGGCAAGGCGTTTGGGTAGGCCAGCCAATCAGTTCGCGGTGAACGGTGGAAGCCCCTTTGGGGATTCCACCCTACGGTCTACTCTGCGGGCAAGAGACGGCCTCGGCGTAGGTTGGCGCTGAGCGCAGCGATGCCCAACAAGGAGTCGCCCCGTGACTCCCAATACTCGGTCTCAAGATTAGAAGCCCGGCCTTGCAGGCCGGTTGTTGGGCATCGCCTTCGGCTCAGCACCAACCTACGAATTGCGTTTTTCCAATACACGACCTGCATCCGTGAAAGTAGGCTGGGTAGAGCCGCTTTTGGGCGAAACCCAGCATTGCCCGGAGCTGGGTTTCGCTACGCTCTACCCAGCCTACATCGTCGGGTACCGGCGGAAATAAATTGGCTATGTAACCGCTCCTAGCGCGGCGGCTCGTCATCCTTCCAGGGCGCCTGCAGGTAACGGGTACGGTTGAAGGTTTCCAGCCAGTCCGGCTGGAACACCACCAATGCAGTCACCACCATGCCGTTGATAAACGCCTCGGGAAACATCACCAACCAGAGGTAACCGACAAAATCCTCCAACCAGGCGGGCATGGGAAAGCGCCCATCGAACCAGAGCACGCCAAGCCCGACCAGCACACAGAGCAACGCCGCCAACGCCGCAGGAAAGAAGCCCGAGCAGAAGATGTAAACAAACAGATTACGTGGCTGCGAACGCTCCACCAGCAGCGCGCAGACCTCGGTCACCAGCACCGGGATCAGCACCAGCAACACTCCATTCAACCCCAACGCGGTGAACTCCTGGCGACCGATGGCGAGCAGGCCGAACTGCGCCGCCAAACCGCCGAGCACGGCCAGCGGCCAGTCGAGCAGCAGAGTCACGGCCGTCATCCCAATGAAATGGAATGACACCCCAACGTCGAAGTCACGCCGCACCAGCCACAGCAGAAACAACGCCAGCACAGTGCCAAACAGCAGATGCTGGCGTCGAGCATCGCTGAATAGCTCCAGCCACGGCGCACGCCAGACCGCCCACAGCAGCGCAGGCAGATAAAGCGCCCAGCCCGCTACGAGGCTTGTCGGTGAAAGCAGCTCAGCGGCAATCATCGGATCACCGGCCCCGGCTCCCGCCTCCACAACGACAGCAAACCCAACAACCATCCAGCCTTAAGCCTCACGCCGATACCCTCCGAGTGGAATACAGCTGAATATCCTCGCGCGGGCCCCAGCCAGGCTGCGCCTCCCAGAAAGCCAAAGCCTCTGGCGCATCACGGAGAACAAACACGTGGGATTTTTGCACCCCCAACGCCGCCAGCCGCGCGAGCGTTTCAACCAACAGGGCTTGCGCCAGGCCACGACCGCGGTACGCCTGGTCAACCACCAGATGCTGCAAATAACCACGGCGCCCGTCATGCCCGACCAATACACAACCAGCCAGCCGACCATCAATTTCACTCAGCAGGCTTAAGTCTGGATTTCGCAACAAATAGGCGCAGAACGGCTCGAAAGCATCCTCCGGACGAATACAGATACCCGGCGTACGCTGCCACAACGCCAGCAAAGCCGCGTGATCGGCAGACCTGATGGGACGAATCGACATGGGCAACTCCAAACCGAGCAATGGCTCAGTCTACACCGCGGCAAAGCCCGCTACAGAGCCGCCCGCTACTGCTGCAAGAGCTATGGGAATCAGCTAAAGTCGCGCCCCCTTTGGCAGACACGTATTCGCCATGCAACCGCTTTTGCCCCGCCTTGTTTTAGTTTTCACCCTCATCTGCGCCCCACCGCTACAGGCTACGGACAGCACTTACGGCAAAGTCCAGGTCGATGAAGTCACTAGCATCTATGACGGCGACACTTTCCGCGTGACCATCCGTGGCTGGCCCGCAGTCGTCGGCCAACGGGTGCCCGTGCGGCTCTACGGTATCGACACACCTGAAATGCGCGACAAACGCCCCAAGGTGCGCGATCTGGCCCGCCGAGCCAAGCAGTTCAGTGTCGAACGCCTGCGCAACGGCAAACGCATCGAGCTTCGTGAAGTTCGCCGCGACAAATACTTCCGCCTGCTCGCCGAAGTCTGGATCGACGGACAAAGCCTCGGCGCCCTACTGCTCAAGGCCGGCCTCGCCAAGCCCTACGACGGGGGTACCAAGAACACTTGGTAGCGGGCTAAGCTTGCAGACATGGATGACTCCGACTATTTACGCTTGCTGACCCATCAGGCCGAACAAGCCAACGACTTCCTCTCCAATGCGCGCAAGTGGGAACGCGAGCGTTGGGTCTGCCAACGCCTGTTACAAGCGCTGAATGTCCCACACCGGCTTGAGGAGTTCGGCGCTGCAAGCCAGGAACCACCGGATGTGCTGTTTCGCGAAGCCAGCTTCGAGGTGTTTTTTGTCCTCGACGAAGGCCGCCGCCTGAATGACGAATGGCGTGCCGAGCTGGAACGGCGTCGCAGTGCCTTCTCCCTCAGTCAACTGGTGCGCCGCGAAACCCGCCCACGGCGGATTCCCGCAGCCGAGCTGCAGGCCCGTCTGGCACCGACTTTACGCAAAAAAGCCCACAACTATCGCGAACGCGGCCTCGACCTCGGCGAGCTGGACCTGCTCGCCTGCGTCAACCTGAAACGCGCCATCGCCGACTTCAACAGCCCGTTCCCACCACCCACCGAGTTTCTGCTCCAGGGCTGGCGCTCGCTCTCGCTAGTCGGCCCGAACTTCGCCCGCGTGCTGTTCGCCCACTCGGGCGCGCCAGACTTTCTGCGCAACAACCTCGGCCGCAGTGTGCTGCTGGATGTCGGGATCAGCCTATGAGCCCGCTGCAGGAGCTGCTCGCGGACGTCCCGCAACAGGGCCGCGTGCGCTGGCTTGGCATACGCCCAAGCGCACACGCGCAGATGCTCGAACTGGAGGCTGTGGAGGCACGACGCGAAGCCGGCCTGACCGGCGACCACGCCCGCCCCGGCCCGCGTAACGCACGGCAGGTGACGCTGATTCAGTGGGAACACCTAGCCGTGATCAGCGCCTTGCTCGGTCGAACCCCAGACCAGCCAATCACCCCACAAGATTTGCGCCGTAATATCGCCATCAGTGGGATCAATCTGTTCAGCCTGAAAAATCGGCGCTTCCAGATTGGTCAGGCTGTGCTAGAAACTACCGGCTGGTGTCAGCCCTGCGCGCGACTGGAACAGCGCCTGGGTCGTGGCGCCTTCCAAGCCACTCGTGGCCATGGCGGAATTACCGCCCGCGTACTACAAAGCGGAATTATTCGACTGAATGACGACCTCTGCGTTGAGCCCTTGTGAAGCGCGCAGCTAGAATGAATCACTCCCTATCGAGGCATCTATGTCCAGCCGACTGAGTCCTGACGACCAACAACGTGTCGACCAGTACCTGAGTGCCCCTCAGCACCAAGTCGAACGCCGGCCCTTTCGGCCCTGGTTTTTGCTGTTCATTGTGCTGGCCTTGGTCATCGGCCTCGGTCTGTTAAGCCGCCTGCTGAGCCGTTTAGTGCTATGAGCTGCTTCGCGCTCGCCTATCCGGCCATTTCCCGAATCCCTAAAAGCCTTATGAGATATCAACATGTCCCATCGCATTGTGATTGTCGGCGGCGGCGCCGGCGGCCTGGAGCTTGCCACCCGCCTGGGTAGCACCCTGGGCAAGCGCGGCCAAGCCAAAGTCGTGCTGGTCGACGCCAACCTGACGCATATCTGGAAGCCTCTGCTGCACGAGGTGGCCGCTGGCTCGCTGAACTCATCGGAAGACGAGCTGAACTACGTCGCGCAGGCCAAATGGAACCACTTCGAGTTTCAGCTCGGGCGCATGGCCGGGCTTGATCGTGCGAACAAGCAGATCCACCTGGCTGCCACCCTCGACGAACAGGGCGAAGAACTGATGCCCGAGCGCGAGCTGAGCTACGACAGCCTGGTCATCGCCGTTGGCAGCACCACCAATGACTTCGGCACCCCCGGCGCCGCCGAGCATTGCCTGTTTCTCGATACGCGCGAGCAGGCTGAACGCTTCCACCGCCAGTTGCTCAGCCACTACCTGCGCGCCCACGCCAGCCAAAGCGACGTCGCCGAACAAATCAGCGTGGCAATCGTCGGCGCAGGCGCCACTGGCGTAGAGTTGGCCGCCGAACTGCACCACGCCGCCCACGAACTGGCTGCCTATGGCCTGGATCGCATCCGACCGGAAAACATGCGCATCACCCTGATCGAGGCCGGCCCGCGTGTGCTGCCAGCACTCCCCGAGCGCATTGGCCAGCCCGTGCACAAGACCTTGGAAAAGCTCGGCGTCACCGTACTGACCAGTGCCTCCGTTAGCGAAGTGACCCGCGAAAGCTTGAAGACCGCCCAGGGCCAGACCATCTCCGCCAGCCTCAAAGTCTGGGCCGCCGGCATTCGCGCCCCGGACTTTCTACAGGATCTGGATGGCCTGGAGAGCAACCGCATCAACCAGTTGCAAGTCCGCCCAACCCTGCAAACTACGCGCGACGACAACATCTTCGCCTTCGGTGATTGCGCCGCCTGTCTGCAACCGAACAGCGACGGCCGCAACGTTCCGCCACGCGCGCAAGCGGCACACCAGCAAGCCTCGCTGCTGGCCAAGTCGCTCAAGTTACGGATTGAAGGGCAGGCGCTGCCGGAGTATCGCTACCGCGATTACGGCTCGCTGATCTCCCTGGCGAGCTTTTCCGCGGTGGGCAACCTCATGGGCAACCTGACCGGTAGCGTGATGCTCGAAGGTTGGTTGGCGCGGATGTTCTATGTCTCGCTGTACCGCATGCACCAAATGGCGCTGCACGGCATCTTCCGCACCCTGCTGCTGATGCTCGGCGACCTTATCGGCCGCAGCACCGAGCCGCGCCTGAAGCTGCATTAAAGCGCCTGTAGGAGCGAATTCATTTCGCCCGGGGAAGCGCATCTGTGAAGGTTGGCTGGGTAGAGCCGTTTTCCGGCGAAACCCAGCATTGCCCAGCGCTGGGTTTCGCTACGCTCTACCCAGCCTACGGTGTCAGGCGTCGGTGGAAAAAATTGTCTATGCGCCCGTTAACTGTCGAGTCGGACTGCGCAGCGTGAACAAATCCACGTATACACGTGTCGCGAAAACAAAAAAGGCGCCCCGAAGGGCGCCTTTTTTGTCGGCTACGATGCTTTTAACATCTCGCCTTAAGATTCAACCCTTTAATCAAACAAGGGCAGAAAATGGTGGGTCGTGTGGGATTCGAACCTACGACCAATTGGTTAAAAGCCAACTGCTCTACCAACTGAGCTAACGACCCAAAAATGGTCGGGGTAAGGGGATTTGAACTCCTGACATCCTGCTCCCAAAGCAGGCGCGCTACCGGACTGCGCTATACCCCGGTTGAAAGATTGGCTCCGCGACCAGGACTCGAACCTGGGACCCAATGATTAACAGTCATTTGCTCTACCGACTGAGCTATCGCGGAACTACTAGCCTTCATCTCTTTTACGGCTTAGGTGTTATCCGTTTCCCGTATCAGAGGCGCGCCATTTTACGGTTCTCGGCGACGCTGTCAACCCCCTAAATAGCTTTTAAGACAATGCGTTGCAGCTGAGTGATGGGCTGCTATATCTTTCCTTAAGATCTCGCCGCAGCAGGATGCACCAGCCGCCAGGCTAAAATCAGGACAGTCCATGAGCAACCAGGACACACCCCCCATCTCCCCCAAAGTGCTCCAGACATTGGCCAGCCGTGGCATTCAGCCACGCTTTGGTGAATTAGTGCAGGGTTGCCGCAAGCTCGCCATGAACCGTCTGGCCGAGCACCTCTCTGGGGTCTTCGGCCAGGTCGATGACACGCTTTTCGAGTGTGCGGAAAAGGCCGAAAACAATCAGGTGCAGACGCTGTTTTTCGACAACATGCGTGAAATCCGCAAGCAGCGCCCGCAAATCGAGCGCGCCTACCACCAACGCGTGGCGCAAAATTTCTCGAACTTTCTCGACGGCACGCCAAAAACCCAAGACCCGCCAGAAGAACTGAAGGCCGAACAACTCTCGCTGGTACGGAACGAGGATTACGAGGAAAGCCTGCACGTCACCAATATGGTCAGCCGCGTCAAAGCGCGCTGCGCTCAACCGCTATTTGCCTTGGAACAGCGCCTGGCAGTGCTGAACAACGGGCAGAAACTCGGCGAAGACAGCAATCCTTTCGGCCCCCTGGCCATCGCCCAGGCCTTCCGTGAAGCGCTGGCGCCCAACCCCTTCCCGGCACAGATCAAAACCGTCCTCTATATGCTGTTCGACCGCCACGTCATGCAGAGCCTCGACCGACTCTATGACACGATGAATCAGCGGCTGATCGACGCCGGCGTGCTGCCCAACCTGAAATATGGCGCGCAACGTGCGACCAGCAGCACGCGACCGCCGTCCTCAACCGCCCCCGAGCCTAATGCTGTGGCGTCGACTGACGGCCAACATCCTGCCACCGCCACCAGCAACGGTGTGCCCCCCGTGGCGGCGCCAGTCGACCTCAGCGGCCCACCCCCGAACGACCCTGGCGCCCTGTTCAGCGGCCTGGCGGCCCTTCTCGGCGAGCGCCGCCAACACGATGTGGACGCCCCACTGCTTGGCGGCACACGCAGCATTGCCAGCCTCGCCCCCCGTGGCGCAACTCGCACCTATAGTGCCAATGAACTGCTGAATGCCCTCAATCGCCTGCAACAGCAGTCGACCCACGACCTGTCGCAACGCCTACAACGCCCGCAACGGGTGGAAGGACTCAAAGTCGATCTGCAGCAACAATTGGAGACCCACAGCAGCCTGCCCGGCCAACAGAAACTCTCCGACCAGGAAGCCGATGTCATTGACCTGGTGGGTATGCTGTTCGACTTCATCCTCGACGACGACAACTTGCCGGAAAACTGCAAGACCGCCCTCTCCCACCTGCACACGCCTTACTTGAAGGTCGCGCTACAGGACAAAGCCCTGTTCACCCAGCACCACCATCCAGCCCGCCGCCTACTAGACGCCATGGCCCAAGCCGGCGCGCTGTATGGCGGCGAGGGCGACGAGCGCGGCCTGCTGACGAAAGTGCAATGGGTGGTCGAGCGAGTGATTCATGGTTTCAGCGGCGATTTGCTGCTGTTCGAAAGCCTGCTAGAAGAGTTCAACGAATACGCCAGCGACCTCCAACACAAGGTCGAACTGCGTGAGCGCCGCGCTGTGGAAGCAGCCAAAGGCCGCGACAAACTGCTCAGCGCCCGGCAACAGGCAGTCGAGGTGATCGCCCGCACCCTGGCCGGACGCGAGCTCCCCGCCATCATCCACAACTTCCTTGAGCTGACCTGGGCCGACACGCTGGTGTTCGTGCTGCTCCGGCACGGCGAGCGCAGTATCGAATGGCAGCGCGCGAGCGAAGTAGCCGAACAGCTGGCCTGGAGTAGCACCCCGCTGGATGCCGCGGGCCGTGAGCGCCTGCCAGGGTTGCGCGTGGCCTTGCTGGACGAGCTGCGTAAAGGTCTGGAGTTGCTCGGCGGTTATCATGAAGACGGCATACGCCGCCTGCTGCAAGACATCGTCGCCTGCCAGCATGCGGTGCAGGCGAAACAACCGCAGATCGCCGCCCAACTCAACCCCATCCTCCCGGAAAGCCCACTGGGCGCCATGCTTGGCGAGGACGCCGTGCTCGCCAGCACCGCACCACGCGCCTCCGGCCTGTCGCCACGTGCACAGCTGCTGGCCAAGGAGCTAACGCAGATCGAATTCGGCACCTGGTTCGAGTTTGTCGAGGGAGAACAGGTTCGCACTCTCAAGCTGTCCTGGTTCAGCCCAACCACGCACAACTATATGTTCGTCGACCACAGCGGCCAGCGTGTCGCGATCAAACCCCTCACGCTGCTGGCCAGTGAAATGGAGCAAGGCTTGGCGCGCATTGCCCCGCATGAGCGTAGCGCGCCCCTGTTCGATCGCGCGCTCTCTGCTATCTACCGCGTGCTGCAGCGCTTTACCGGCCGCACAGCAGACCCCAGTTAAGGAGCCTCAATGGAAGATCGTCGTCAGCACAGCCGCCATACGCCCGAGCTGCAGCTGGAAGTCTTCGACCTGCATACCGAAAAACGCCTCGGCCGCGTGGTCGACCTCTCGACCGATGGCTTTATGTTGTTCAGCAACTGCCCGCAGGTGGCCGACGCCCTGCTCGAATGCCGCCTGGTCGCGGCACAGGCAGTAGAAGGGGTCAGCGAGGTCAAGCTCGGCGCCGACTGTCTATGGAGCCGCCCTGGCGCGGACGGTCAGCACTGCTGGGCCGGTTTTCATATCATCGACCTGGCGGAAGATCAGGCCGCCGCGCTGGAGGTACTGCTTCGACACCTCTGAGCACCAATAAAAAGGCTCTTCGCGGAATCCCGTGGAAGACTGGTAGGGTGGGCTTTAGCCCACCGATACAGGGCGCGTGGTGGGCTAAAGCCCACCCTATCAACTCGTTTAAGCATGCGTCTGCGCTTTTTATCCCCTCGCCCCTCTGGGGAGAGGGTTAGGGAGAGGGGAGCATGGCCAAACGAATTCAGTTTTTGCCGCGATTCACCCTCCCCCAGCCCCTCTCCCGCGAAACGGGCGAGGGGAGCCAGACTGGTAGGGTGGGCTTTAGCCCACCGATACAGGGCGCGTGGTGGGCTAAAGCCCACCCTACCAACTCGTTTAAGCATGCGTCTGCGCTTTTTATCCCCTCGCCCCTCTGGGGAGAGGGTTAGGGAGAGGGGAGCATGGCCAAACGAATTCAGTTTTTGCCGCGATTCACCCTCCCCCCGCCCCTCTCCCGCGAAACGGGCGAGGGGAGTCAGTTTGTAGGGCGGGTTAGCCGCAAAGCGGCGTAACCCGCCAACGCCTCCAACAGACAACGCCACGTACCGGCTGATGGTGGGTTACGCCTACGGCTAACCCACCCTACGCCTAACAGCCTTAGGCAAAGACGATCTCGTCACCCTCAACCGTACCCGTGACGCTCGCCCCTGGGGCGAACTTGCCGGCCAGGATCAGCTGCGCCAGCGGGTTCTCGATCCAGCGCTGGATCGCGCGCTTCAGCGGCCGCGCGCCATACACCGGGTCGTAGCCAATGGCGATCAGCTTATCCAACGCCTCACTACTCAGCTGCAGATTCAGCTCGCGCTCAGCCAGGCGTGTACGCAGGCGGCCCAGCTGGATCTCGGCAATCCCGGCGATTTGCTCCCGCGCCAGCGGCTCGAACACCACCACCTCGTCGATCCGATTGACGAACTCCGGACGGAAATGCGTACTCACTGCGTCCATCACCGCCGCCCGTTGCGCCTCGCGATCACCGACCAACTCCTGAATCTGTACCGAGCCCAGATTGGAAGTCATCACGATCACCGTGTTGCGAAAATCCACGGTACGCCCATGGCTATCGGTCAGGCGACCATCTTCCAGCACCTGCAAGAGCACGTTGAACACGTCAGGATGGGCCTTCTCCACTTCATCCAGCAGCACGACGGAGTACGGCTTACGGCGCACCGCCTCGGTCAGGTAGCCACCCTCCTCATAGCCCACATAGCCCGGCGGCGCGCCGATCAAACGAGCAACTGAGTGTTTCTCCATAAACTCGGACATGTCGATCCGCACCAGCGCCTCTTCAGTATCGAAGAGAAACTCGGCCAGTGCCTTGCACAGCTCGGTTTTACCGACCCCGGTGGGGCCAAGGAAGAGGAACGAACCACTCGGCCGATTCGGGTCGGACAGCCCGGCGCGCGAGCGGCGCACCGCGTTAGCCACGGCGATCACGGCCTCGTTCTGACCGATCACCCGCTGGTGCAGCAAGCCTTCCATTTTCAGCAGTTTGTCGCGCTCGCCTTCGAGCATTTTCGAGACCGGAATACCGGTCCATTTGGAGACGACCTCAGCGATCTCCTCCTCGGTGACCTTGCTGCGCAGCAGCTGGTTCTCCGCCTTACCGTGCTGATCGACCATCTGCAGGCTGCGTTCGAGGTCGGGGATGATGCTGTACTGCAACTCCGCCATCCGCTCCAGGTCACTCTTGCGCCGAGCGGTCTCGAGCTCCTGGCGCGACTGCTCAATCTTCTGCTGGATCTGCGCCGAGCCCTGGACTTCGGCCTTCTCCGACTTCCAGATATCTTCCAGGTCGGCGTATTCGCGCTCCAAGCGAGCAATATCGTCTTTGAGCTTCTCCAGCCGTTTTATCGCCGCGTCATCGTCTTCCTTCTTCAACGCCTGCGCTTCGACCTTCAACTGAATCAGCCGACGCTCCAGGCGGTCCAGCACTTCTGGTTTGGAATCGATCTCCATGCGAATCCGACTGGCTGCCTCATCGACCAGATCGATGGCCTTGTCCGGCAACTGGCGGTCGGTGATGTAGCGGTGGCTCAACTTCGCCGCTGCAATGATCGCGCCGTCGGTAATCGCCACCCGGTGGTGCACCTCGTAGCGCTCCTTGAGGCCACGCAGGATGGCGATGGTGTCCTCCTCGCTGGGCTCATCCACCAGCACCTTCTGGAAGCGCCGCTCAAGGGCCGCATCCTTTTCGATGAACTGGCGGTACTCATCCAGCGTGGTGGCGCCGACGCAGTGCAGCTCGCCACGCGCCAACGAGGGCTTGAGCATGTTACCGGCGTCCATCGCACCCTCGGCCTTGCCCGCGCCGACCATGGTGTGCAGCTCATCGATAAACAGAATGATCCGCCCTTCCTGCTTGGACAGCTCATTGAGCACCGCTTTCAGGCGCTCCTCGAATTCACCGCGGAACTTGGCGCCGGCGATCAGCGCGCCCATGTCGAGCGAGAGCAGGCGTTTGTCTTTCAGCCCATCCGGCACCTCGCCGTTGACGATCCGTTGCGCCAAACCCTCGGCGATCGCGGTTTTGCCGACGCCCGGCTCACCGATCAGCACTGGGTTGTTCTTGGTTCGCCGTTGCAGCACCTGAATGGTCCGGCGAATTTCATCATCGCGGCCGATCACCGGGTCGAGCTTGCCTTCTTCGGCACGCTTGGTCAGATCGACGGTGTATTTATCCAACGCCTGGCGCGCCTCCTCGACGTTCGGATCATTCACCGCATCGCCGCCGCGCAGGTTGCTTACCGCGTTCTCCAGGGCCTTCTTGCTCACGCCCTGACCGAGCAGCAGCTTGCCGAGCTTGGTGTTCTCGTCCATCGCAGCGAGCAGCACCAGCTCACTAGAGATAAATTGATCGCCCTTCTGCTGCGACAGGCGATCCGCCTGATTGAGCAAGCGCGCCAAGTCCTGCGACAGGTTCACATCGCCGGTCGGGCTCTGGATCTTGGGTAGATGGTCGAGTTCCTTGGCCAGTGCCTGGCGCAGGCTGTTCACATCGAAGCCGACCTGCATCAGCAGCGGCTTGATCGAACCACCCTGCTGCTCAAGCAACGCCTGCATCAGGTGCAGCGGCTCGATCGCCGAGTGATCGAGGCCGACCGCGATGGACTGGGCATCGGACAACGCCAGTTGCAGCTTGCTGGTTAAACGGTCAATTCGCATAGAGTCATCCTTCGTTTAAGAGCAGGCCGGCACGATGAGCGTGCCTCTGACGAAAGCCTGCCGAGATACCAGTCTAGATGAGGACGATTGTGCGGGATTCAAGGCGAATGGGACTGTTCGAGAGCAATCGTAGGCTGGGTAGAGCGTAGCGAAACCCAGCCAGGCCCTATGCTGGGTTTCGCCGAAAACGGCTCTACCCAGCCTACATAAGAGAGGGAGGATTCAGGAAGTCAGCCAGACCAGCGAGGCGAAACGACCGGTACGCACACTGCGCCGGTAGGAATAGAAGCGTGGATCGCTGACGGTGCAGAAGCCGCCGCCATACACCGCGGTGACGCCACGCGCAGCCAGCCGCAGACGCGCCAAGGCATAGATATCCGCCATAAAGCGCCCGGCATTCCGACTCGGCAAGAACGCCGCCGCAGTTTGCGGATGAACCGCGACAAAAGCTTCACGGACTTCCGCGCCGACTTCGAAGGCTTGCGGGCCAATCGCCGGACCCAGCCAAACCAGCACCTCTTCGGCCGGCAGCGCCAGCGTATCCAGCGTCCCCTCCAGCACCCCACCGACCAACCCACGCCAGCCGGCATGCGCCGCTGCCACACGGCTACCGGCGCGATCGCAAAACAGCGCCGGCAAACAATCGGCAGTCATCGCCGTACAGGCGATACCCGGTGTAGCCGTCCAACTGGCGTCGGCTTCAGCGACCAGGCGCGGATCAGCCTCCGCCACGGCAATCCCATGCACCTGACGCAACCAGGCGGGCTGGCAGCCCAGTTGCGCAGTCAGACGCTGACGGTTTTCTGCAACGGAGGTGGGATTATCCTCGACATGCTCGCCGAGGTTGAAGGTATCGAATGGGGCAACGCTGACGCCACCCGCGCGCGTGGTGACGCAGGCCTTGACCTGGGCTGGCGCAGGCCAGTCCGGGGTCAGCCAATCGTTCGCCCAGGCGCTCATTCAGCACCACTCAGCCGACAAAGGCTTCGCGATCCTGACGCAACAGCGTCAGCAACCAGACGAAGTCATCCGGCAAGGGTGATTCCCACTTCATGCGCTGGCCGGTGACCGGGTGATCCAGCTCCAGGAAGCGCGCGTGCAGGGCCTGGCGTGGGAAATCCTTCAGCGCCTGAACCATGGTCGGGCTCGCGGCCGGCGGAATGCGAAAACGCCCACCGTAGGCCGGATCGCCGACCAGGGGGAAGTTCACATGGGCCATGTGCACACGAATCTGATGGGTCCGCCCGGTTTCCAGCTTGACCCGGGTATGGGTGTGCGAGCGGAAGCGCTCCAGCACACGGAAATGACTGATGGCTTGCTTGCCACCCTCCATCACCGCCATCCGCTGGCGCTGCTGACCATGCCGCCCAATCGGCGCGTCAATCTTGCCGCCCGCGGTGATCACCCCGATTACGATGCACTCGTAGATCCGACTGACCGAACGCTTCTGCAGCTGATCGACCAGGTTGGTCTGCGCCTGCAGCGTCTTCGCCACGACCATCAGACCAGTGGTGTCTTTGTCCAGACGATGGACGATGCCTGCACGCGGCACGTTGATCAGCTCCGGGATGTGGTGCAGCAGCGCGTTCAGCAGGGTGCCGTCCTGATGCCCGGCCGCCGGGTGTACGACCAGGCCAGCCGGTTTGTTCAGCACCAGCAACTGGTCGTCTTCGTAGACGATATCCAGCTCAATGTCCTGGGCGATCCATTCACCTTGGGCTTCCTGCTCAGCTTCCAGCACCAGCACGCTGCCGCCATGCACGATATCTCGCGGGCGCAACACCGCACCGTCGACCGTCAGGCAGCCGTCTTTGATCCAGGCGGAAAGGCGCGAACGAGAGTGCTCGGAGAAGAGTTGTGCGGCGACTTGATCGAGACGTTGCCCGCCCAGCTCGGACGGCACCTCGGCGCGCAGTTGAATCGCTAGTTTATTAATCGGAGGCATGCTCGGTAACGGCGGGGCGTAGCCTTTGGTTTCAGCTACGCGCTTGTGGTTAAATACGGCGTCTTTGTCCCGGGGTAACCGGGGCGCTCATCATAACAGGACGGCTCTGCTCAAGACAGCCAGCCGTCACAGGGACGCAAGCCGCCATGCAAGTGAAACACCTGCTGCTGATCGCCATCCTCGCACTCAACGTCGCTTGCTCGTCCAATGATGTGGTCGATGAAAACCTGAGTGAGACCGAGCTGTACCAGCAGGCACAGACCGATCTGGACAATAAAAGCTACACCAGCGCAGTCAGCAAGCTGAAGGCTCTGGAGTCGCGCTATCCGTTCGGTCGCTATGCCGAGCAGGCACAGCTGGAACTGATCTACGCCTACTACAAAAACATGGAGCCGGAGGCCGCCAAGTCCGCCGCCGAGCGTTTTATCCGCCTGCACCCGCAGCATGCCAACGCCGATTACGCCTATTACCTGAAAGGCCTGGCCGCCTTCGATGAGGATCGTGGCCTGCTGGCGCGCTTTCTACCGCTGGACATGACCAAGCGTGATCCGGGCGCGGCGCGCGATTCTTTCAACGAGTTCGCCCAGCTCACCAGCCGCTACCCGAACAGCCGCTACGCGCCAGACGCCAAGCAGCGCATGATTTACCTGCGCAACCTGCTGGCCGCCTACGAAATACACGTTGGCCATTACTATCTGAAACGTCAGGCCTATGTCGCCGCCGCCAACCGTGGCCGCTATGTCGTCGAGAACTTCCAGGAAACTCCCGCCGTCGGCGATGGCCTGGCGATCATGACCGAGGCTTACCAGCGCCTGGCCCTGAACGACCTCGCCGCGACCAGCCTGGAAGCCCTGAAGCTGAACTACCCGGATCACCCGAGCCTGGTCGACGGCCAGTTCGTACCGCTGGAAGAGGAAGCCGACAATCGCTCCTGGCTGAGCAAAGCCACCCTCGGCCTGATCGAAAGCGATGCGCCGCTGCCACCGGGCGAAACCCGCGCCAGCCAGGACGTGATCAAGCAGTACGAAGATGCCCAGGAAGAAATCCCGGACGAGTTGCAGCCGGAGAACCAAGGCGCAGAGGCAGAAGAACAACACGAGGCGGAAGGCAACAATGACGACCGCTCCTGGTTCAGCCGTATGACCTTCGGCCTCTTCGATTGAGGTAGCACGGAACAAAAAAGGGAGGCCATCGGCCTCCCTTTTTATTTTGCTTTTGTCTCGTCCTGAATAAGGTTTACACCTTCTGACCTATTTTCAGGAGGATGCAATGGATTCGGGGGAAAGGCGCAGTCAGCGCGATTACACACTGACTTTTAAATTGGCGGTCGTCGATCAGGTCGAAAAAGGCGAACTGAGTTATAAAGAGGCTCAAAGGCGCTACGGGATTCAGGGCAAGTCAACGGTGCTGGTGTGGCTCCGCAAGCATGGTCGGCAGGACTGGAGCCAAGGTGCTTCCATTCGCATCCAGAGGAACTGCCCCATGGGCGAGCCAAATCTTCCGCTGACACCTGAGCAGCGAATCAAAGAGCTTGAAGAGAAACTCGCGCTGGCCAACCAGAAGGCCCAGTTCTTTGAAGCCGTCGTTGACGTTTTGAAGAACGATTACGGTGTTTCTGTCGTAAAAAAGCGACCCGGCAAGTCCTCTCCCAAGGGCAAGTCAAAGACCTGAGCATCACCAGGGCTTGCCAATTCATGGGGATCTCCCGTCAGGCGTATTACAAGCGCAACCGGGCTTATGACGCTCGAGTCAGCCATAACCAGCAGGTGATGGGGTTTGTGCTGGAAACACGACGTCAGCAACCAAGGCTCGGCACTCGCAAGCTGCACAGCCTCATGCACGCTAAACCCGATGCGGCCTTGAAAGTCGGTCGGGATCGGCTATTCGATATTTTGAGAGATTGCCGGCAATTGGTTCCCCGCAAGCGGGCGTACCACAAAACTACCGACAGCCATCATCGCTTCCGCCGCCACCCCAACTTGCTCAAGGCGGGCCCGGAGCAAGTCGTCGCCACGGGCCCCGAGCAAGTCTGGGTGGCCGACATAACGTACCTGCCGACCCAGCAGAGCGTCGCTTATCTAAGCCTGGTAACCGACGCGTACTCGCGCAAGATCGTGGGGCATCATGTGCACGAAAGCCTGCACACCACCTCCGTAATCCAAGCGCTGAAGAAAGCCCTCAAGCAGAGAAGAACCGGCCAGCCGTTGATGCATCACTCGGATCGAGGTGTTCAATACTGCTCCGAGCTTTACCAGCGGCTGCACGCCAAACATGGCATCACATGCTCGATGACAGACGGCTACGACTGTTATCAGAACGCTCTGGCCGAGCGAGTGAATGGGATCTTGAAAACCGAGTTTCTGCTACACCGGCCGAAGGATCTCGCGGAGGCAACCCGGATGATTGATGAGTCAGTGTTGATCTACAACAGCAAACGGCCCCATCTTGCTTTGCAATACAAAACGCCCGATGCGGTGCATCGGGCGTTTTGAGTGACGCAGGTGTCAACCTATTTCAGGACTAGACATTTATTCGTAGGGTGGATAGCCGTAGGCGTAATCCACCATCAGCCGATACGGGGCGCTGCCTGGCGGCAGCGTTGGCGGGTTACGCCGCTGCGCGGCTAACCCGCCCTACATAACCGCTCCAAGCTCAGTCGCCCAAGCGCCAGCCGGAAGTAATCGGATAGCGCCGGTCGCGGCCGAAACCACGCTGAGTCACCCGCACGCCCACCGCCGCCTGCCGGCGTTTGTATTCATTGATATCCACCAGGCGCAGCACGCGATTGACCGTGTCTTCATCAAAACCCTCGGCGATGATGGCATTGGCCGACAGGTCGTACTCGATATACAGCTTCAATATCTCGTCGAGCACCGGATAAGCCGGTAGCGAGTCCTCATCCTTCTGATCGGGCGCCAGCTCGGCAGACGGCGGACGGTCGATCACCCGCTGCGGGATCACCGCACCGAGCGTGTTGCGGTATTCGCAGAGGCGGAACACCAGGGTCTTCGGCACATCCTTGAGCACATCGAAGCCGCCGGCCATGTCGCCATAGAGGGTCGCGTAACCCACCGCCATCTCGCTCTTGTTACCGGTGGTCAGCACCAGATAGCCCTTCTTGTTGGAGATCGCCATCAGCAGAGTGCCGCGGCAACGGGCCTGTAGATTTTCCTCGGTGGTGTCGCGCGCCAGCCCTTCGAAGACTGGCGCCAACGTGCCCATAAAGGCCTCGACCATCGGTGCTATCGGCAAGACGCGGTAAGTCACCGCCAGCGCTTTTGCTTCGGCTTCGGCATCTTCCAGGCTGATTTGCGCGGTGTAGCGATACGGCATCATCACCGCCTCGACCCGCTCGGCCCCGAGAGCATCGACCGCCACCGCCAGGGTCAGCGCCGAGTCTATTCCGCCGGACAAGCCCAGGATGACGCCCTTGAAGCCGTTTTTCTGCACATAGTCTCGCACCCCCACGACCAGCGCCTGATAGACGCTGGCCTCCAGCTCCGGCAGCGGCGCACAACTGGCAGGCCGTGGCGTCACTTGCTCACCATCGAAGGTGAGGTCGACCGGATACAGGCCCTCACTGAAGGCTGGCGCGCGCTGACTGATCCGCCCATCGGCGGTCATGACGCAGCTGCCACCGTCGAACACCAGTTCATCCTGACCGCCAACCTGGTTGACATAGACAATCGGCATGCCACTCTCGCCAACCCGCTCGACCAGCACTTCCTCACGCTCGCGCTGCTTGTCCAGGTGGAAGGGTGAGGCATTCAGGCTGAGCATCAGCTTGGCGCCGGCAGCCCGCGCTTGCGCCACCGGTTCGGCAAACCAAATGTCCTCACAGATCGTCAGCGCCAGCGGAATGCCTTTGATCTCCAACACACAGACCTCGTTACCGGGGACGAAATAGCGCTTCTCGTCGAACACCCGATAATTCGGCAGCTTCTGTTTGTAGTAAGTCGCCAGCAACTCGCCGTCGGCGATCGCGGCGCAGGCGTTATAGCGCTGCTCGCCGTCCAGCCAGGGGTAGCCCACCACCAGGTAAATGCCGCGCACCTCGTCTTTCAGGCGCTGCAGGCCCTGCTCAATCCGCCGCTGCATGCTCGAGCGCAGCAGCAAATCTTCCGGCGGATAGCCGCACAGGGCCAATTCCGGAAACACGATGACATCCGCTTTCCACTGATCGCGGGCGCTACAGGCGGCCTCGATGATGCGCTCAACATTGCCGTGTACATCACCAACTCGCAGATTCAGCTGGGCCATTACGACCCGCAGGGTTTGGCTCATCACCCGCCTCCACAGATAAAGTTGCACGCACTCCTCATCCATTGGACAAGTGCACGCTACAGATCTGTCATTCTCCCGCATCAACACTAGCGGAAACAACGCACAGCATGTGCCTTTGCCGTCTGTGCTGGCGCCCCGTCCTTGGCTAAACTGCCAGCCTTTAGATAAGAAGAGAGTGCCATGGGCCTGTTCCGCCTGCTGTTCTGGGTCGCCGTGATCGCCGCCGCTATCTGGTTATGGCGCCGCTTGAGCCGTCCCGCTCAGCGCCCCACCCCCAAGCCAGACAACACTGTGCCCATGGTTCGCTGCGCCCATTGCGGCGTGCATGTGCCACGCGAGCACGCCCTCCACCAGAACCAGCAGTGGTTCTGCAGCCAGGCCCACCTCGAGCAAGGTGCCAAGCACGGTGATCGCTGAAGCACTAGCCCTGAGCGGCAACCAGGGCCGACGGATTCTGCGGCTGTATCACCTCTACCGGCTGGTCATTGGCCTGGCTCTGGTGCTGTTGATTTCCAGCAACCTGGACGATCAACTGCTCGATCTGGCCAATGACAAGCTGTTCCGCTATGGCAGCTGGCTCTATCTGGGCCTGAATTGCGTAGTCGCGGTACTGGTGCGCCGGCCCCAGCACTTGCTGCAAGTCTTCAGCCTAGCCCTGGTCGACGTCACCCTGCTCTCGGGGCTGTTCTACGCGGCCGGCGGCACACCCAGCGGGATTGGCAACCTGCTGATTGTTGCGGTAGCCATCGCCAACATCCTGCTCCGCGGGCGGATCGGCCTGCTGATCGCCGCAGTCGCGGCCATTGGCCTGATCTATCTGACCTTCTACCTCAGCCTGAGCAATCCGGCCGCCACCGCTCAATATGTGCAAGCTGGCGCGCTTGGCGCGCTGTGCTTTGCCGCCGCACTCTTTGTTCAGGGGCTGACCCGCCGCCTGCACGTCAGCGAAAGCCTGGCCGAACAGCGCGCCGCCGATGTCGCCAACCTGGAAGCACTCAACGCGCAGATTCTGCAACGCATGCGCACCGGCATCCTGGTAATGGATGCCCAGCATCGCGTGCTGCTGGCCAACCAAGGCACGTTGAGCCTGCTGGGGCGCACCGAACTGGCCGGTAAAATTCTCGATCCACTCTGCCCGGAACTGGTTAAGCGCCTGCAACAGTGGCTGCATAACCCGACACTGCGCCCGGCAAGCCTGCAAGCGTTCCCCGACGGCCCGGTCTTGCAACCCAGCTTCGTCACCCTCCAGCGCGGCGAGCAACGCCACACGCTGGTGTTTCTCGATGACATCTCGCAAATCGCCCAACAAGCGCAGCAGCTCAAGCTCGCCTCGCTCGGCCGCCTGACTGCCGGCATTGCCCACGAGATCCGTAACCCACTCGGTGCCATCAGCCACGCCGCGCAATTGCTACAAGAATCCGAAGCACTGGAAGGGCCAGACCAGCGACTGGCGCAGATCATCCAGGATCATTCGCGGCGCATGAACCTGGTCATTGAAAACGTCCTCCAACTCTCGCGCCGCCGCCAAGCCGAACCGCAGCTACTGGACCTGAAATACTGGCTGCACCGTTTTGCCAGCGAATTTCGCAGCTCTACCACCGCGAATCAGCTACTGCATCTGGAAACCACCGGCAGCACCATCCAGACCCGCATGGACCCGCATCAACTGACCCAGGTGCTTACTAACCTGGTACAAAACGGCTTGCGCTACAGCGCGCTACAGCACCGACAGGGCCAGGTCTGGCTAAAGCTATTTCGCGACCAAGACAGTGACCTGCCCGTGCTCGAGGTACTGGATAATGGCCTCGGCGTGCCGCCCGAGCAGCTGCAGCATATCTTCGAGCCCTTCTACACCACGGAAACTAAAGGCACCGGACTGGGCCTGTATATTTCTCGTGAGCTGTGCGAAAGCAACCAAGCCCGACTTGACTACAAAACCCGTGAAGTCGGCGGCAGCTGCTTCCGCATCACCTTCGCCCACCCGCGCAAACTGAGCTAACCATGACCGCACGGCAAAGAGCCCTGATCGTCGACGACGAGCCCGATATCCGCGAACTCCTGGAAATCACCCTAGGCCGGATGAAGCTCGACACCCGTAGCGCGCGCAACGTCAAGGAAGCCCGCGAGTGGCTAGCCCGCGAACCCTTCGACCTGTGCCTGACCGACATGCGCCTGCCGGATGGCACCGGCCTGGAGCTGGTACAACATATCCTCCAGCGTCATCCGCAGGTGCCCGTGGCGATGATCACCGCTTATGGCAGCCTGGATACCGCGATCAATGCCCTCAAAGCCGGCGCTTTCGACTTCCTGACCAAGCCGGTAGACCTTGGCCGCCTGCGCGAACTGGTCGCCACGGCCCTGCGCTTGCGCCCCCAAGCCGGCGAAGAAATGCCGGTAGACAGCCGCCTGCTCGGGGACTCGCCGCCCATGCGCACCCTACGCAAACAGATCAGCAAACTCGCCCGCAGCCAGGCACCGGTGTATATCAGTGGCGAATCCGGCAGCGGCAAAGAGCTGGTCGCGCGCCTGATCCACGAACAGGGGCCACGCACCGAGCAACCGTTCGTACCGGTGAACTGCGGCGCGATCCCCTCGGAGCTGATGGAAAGCGAGTTCTTCGGCCACAAGAAAGGCAGCTTCACCGGCGCCATCGAGGACAAACAAGGGCTGTTCCAGGCCGCCAATGGCGGCACCCTGTTCCTTGACGAAGTGGCCGATTTGCCACTACCGATGCAGGTCAAGTTGCTGCGCGCCATCCAGGAAAAGGCCGTGCGCGCAGTTGGTGGTCAACAAGAGTTGGTGGTGGACGTGCGCGTGCTCTGCGCCACCCACAAGGATCTCGCCGGCGAAGTCGCCGCCGGACGCTTCCGCCAGGATCTCTACTACCGCCTGAACGTGATCGAGTTGCGCGTACCGCCACTGCGCGAGCGCCGCGAAGATATCGCCCAGTTGACCGAAGTCATGCTCAAACGCCTGGCCGTAGGTACCGGTCTGGCAGCCGCCAAGCTCGACACTGAGGCCTTGGAAAAGCTGAAGAACTACCGCTTCCCCGGCAACGTCCGCGAACTCGAGAACATGCTGGAGCGCGCCTACACCCTTTGCGAGGATGACCAGATCCAGGCCAGCGATCTACGCCTGGCGGACACCCCCTGCGCCGTCGATGCCGGCGAAGCCAGCCTGGCGCAAATCGACAACCTCGAGGACTATCTGGAAAGCCTCGAACGCAAACTGATCGTGCAGGCCCTGGAAGAAACCCGCTGGAACCGCACGGCAGCTGCTCAACGCCTGGGCATGACGTTCCGCTCGCTACGCTACCGACTGAAGAAGCTGGGCGTCGATTGAGGCTTTCGCCGGTAGATACCGTCGCTCTCCTGTAGGAGCGGGTTTATCCGCGATGAGGCCTTCCGACCAACGCGGCCGTCGCAGCGGAAGCCCCCTCCACAAAAGCTACGCAGGTATCCTTCTGTGGGATCAGCGCCATTTTCGAGCCCGGCTTCGCGGGTAAATCCACTCCTACAAAAGCCCCTCAGAGCGGAGCCTGGCAAGGGGGTAAAGCAATCCGCGCCTGTGGCGCATAGGGTGCAGGATCGACAATCGGCTCGCGCCCCAGCATCAAGTCCGCCAACAGCTGGCAAGATGCCGGGGCCAAGACCAACCCATTGCGGTAATGCCCGCAGTTCAACCAAAGCCCGGCCAAACCAGGCACAGGGCCAATAAAGGGAATGCCCTCCGGTGAACCTGGCCTTAACCCGGCCCAATGCCCCACCACCTCGGCATCGACCAGTGCCGGCAAGAGCTCAACCGCCGAAGCCTTGAGGCTGGCCAACGCATCTTCGGTAGGCGTCTTATCGAAGCCGGCATGTTCCAAGGTGCTACCAATCAGGATGTGCCCATCCTTGCGCGGAATGGCATAACGCCCTTTGGCCAGCACCATGCTCGGCAGAAAATCCTCGGCGCACTTATAGAGGATCATCTGGCCCTTTACCGGCTCCACCGGTAACTCGATCCCCAGACTGGTCAGCAGTTCACCACTCCAGGCTCCAGCTGCGACCACCACCCGATCAGCATGGATATCCCCGTCAGCGGTACGCACACCACAGATACGCGCACCCTCGCGAATAAAACCGCTAACCGCACACTGCTCGTGCAGGGTCACGTTCGGCATGCGCAACAACGCCTCACGCAACGCCTTGGTCAACCGTGGGTTGCGTACATTGGCCACACCAGGCATATGCAGCGCACGGGAGAAACCCGGCCCCAGCGGCGGCACCGCCTCGTGCACCGCGCCGATATCCACCGAATGTAGCGGCCGCCCCTCTCGTACTGCCCACGCCAAGGCCTCTGCCTCGTCGTCCAGATCCAGCCAATACAAGCCGGTGACATACACTTCGGGATCGATCCCTGTCTCGGCCAACAACTGCTCAGCCAAGCGCGGATAGAAATCCTGCGACCAATGTGCCAAGGCCGTAACTGCCGGACTGTAACGCCAAGGGTAAAGCGGCGAAACGATACCGCCGCCGGCCCATGAGGACTCCCCTCCCAGCGCTCCCTGATCCAGTAGGCACACCTCGGCACCGGCCTCGGCCAATAACCGCGCCGACAATAAACCGATGGCGCCGCCGCCAACCATCAAGATCCGCATATATCCTCCAAAACAAACGGGCCGCATAAGCGGCCCGTTATACGACAGCCCGGCGGTCGTCTACCAGCACTGAGCTACTGTACGAGTCGCATTTACCAGAGTGCGCTCACCGGTGTGGCTGATCTGGAAATCGCCGCAAGGGTCATCGGCCATGCTGTTAGCGCGGGTCGCGCGCAGTAGATAACTGGTCGCCGTCGGCGCCCCTTGTGCAGCCAGGGCGTAGTTGGCAACCCCTGAAGCCGGGGACTGAGTGGCGAATACTGCTGCAAAGTTGTCATCCGCATCCAAGTAGGAACTATGGGTCGAGTAATAGCGCTCCAGCGCTTGCGCCCCTTCCATCAAGGCGGCTTTTGCCTCGGCACGTTTGCCCTTCCTCACATACTCCGCGTAGTTGGGATAGGCAATCGCGGCGAGGATGCCGATCACAGCCAGCACAACCATCAGCTCGATCAGGGTGAAAGCTTTGCTACTTCTCATCGAATCTGGTTCCAGGATTGACGACCTTCAAGAATGTTCAACGTATTGGCGGCAGGGATGCAGTCCCCAATCCCGGTGCCGTGGCAAAGCCAATATTTCTGCGGGTCGATCAGGTCGAACGAGCCGGTCGGTATACCATCGGAGGATCCGATCCCCGAAGGGGGAAACTTCTGGTCGCCCACGCTGACCATATCCGCCTCGTTGAATTTGCCATCCTTGTTCAGATCCAGAAGCACGTAATTCAACCGCCCACCCGTTGCCAGATCGACCACCATGGTCCAGCCGGAACCGCCGGCCAGGCAGGGATCCGCGGAGGGGATAGCGGTTTCGAACACCAGGCGATTCAACAGAATTCGCGGTGCAAAGATCACCCGCTCACCCTGCGCACCGCTGACCGGTGATCTCAAGTCGAGGTACCAACCGCGCTTGCTGCTCCAGTCGATACCATCGGCGCTCTGCGGCGCATCCAACACCCGCACGTTGCGCTTGAAGGCCGCGCCCTCAAAAATAATCGAGCGCTGCTCAAGCGCCGAGCGACCGGTAAAGGCGATGGACGAACCGTCACTCGTCTTTTTATCCCAGACGCCATAGAACGTCTGGGGACTCTGGTCGCTCACATCGCCTGAGCTGTACATGCGGCCGGTGCCGAAGTAGATCACCACACCACTGGCGTCACCACTCGGGTGATAGGCGATTTCCGGTTTGACCGTGATCGGCTGGCGCTTGCCCTGTGCATCAGCCGCCACATACAAAGGTTGCGGCGCATTACCCGACTTGAGGCCGACTTCAAAGTCGCCAACCCCTGCGCCGTTGCTCTTCAGGTTGAACTTCCAGAGATTGCCGTTCAGATCACCGGCATAAACATCCTTCACATAGATGTTGCCAGCGCTATCCACGGCATAAACGAAGGAGGGGCTGGACAGACCACCCGTAGCGGTTCCCGCTCGGACCTTGTTCACCGCGCCGGTTTCCAGGTTAACAATGAAGAGCACCGAGTCGTCGCTGCTGCTGCCATAGCCGTTGCCGAAAATGGCGGCCCAGCTGCCATCCTTCATCCGCCCAACCAGAGGCTCGCCGAAATTAAAACCGAGATCGGCATCGTCCTTGACTTCCCAGAGCACCTTGTCGGCTGCGAAGCCTGTGCCCGCGGCATCGGTTACATCCAGAGCGAAGACGCTTTTACCGCCAGCCCCCAGGCTGCCCAGCAGAACGCTGCGCCACTGGTTATTGAGCACGGCATCGCGCACATGCAACTTGCCATCGACATAATAGCGGTGTCTGTAGTCGCTGCTGGCCAGATCCTTGACGTTCGGCAAAACCCCATTGGGCATATAGGCAAAAAGCTCATTCCCGGTATTGGCGTTAAACGCATGCAAGAAACCATCATTGGCACCGACGAACAGAGTCGGCGCGTGGCTCGCCTTACTCGCGACAAACTGCGAGTAAGTTTGGTTACTACCCGGGGTTGGTACCCGGCCATGGAAGCCCCAGTCCTGCTTGTTAGCAATCACCAGGGTGGAGTTGACAATATCGCCGAGCAGGGAGGAACGCTTGCGATACTTGAGGCCGGCTGGCGCCTCGTTACCGCGGCTGCCCATCAGGTAGTCGAACAGCGCCTGATTATTGTTGAAATGAGCCTGCATGCCCGTCGACAAACTGCCCCAGCTCAACGTCAATCCATGACCTGCACCCACGGCGCCATCATGAGAATAGAGACGGCGCGCGCCGCTCTTCAACTTCTGCCCTGCCTCCCAGACCTCTTCGAAGACAATCCCGGCACTGGTCTGGATCGGCTTCTTGGCCAACAACTTACCGGACCAATCGGCACTGGTGTAGAAGGCCTCGTAGACCAGGGTATTGCTGTCCAGCCGACGCGCGTTGGGTACGGCGGAGGTATTCGAGCCGGTGCGATCCGCAATCGAAGCCAGGGTATCGCTCAACGCTGTGGTGAACTGCTGCGGATTCTGTGCACTGAAGAAGCCGCCACGGCTATTGACCGCCGCATGCAGCAGATCATCAAGCTTGGCCGGCTCGCTCTTGGCGGGGTCGGGCCAATTGACGGAAGCGCCGGTCTTGACCGCCTCGAAGGCCGTATCCGGGTCAACCGAACCGCTCATGCCCAGGCCGACGCCAAAGGTCACCATGTGCTGCCAGAAGGCCGGATTCGCCGGGGCTGGCGGTACCCGGTTGGCCAGGTCGGTATGCAGATCACGCTTCCAGTAATACATGGCGACGTCAGCTAGCGTGTTCTTGTGGCTATCACTGAAAGGCGCCTTGGGTACATATTTATAAGATTGTCCATCTGGGCCAGTAATGTCCAAGCCATTGCTGTTATCCACGTGCTCCCGGGCACCGGGTTGAGACGCCTCAGCACCGTTCCAGTAGCCGTCCGTGGTCAGGATGGTGTAGCTCTGCCGGCAGGAATACTCCTTGCCCCCAGTCTGCCCAGGGGTCGAGCTCCAGGGGCCTTGCTCATCGGTTCGGCTGAAATATTCGCCGGCATCACCCAGGGCTTTGCGCAAGGGGGTGCCACCGCTTGCACTTACCCCGTACAACCATTGAAAAAAATTACTGCGGGCGGTGCTCTCGAAGCGCCTGACGCCGTCGACAACCGTTCCCGAGCGGTTGATTGCCCCATAGCCAAGCCGAATGTCGCCTGACTGCTTATCGAAGGCACTCCCTGTTCCCGCTTTCGCCGCCATAAGACGGGTACGGTAATAGGAATACCAGTTTGCAAAATTCTGCTTGTCGGCCTCTGCTATCGACTCTCTGACATAACAAGAATCACTAAAAACATCCGTGCACCCTGCGACTTTCCGATAATAAAACGCCGCCCGTGCACTCCCCACATAAAAGTAATCCATCCGCCCATTCGTATAGGCATCGCGATGGAAAATCATCTGAAACGCATTGGAAAGATCAATAACCGAGCTGATGCTTCTATATCCATCGACCTTAGCGGCGGTAAAGCTAGCTGGAGAAAAGCCCGGAGGGGGGGCATAAGTTGCAGCCGGGTCGAAGTAAATCTTATTTACAGCAGCAGAAAATAAATAACTCCTGGAGCTCTCCGAGCACCTATAGAAATAATCGCTATCGCTCCGAGAAAGGAACTCGCAGTCATTCCTGGAAATATCTATTTTAAGGTCATCAGGCATATACCCCCATTCCATCGAGCCTGAGTCATCCAGCAGGAACATGATATTGGGCTCGACCTGGCCGCCCAGAGCCAACGGCACCTGAGAGGGCACGAAAGCCGCCATGGCGCTATGACTAAACGCCGCAGTCAGCAAGCCCGCAGCCAGTGCCCGCCCTACAAACAAGAGTTGCGATATCATCTCAGGCTCCCTCTGATCAGTTCTGGCTACGAATGGCAATGGCAACGGTGGAACGCAGATGAACCTCGACATCGCCGCTGCCGTAACCGGTAGCCTCGACGTTGAACAGATAGGTTCGGCTCAGGCAGTCGAATGCCCGATTCTCGGCAATCGAGCCATCTGTTTCGCAAACAAAGGAGGTTGCTCCGCCCGAGTTGCCGTAGAAATTGCTTACTCGACAGATTGGCTGCTTCGGCTTGCTGTGCAGCTCGGCCGGCGCCGACCACTGCGCCGCGGTGACCGCCGGGCAGTCCGTACGGGCCTGGAACAGTAGGGTCGGGTCCGCGCTGGCCTCGACCTGCTGGCGTACATACGCCTCACCAACCCGCAGCGAAGCCTCGGCAGCCTGAAACGCCACGTTATAGTCCCGCGCCCCACCCGCCATGCGTTCCTGCAGGGTGCTCCCAGCCATTGACGTCACACCCAGTACCGTCAACACCAGGAGCATGATGAGGCAGACCAGCAGCACCGCCCCTCTTTGCTTTTGAATGTTCATCCTTCGCCTCGTTAATCGATCCGGTTACGCAGGGCCACCACGGTGCTGAACACCTGGCGCAAGCGACCATCCGCCGCCACCGCAGCGCCATCAAACTGAATGGCCTGATCCTGTGCGCCGGGTGCTCGCTCAGCAGTCACCAGCAGCAGATCGATCTTCACCGTACGCACATCGCCCCAGCGATTGGCCGCCTCTACCTCGGTGGCGCTCAAATAGGTCTGCACCCCGACACTCCCCGCCGCCGCAACGCCATAGTGGGTCCGCATGGACTCCACCCCCTCGACGATCTCCGTGCTTTGCGCCGGAATTTGCGCTACATCCCGCACAAACAGCGCGCGTATAGGCTGCCCCGTCACTGCGGCTCTATCGGTATCGGCCACGTAGAAGGTCTTGTGGCTGAAGCCCACCACGCGCGCCGGGCTGGTAAAGGCGATATCGGAAAACTTGAAGCCGCCACATTTCGCATCCTTGTTGTTATTCCCCGCGGCATGGGTCAGCGTCACTTGACCGGAGCCGGAGGAGTTCGGCTTGTTGCTGACGCGGATAATCACCGCCTTCTCCATGTCCAGCACCATCACGGCACGGTCCTGCTGCATGCTCGGGCAATAGGCGGTGACCTTGATATTCGCGTTAGCGCCAGGCTTGAGCAGCTCGCCTGCCGTGAGGAACGACTCGCAGCCATCATTCACGAACATCGATAGCTGATCGGTGCCCACTGCTCCGAGAGCACCGTTCGCAGTGATCCGCTGCCCCCAGATCGGCCGATTCATCGCATTCCACTCGGCCGCAGCACCACCGGTGGCGACCACGCAAATGCTCTCCTCGTCCAGACGGGCCCCAAGCCCAACACCGACTGGGCGGAGCTCCGCCGCCAGGTACTGCAGAGCGAAACGACCGTTTTCCTGCAGATGACTGGCCGCCCCCTGCATCACAAAGGTGTTTTTGTTGCTGATGAAAACCTGCATCACAGCCAGGCTGATCACCAGGCCGATCGCCATAGCCACCATCAGCTCGACCAAACTCAAGCCCTGTTGCTTACGCATAGGTACCCCGTCAAATCTGCGTCACGAATGAGAACTGCTGGGTGGCACCGCCCCCCACCCGCTCTTCGTTCCATTGGACGATGATGGTGAACAGATTGCCGTTCTGAACAACGCCACCGCTGCCGCCAGGCAATTGCCTGGCTAGGTTGTTGCGCCATTCGGCCAGGTCACGCTGAAAAGGCAGGCAGGTTTCCGCTGAGGGATTGCAGGGCAATGCAGCAGCGATGCCGAGGTTGTAAAACCCCGCCTGCGCATCCCCCCGCGCCGCTCGCATGCGATCAGCCATTTCATAAGCCAAGAAAGTCGCATGGGAACGAACGGAGGCCGTCTGGTTAGCCTTCAGCGCCGTCAACTGCATGGCGGCCAGGCCAAGCAACCCGATGGAGAAAATCAGCACCGAGACCATGACCTCCACCAAGGAAACACCCCGCTGGAATTTTCTGTTCATCAGCAGCCCGCCTTCTTAAGAGAAATCGCACCGGACAGCTCAATGGATACCGAGCGATTGAAGGTGGCGCAGGCGATGGAGGAGTCCTTTACTACCAGGTCGAAAGTGACCTTGGCCGCACTCACCAGACGACCCTGGGCATCGAACAGAATGCTTTGCTGGCCGGCAGGATCGACCACGAAGGATGACGAGGGGGCAAATCGGCGCAACTCCAGGCTGTCTCTATCCCTGAGCACCTGCCAACTGCCATCGGCCAGCAGCGGTCCCTCAAGCTTGACTGTCTGCGCGCCTTGCACCGCCTCGCGGCGTGCATAGTTGAGCATGCCGGCAAACGTATTCAGCTCAGCCGTTGCTCGGTTATCACGCAGCAACTGGGAAAGATTCGGCGCTGCCAAGCCAATCAACACCGCGAGCACGACGAGCGTGATCATCAGCTCGATCAGCGTGAAGCCTTTCTGCGACATACATCCACTCCATAGACGGCTCTAGACAGCGAACAAGGACCACGGAGCTCCCTCCCTGCTAACGCCCATCCATGGACAAACGGTCGAAAAAACCGACCAGCGACCTTTATCGCGCGACCGCATAGTAACTGAGGCGAACGTACGTTTTAAATTTTATGTGGCGAAAATTGGGACGTTGACCGCACTAAAAGCGCGGCGATCAAACCACTGGGAGGGAGACAAAGGCCCAGGATAGGCCTAAGAGGGAGGGAGCCAGCTATTTAACTGGCGAATCCAAGAAGGGAAAGCTTCGCGCACCAAATTAAGCCGAATCTACAGCGATGCGCGAAACGTCCAGTCACGAACAGCTTGCGTTTGTGGTCTTGGCTACCGAAGTGCGCCCGGTAAGACTGATGGTGACCACTCGCTCCTGACTGCCCACGCTCGGCGTTGCGCGACACACCGTAAACGTCGGAACAGCGGGGGTCGGCGTAACCCCAACACCTGTCGACTGAAAACTAAAGCTGGTATCCGCTGAATTGATATGAAAACCACCCGCAGCAGCGGGATGCTTCAGGATCACAGTGCCGTCCGAGCTGATGACAATCCAGCCAGCAGCCCAGCCTCCCGTGCAGGAAGTACCATTACTGGAAGCACAGAGGGTCACCGCCTGATTGCGCTTGATCGCCTCACTGCGCGCCAGTGTGGCTCCAGCCACCAGATCATTAGCCTGAGAACGCAACTTGCTCCCCAAGGTGACATCGGTGAAGGACGGTATGGCAATCCCCAGCAGAACCGCCATCACCGCGATAGTGACCATCAATTCGATCAGGGTGAAGCCGCGCTGCCGGGCTGACCGAGATGCAGGCAAGCTGGACAACTGCCGAGCGAACTTCATGGCCGTTGTCCAGGTCATTGCTCGATATTCCAGAAAACTCTCGATTTGGGCTGGCTAGCCACCGCCGGGGAAGGTGGCTCCCCACCTTCCAGTGCCGAGTTTGGATCGCCGCCGATCAGGAAGGGCACAGTTGACCCATCATCCAGCGTTACCATGCCGGCCACCGGTGAAGGCGGCAACCCGTCCCCGGCGATCCGCTCATAACGCTCGGTGGTGCCATTCTGGCTACTGGCATCCGTGTACTTGACGTTATAGACGCGGGCAGTCCCCAGAGTTGTACATTGACCTCCCTCTGGAGGGGTGGGCTGATGGGTGCTGAACGTCACCGTATCGAACACTGTCACCGCCGAAGTCACCGCCTGCTCGGCATCCTGTAGCGCCAGATACCAGCCTTTCTTGCCCGTCAGGTCAGTGGTGCTCGGGTTGGAGCTACCGATAGGGGTCAACGACGCCAGGCAGAGCCAGTTAGCGCCGCACCTAGTGTTCTCGCTAGTCAACCAGGAGCCATTGGTTGGCATGTCCTTCAGCATAAAGAAATGGTTATCCACGGCTCCGGCCGCCGCGTGACTGGCCAACGGCTTTTCCCGATCCCCCGAGCCGAGCATCAGGTGGTAGGTGGAGCCATCCTCCACCACGCTGGGCGCGAACATGAACTTGCGGTTAGCCGAGCAACTGCTCGAACCACCGCTGCACCCCAGGGACGCAATCTTGGTGATAGTCCAGCCCTCCTCTGCAGTCTTAACAAGGGCAGGAGGGGTACTGCCAACCGGTACATTCGCGGAGCCCCCGGAAATCCGGTAGACGTTCCCGCCCAGGTCAACGGCATAGGCGTACTTGATCAGCCCGGCACTATCCGGCACCACCACGACATCCGCCACCACGCCGCGCTCGGTATCAAAAGACTGCTTCAACGTCCCAGTTTGCGCGTCCAGCAAATAGATCCTATTGCCTTTGTTTGCAGAGGTGCAGTTGTTATTGGCCGCGCCGTTGTCGGTGTCCTCGCAAGGATCGTAGCCACCGCCCATGATCAGCATCGGCGTGGCGCCCGCGCCAGAACCAGCGGCTTTCACCACTTTCGGCGCCGACCAGGTTTGCCCGATTTCATCAAACCCGGTAGTGCAGCCGGTATCGCTGCAACCTTGGCGCCAGAGCAGACTTGGACTCCCCGGGGTACTGACATCGAACGCATACACATGCCGCCCGCCACGACGCATGGTGGCGTAGATCCAGGCATTGGAGCCTTGTTTATAGGCGGTCACCGGGCCATCCATTCCATAATCCTTGGCTACCGGTGCGGGCTCACCCTCAGCGACGCTGATGCCCGGAAAATCAATTTTCGGCGCATTGGTCATCAGGCGCTTTGCCTTGGCATGGAACTCGGGCGGCATAAAGGACCACAACTCCTGCCCCGGCAACTTGCCGCCAACGGCCGTACTGTCCTGATCCTCGCGATTGCCCTGCACGGCGTGCAGCAAACCGTCGTTACCACCGTAGAACACCACGACCTGACGCGAGCCGGCGGCATCGCCACCATAGTTGATGGCCACCGGGCGCGAATGCACGATGTCACCATGGACGGTAGGCCGCATTTCACCCAAGGTCACGCCGTCGCCTGCGGCGCTACCTGGCACACGATCTTCATCCAGCACATCGAGGCCACGGGCATAATTGATGATGGCCTCATGTTCAGTGTCGTTGCTTGCGCCAACATCAGCCGCAGAAACATTGTCGTTATTGAAGATCGGCAGCACTCCAGTGGGGCAACTGCTCAAACCACAAGTAAGCACTGTCCGCCCCGTCACGCTGGCGGCATCGCGAAGCTTGTAGGCCTGCGCGCCCTTCTCGACGACATTGCCGTCTGGCGAATTCGACGGGTCGGCGCCTGGCACCTTCATACAGCCGCCCAGGGGATCGAAGGCCCAATAGGTGTCCGTCCCCGTGGGTGTCCAGAAACTGCGCGCGCACTCGGTAATGAACCCGGTGCCATTGTTCACCGCACTAGTACCGCCAGCATCCAGAAGCTTCAAAACACCTCCGTCATAACCCAGCTTGTACTGCTTGAGATTGCCTGCCCAGCGCGGCCTGGCCTGCCCATCCGGCCGGAACATACCGATATAGACCTGATTCAGGTAGGTACCCTGGGTGTTCACGCTGACCGGCAAGCTCACCGAGGCAAACACGCTGTTGTGCGACTGGATTTCGGAAAAAACGGCGTTCAGCGCTTTGCTGATATTTTCCGTGGATGGATCGGACGAGACATCGAAATACTTGCCGCTACTGGCCCGAGCCATGCTATTGAGCAGCGCACTCCATCCCGGACCTTGTCCGCCGGTAGCCTTGACCACCTCGATCGTATAGGTGGCAATGCCCAGGCTGCTTTTCTTCATGAAACGCGCCCACTCGTCCGCCATATTTTCCTGCGAGCCTGTGGGGGAGAGGGGAATCGTAGTCGTACTGCCGCCGGCTACCTTCAGCGCTTCGCTCGCCTGCTTGGCGTCATTCTCGTTGTCCTGAGCCGCACTGTTACTGATGTAAATGACAAAGTTCTTCGCACAGCCATCGACAATTGGGCTCGTATAGGCTGCTCCATTCTTGGCCAGCAGCGCGTTGTCCCGCAGGGCATACACGGCGTTTGACTCGGTAGTTCCAGCGGCATTGCCCAAATAGTCGGTTTTTACCTTCTGGTTACCTGCGTGGGGAGCCCCATGGGAAAAATAGAGATAGGCCTCCTCCATGGTCTTGCCGGCCTTGCCGCCGTTCGACTTGTCATCATTGACATCGAAGTTGGTGATCAAACTCCCATAGAGAGGCTTGTTGGTCGCACTCATCGGGCGAATAGCGGCTCGCACATAGCCACCGTCATTTCCTTGATTGCCCTTACCTGTTTCCGTGAACATCATGAGGCCGACCCGGAACTTGTCCTCCGGCAGCCCGGCCACCACGGAAGCCAGCGCATTCATCTCCGCGGTGAATGCCTGGCTCCAGTTGGCCGTGTTATCCACGACAATCAGCACATTCGGCGCGACACCCTCTCCAGGAGGGTTGCCGACAAACAGGTCGATATCTTCGGCCTGAACAGTGGATTGACTGGAGAACGCCAGAGCCGCGAACAGACTGTAGTAAACGGACTTTTTCATCGCTATTCCTTTCTATCAGCCCGTCAGGGGCACACGGCATTCTTTTGCGCCTGGGTCAGCAGAACCCGGACACCACTACGCACCACAGAACTGGCCCCACTGGCTGGGTCCGTCACAGTCGCGCGCAGTTCCCAGACGGTGTTCCAGGTGTCGCTCGGGCACACCATGCCCACTTCACACTTGGGCGCGGCACCGGACACCACCGCCCGAATACACTCGGGCGTAGCAACAATAACGGTGTAATCATTCGTACCGTCATTGTTGACATCGAACGTACCCGTCTCACCCACTGGGGGCGTCGTTGTAGAGGCTTTGAGCATCGAACCCAGCACGCGCTCCATGATACTGTTCGCCGCCGCCAACGCCTCTTCGCGCATCTGCATATTACCCACCGACTTGAGGTTGACCGTGCTCAGGGTAAAGGCTCCGGAAACCATCAAGGTCAACAACAGCAGCATGATCAGTCCAACCACCAGGGCGGCCCCGCGCTCGCCCATCGCACCCGGTTTCTTGATCATGGCGTTTCCCTTCGTGCCGAGACATTGTTCAGGCGCACAGTTGTGGAATACACATGACGCTTGAAACCATCATTGAAAGGCCCGAGGGTGGTACTGCCCAAGGCGTAGGTCTTGCCGTCGGAATATCCAGACGTCGCCTGCAGGCTGCGCACCAACACATAGACCTTCACGGCCACCACATTGGCCAGCTGACCCACTGTGCAGGGTGACGCCGTCGTGCAACGCACAAACGCCCCGTCAGGAGCTCCATCACCTCGATTGGTCGGCGAGGTCTTGTTCAGCGGATTGGCCCAGCTGACTGCTGCGTTGTAGTCAACTGCGGCGCCGGTATCACTGCGATTGTCGATGCCCAGTTCTACCGCAAAGCCCTCGACGCCCTCGATTAGAGGCTGCACGCTCCACTCCGTGCCACCCGCACCGCCAAACTCGGCGCGCATCAGGGTGTTGTCATTCCGGATGAAATAGATATTCGAGACATACTTACGTCGGGCTGTCGGCTCACTGGCCAGACAGCTTCTCTTCTGCAGGGTGAAACCGGACGTGCCCAGCACATAGGCATAGGCAGATGCGCTTGCACACAACGAAGGCTGGAAATACACCTTGGGGGTGGCAGTCGCGACAGTATCGGCCTCACAGTTGGCCGCCCCCGGCAAACAGGTGTCGGCATGCCGGAGCACCAACACATCCGTCGCCGTCTTCTGGCTCTGCACCACCGTTGAACAACCCGATGGAGCAGCCTCATAGGTTTGAACCGGAATACCCAGGAGGGCCGACCGGTAGGCAACATCCCAGGAAGCAAATGCAAGGCACGGATCGGGTACTGCTGCCGGATAGTCTGCCGGCACATCCGTCGACGTCAGATCATCGAATTGCGGGACAAAACCATCCCAAAACCCGCCATGCACCAGATCATTGGCGATCAACTGGATGGCGAAGCGGCCATTTTCGATCTGCGCATTGGTCTTGGTCATTTCATCATTGGTGCGAGACACATCGAGGAACAACTGCAGAACGGCCACCATCATTAGCAGACTGATGGTGATGGCCACCATCAACTCGATCAAACTGAAGCCCACCTGCCTAACGCGCGCGCCGCCCAGCTTGCCGGCAGCACTGCCATACACCGCCATGTTCTTCATAGAGTGGCCACGCGCACTTTAGTGGTTACAACCCGGCGGCACTGGTCATTCGTACAAGCCGCTCCATCGTCATACTTGTCTACCCCGCAGGCGACGCCCGCAGGCGGAGCCGCCAAGCGAGTCAAACCCTGCCAAGCCACAGTGACCAGATATTCCCCCGAGCCGCCGCCTCCCAGCGCTACCACGCAGCCACGCCCTCCAATCATGGCGCCGACCATGACTTTGCTGGTGCCGGTGCCGCTGGTTTCGCCAGCGCCCTGCAAGGCATTGCACCACTCACTTTTATCGCGCTCCAACTGCGTAGAAGTAGCAGTGGCGGTCGGACAGGTCATGCCCGCACCGAGCGGGCCGGCGCTTGTGACATAGCTCGCAGCGGCGTTGCGATTGAGCGCAATGCGATTGGCCATGTCATTGAGCAGCAGCAGCGCCTGGGCACGCTGGTAGGCTTCCATCTCGGACTGCTGCAGGCGCGACTGCAGACCCGCCATACCCAGCAGACCTACGGCGAGGATGAAGATGGTCACCAGCACTTCGATCAGCGTCATGCCACGCTGGCTTCGGGTGAGAGGTCGCATTTGCATGATCACCACTTTCCTGTAGGGCCTTTGACCCCTGCACTGGTGAGCGTCAGGTCGCCATCGCTGACCTGGTTCCCTATCGCCGTGAAGGTGATGGTGTAGGACGGCACCGGCGCAGCAGTCGTAAGCGCAGGTACCGTGATGACGTAGCTGTAGTTCCTGCTCACCTCCGCCGGCAGCCTGTAACCACTGGCTTCAAGCGTGTCTTTGTCGGCATACGCACGATTGGCGAGCAGCAACTGCTGCTCGCGGTTGGCGATGTCCATCATCTGCGCCTGGGCGGCGGCACGTTTGCCTCTAATGACGTATTGCTGGTAACTGGGATACGCAATCGCCGCCAGAATGCCGATTATCGCAACGGTAATCATCAGTTCGATAAGGGTAAAACCGCGCTGTTTCGTTTGTTTCACAGACATCACCTTTTTACGAACCGAATTATCAGACTTCCCTGCCCAGAGAGCCGAACCATCGCGCATTGCCGTTAATTATTCACGGGCCCAAGCATTACACCGTCGAGTCGATCAGGAGAGTGGGTACTCGACGACCGGCTTATTCACCATTACAACCGGTTCTATTTCACCCCAGGGCATGACACATCAGGCCTACGCCCTGAGCTCGATGAGCCACTACCTCGGCTCATGGCCTTGCCAATCATGACTGAGCCAATACAACCACAAACTGATTAAACTCGGACGACGACAAGTTCACACCCTGCAGGATGCGGGGATTTGCTCCACACCATGAGGCACGGATGCCATGCTCAACTACGCTCGCGGCTTCACCTTGATCGAAGCACTCATCGTGCTTGCGCTACTCAGTCTACTGATCGGCATGGGGGCACCAGCACTTACTCATTTGCTTCAGAGCCAGCAACTGAGGACTGCCAGTCAGAATTTGGCTTCCAGCTTTACCCTTGCACGGCAAGCATCAATCACCCAGCGACGCCCTGCCCTGATTGACAATAGTGACGGCCGCTGGGAAAACGGCTGGCGGGTATTTGTCGATGCGAACTCAAACGGAATTTTCGACTCAGGCGAGCATGAACTGCAGCGTCATGGCTCCCTGCCGGCAGGTATACGGGTTGCTGCCAACTCCCCGGTACGCCTTTATATCCGCTATATGCCAACCGGACAGGCAAAATTGCGTAGTGGTGCATTTCAGGCAGGGACGCTCACGCTTTGCCACGAGAACGGTCAGCACGCAGTCAGGCACCTTATTCTCAGCGCAACCGGACGTTTACGCCGGGAGAAAGGGGCTGCTGGATCTTGTTGAGGCGATGTCTGCGTTAACTGTTGATGAAAATACCTTCGAACAGCACAGAACCTGTGGGAGAGGCCTTGGCCGCCGATGGGTTGTAGGGTGGGTTAGCCATAGGCGTAACCCACCATCCGGCCCGCAAGCGGCGGTGCCTGGTGGCACCGTTGGCGGGTTACGCCGCTATTCGGCGTACCCACCCTACAGAAATGCATGAATCACTCTATGCGGGTTACGCGCAGCTCCTTCGGCATCGAGAACGTCACATTCTCCGGCCGGCCATCCAGCTCCTCGGCGCCTACGGCCCCCCACTCACGCAATTGTTCAACGACCCCCCGCACCAACACTTCAGGCGCCGAGGCGCCAGCGGTGATGCCGATGTGGGCGCAGTTGTCGAACCACTCGCGTTGCAGATCTTCAGCGCCATCGATCAGATAGGCCGGCGTACCTAAACGCTCGGAGAGCTCACGCAGTCGATTGGAGTTGGAGCTGTTCGGGCTGCCGACCACCAGCACCACATCGCATTCGCTGGCCAGCTGCTTGACCGCATCCTGGCGGTTCTGGGTGGCGTAGCAGATGTCGTCCTTGCGTGGGCCGCCGATGCTGGGGAATTTGCTGCGCAGGGCGTCGATGACACGGCTGGTATCGTCCATCGACAGGGTGGTCTGGGTGACGAAGGCCAGCGCTTCAGGATTGCGCACCTGCAAGCGCTCGACATCCGCCTCGTCTTCCACCAGGTAGATGGCGCCGCCGTTGCTGGCATCGTACTGGCCCATGGTGCCTTCCACTTCGGGATGGCCGGCGTGGCCGATGAGGATGCATTCGCGGCCATCGCGGCTGTAGCGAGCCACCTCGATATGCACCTTGGTCACCAGCGGACAGGTGGCGTCGAATACCTTGAGGCCGCGCTGCTCGGCCTCCTTGCGCACTGCCTGGGATACACCATGGGCACTGAAGATGACGATGACGTTGTCTGGCACCTGCTCCAATTCCTCGACGAACACTGCGCCACGCGCGCGCAGGTCTTCGACCACGAACTTGTTGTGCACCACTTCATGCCGCACATAGATCGGCGGGCCGAAGACTTCCAGGGCGCGGTTGACGATTTCGATCGCACGGTCGACGCCAGCGCAGAAGCCACGGGGGTTGGCGAGTTTAATTTGCATGATGAGAGTCTCGGCGCGCAGGGCCTGGAAGTGGAAGTTTAACGCCGCCCGCAGCCCAAGGGCGAATCGGTACCTATAGGAGCCAGCTTGCTGGCGAATAGCCTTTGATCGTTCCCACGCACCCGCGTGGGAATGCATCCCGGGACGCTCTGCGTCCACCTCCTGAGGGTAGCGGGACGCGGAGCGTCCCCGGCGGGGTTCCCACGCAGGAGCATGGGAACCATCAGCCATACGACTCAGGCCGGTTTGACCGCGATGATCTCAACCTGAAAACTCAGCGTCTTGCCGGCCAGCGGGTGATTGAAGTCGATGGTCACCTGGGCATCATCGAAAGCTTTGACCACGCCTGGCAGCTCGGTATTCGCGGCGTCATTGAAGATCACCAGCAAGCCTTCGGACAGCTCCATATCCTGAAACTGCGCGCGCGGCATCACCTGCACATTCTGCGGATTGAGCTGACCAAAGCCGCGCTCCGGCTCAACCTGCAGGGTACGCTTGTCGCCCGCTTTGAGGCCGAACAAGGCGGCCTCGAAACCCGGCAGCAGGTTGCCATCGCCGACCTTGAAGGTCGCAGGTTGCTTATCAAAGGTACTGTCCACGACCTCGCCCGAGTCGAGATTCAGGGCGAAATGCAGGGTGACTTCCTTGTCCGGGCCAATACGCTGCTCAGTGACAAGAGACTCAGTCATGGGCGGGTTCTCCGGACTTCTTGGTTTTGAACATATCCACGGCCAGCAGGATGGCGCCGACCGTGATGGCGCTATCAGCGATGTTGAACGCCGGGAAGTACCAGCGGTTCTGCCAATGCACCAGGATGAAATCGACCACATGACCGAGCATTACGCGGTCATACAGATTGCCCAGCGCGCCACCCAGGACCAACGCCAGGGCGATGGCCAACCAGGTTTCTTCGGCTTTCAGGCGCTTGAGCCAGACCACCAGAACGGCACTTACGCCTAGGGCGATTAGCGCAAACAGCCAGCGCTGCCAGCCCGAACTGTCCGCCAGGAAACTGAAGGCCGCGCCGGTGTTGTACGCCAGCGTCCAGCTGAAGTAATCCGGAATTACCACGATTTGCTGGTAGAGGGTCAACGCGCCCTCGAAATAGAACTTGCTCGCCTGATCCAGCACGAACACCAGCACGCTCAGCCAAAGCCAAGCCAACCGTCCGAAACGACTAGCCTCAGGCATAGTGACGCACCTCACCTGCACCGCTGATGTTGTCTACGCAGCGACCGCAGATTTCCGGATGCTCCGGGTTAACCCCGACATCTTCACGGTGATGCCAGCAACGGCTGCACTTGGCGTGGCTGGATTTCACCACCTTGAGCTTGAGACCGGAAACCTCGGTCTCCACCGCGTCAGCCGGTGCACTCAGCAGCGGTGCAACACTGGCCGTCGAGGTGATCAGCACGAAGCGCAGTTCGTTGCTGAGTTTGGCCAGATCAGCGACCAACGCCTCTTCGGCATACAGCGTGACTTCCGCCTGCAGGTTGCCACCGATGGCTTTCGCCGCGCGGAGGTTTTCCAGCTCCTTGTTCACCGCCACTTTAACGGCCATGACCCGCTCCCAGAACGCCCGATCCAGCGCAATACCTTCCGGCAACTCGCTCAGGCCCTGGTACCAGGTATTCAGCATCACCGACTCATTACGCGCGCCCGGCAGGTACTGCCAGAGTTCGTCGGCGGTAAAGGCCAGGATCGGCGCAATCCAGCGCACCAGTGCTTCGGCGATATGGAACAGCGCCGTCTGGCAGGAACGCCGTGCGGTGCTATCCGCCGCAGTGGTGTACTGGCGGTCCTTGATGATGTCGAGGTAGAAGCCACCCAGCTCCTGTACGCAGAAGTTGTGCACCTTCTGGTAAACGTTCCAGAAGCGGTACTCGCCGTAAGCCTCTTCCAGTTCGCGTTGCAGCAGCAGGGCGCGATCCACCGCCCAGCGATCCAGCGCCAGCATGTCTTCGGCCGGCAGCAGGTGCTGAGCCGGGTCAAAGCCGCTCAGATTGGAGAGCAGGAAGCGCGCGGTGTTACGGATACGACGGTAGGCATCGGCGCTGCGCTGCAGGATCTGCTGCGATACCGCCATCTCACCGGAATAGTCGGTCGCGGAAACCCACAGACGCAAGATGTCTGCACCCAAGGTGTCAGTGACTTGCTGCGGCGCGATCACGTTGCCCATCGACTTGGACATCTTGCGGCCGTTCTCATCGACGGTAAAACCGTGGGTGAGCAGTTCGCGATACGGTGGGTGGTTGTCGATCGCACAGCCGGTGAGCAATGACGAGTGGAACCAGCCACGGTGCTGGTCCGAACCTTCCAAGTACAGATCCCCACGTGGCCCACTAGCGTGGCCCAGTGCGTGCGAGCCGCGCAACACGTGCCAGTGGGTGGTGCCGGAATCGAACCAGACGTCCAGGGTGTCGCTGATCTTGTCGTACTGGGCAGCCTCGCTACCTAGCAGGTCAGCCGCATCCAGCTTGAACCAGGCTTCGATACCCTCTTGCTCCACACGCTGAGCGACTTCTTCCATCAACTCGACGGTGCGCGGGTGCAGCTCACCGCTTTCCTTATGCAGGAAGAACGGGATCGGCACGCCCCAGTTGCGTTGGCGCGAAATGCACCAGTCAGGCCGACCGGCGATCATGCTGTGCAGGCGCGCCTGGCCCCAGGCCGGAATGAAATCAGTGTGCTCGATACCGGTCAGTGCCCGCTCACGCAGGGTGGCACCCTCGGTCGGCTGCTTGTCCATGCCGACGAACCACTGCGCCGTGGCACGGTAGATCAACGGAGTCTTGTGGCGCCAGCAGTGCATATAGCTGTGGCTGATGGTTTCGGTATGCAGCAGGCTGCCCACTTCGGCGAGCTTGTCGACGATGTTCGGGTTGGCCTTCCAGATGAATTGGCCACCGAAGAACGGCAGCGAGTCGACATACACGCCGTTGCTTTGCACCGGGTTGAGGATGTCGTCGTTAACCATGCCGTAGCGCTTACAGGTGACGAAGTCGTCCTCGCCATAAGCTGGCGACGAATGGACCACGCCGGTGCCTGCGCCCAGCTCGACGTATTCCGCCAGATAGACCGGCGACCGGCGCTCGTAGAAGGGGTGGCTGAAGTTGATCAGCTCCAGGGCTTCGCCTTTCGCGGTGGCGATCACCGAGCCTTCCAGCTTGTAACGCAGCAGGCAGGACTCGACCAGTTCCTCCGCCAGCAACAACAGCTTGTCGCCCACATCCACCAAGGCGTAGCGGAACTCCGGGTGCAGGTTCAACGCCTGGTTGGCTGGGATGGTCCAGGGCGTGGTGGTCCAGATCACGATGGACGCCGGCTTGGGCAACGCGGCCAGGCCAAAAGCGGCGGCCAGCTTGGCCTCATCGGCGCAGGGGAAGGCCACATCGATGGTCGCGGACTTCTTGTCGGCGTACTCGACCTCGGCTTCAGCCAACGCCGAGCCACAGTCGAAGCACCAGTTCACCGGCTTCAAACCCTTGAAGACGAAACCACCCTTGACCATTTCCGCCAGGGCGCGGATCTCACCGGCCTCGTTGACGAAATCCATGGTTTTGTAAGGATTGCCCCAGTCACCCAGCACACCCAGACGGATGAAGTCGGCCTTCTGCCCCTCGATCTGCTCGCTCGCGTAGGCGCGGCACAGTTCGCGAGTTTTGTCGGCGGACAGGTGCTTGCCGTGGGTCACTTCGACTTTGTGTTCGATCGGCAAGCCGTGGCAATCCCAGCCCGGCACATAAGGCGCATCGAAGCCCGACAGGGTTTTCGAACGGGTGATGATGTCCTTGAGAATCTTGTTAACCGCATGACCGATGTGAATACTGCCATTGGCGTAGGGCGGACCATCGTGCAGCACGAACTTCGGACGATCCTTACCGATCTCCCGCAGCTTCTGGTACAGGCCAATGCTGTCCCAGCTCTGCAGAATTTGCGGCTCGCGCTGCGGCAGGCCGGCCTTCATCGGGAAGGCAGTGTCTGGGAGGTTTAGCGTGGCTTTGTAGTCGGTCATCTCAGGCTCTTCACTTAAGCGGTTGGCCCTGCCAATGGGCACGGGCGGCGGCGACATCCGCGTCTATCGCCGACTTCAGCGCCTCCAGGGAGGCGAAACGCTGCTCATCACGCAGCTTATGGTGGAATGCCACCGTCAAACGCCGGCCATAAATATCACCGGAAAAATCTAATAAATGCACTTCCAGATGGGCACTACCGTCGCCCTCCACCGTGGGCCGCACGCCGATATTCGCGACGCCCGGGCAACGCTGGCCGTCCAACTCGGTGCTGACCAGATAAACCCCTGTCAGCGGCACCCGACGGCGCTTGAGTTGCACGTTCGCCGTTGGTGTACCCAACTGGCGGCCGAGCTTTTGCCCATGCAACACCCGCCCGACGATCTGAAACGGCCGCCCGAGCAAGCGTTCAGCCAGGGGGAAATCCGCCGCTGCCAGCGCCTCACGCACCCGCGTACTGCTGACACGCCGCCCATCGACCTCGACGGTCGCCGCCGCTTCCACGCTGAAACCCTCGGCCGCACCGGCTTGCAACAAAAACTCAAAATCACCCGCACGATCACAACCAAAGCGGAAATCGTCACCGACCTCCAGATGCTGCACGCCAAGCCCTTCCACCAACACGGCGTGGACGAACTCGGCGGCACTCAACTCGCGCAGGCGACGGTTGAATGACAGACACAGGACCCGGTCGACCCCTTCAGCGGCGAACAATGCCAGTTTGTCACGCAGGCGCGCCAAGCGCGCCGGCGCCAAGTCGGGGGCAAAGAACTCACGGGGCTGCGGCTCAAAAATCACCACACAGCTGGGCACGCCCAACTCGACCGCGCGCGCGCGCAGACGCGCCAGGATGGCCTGATGGCCGCGGTGCACGCCGTCAAAATTGCCGATGGTGGCGACACAGCCCCGGTGCTGGGGCCGCAAGTTGTGGAGGCCTCGAACCAGCTGCATAGGACGCTTCTTGCTCACAAAGTGGTCGATTATACGCACACCCGGCGCCAGACAACAGGCGACAGCCCTAGCAGGAGCGACAGACGCCTGATGGGCAAAAGGTGGGAGCCGTTAACTGAGGCTGACAACAACCCCAAATCACATTGCGGCCCTTCGGGCAAAATCTTTCAAGCGGAACCCCAGCAACGCCAGCATGCCGAAATAGGCGACAACTCCGGCAACCACAAGAATCCCCAAGCGAATCAACCGCGCCAGCATCTCCCCCCGCTCCCAGGCCGGCATAAAGTGCATGACGCCCAGCAATACCGCCGACATGACCAGCACAGCGGCAATCAACTTGGCTAAAAACACACCCCAACCAGGTTGCGGCTCGAACAGTTGTTGCTTGCGCAACTGCCAATACAGCAGACCGGCATTGATACAGGCGGCCAGACCGATGGCCAGGGCCAGCCCGGCATGACGTAGCGGAATGACAAAGGCCAGATTCATCAACTGGGTAACCGCCAGGGTAAACAGCGCAATTTTGACTGGGGTGCGGATGTTTTGCCGGGCGTAAAACCCTGGAGCTAGCACCTTGACCAGAATGATCCCCATCAAACCAACTGAATAAGCGATCAGCGCGCGCTGGGTCATCTGCGCATCGAGGGCGGTGAATTTGCCGTACTGAAAGAGCGAGACCGTTAGCGGCTCCGAGAGGATCGCCAGCGCCAAGGCACAAGGCAGCGCCAGCAAGAAACAGAGCCGCAGCCCCCAATCCAGCAGCCGTGAATACTCATGCGAGTCGTTACTCGCATAGGTTCTCGACAGTGCCGGCAACAGAATCGTCCCCAGCGCCACACCCAGAACCCCCGACGGCAGCTCCATCAGGCGATCGGCGTAATACATCCAGGAGATCGAGCCCGCGGCCAGAAACGAGGCAAAGATGGTGTTGATGATCAGCGAGATCTGACTCACCGACACCCCCAGAATGGCCGGCCCCATCTGCTTCAGAACCCGCCAGACTCCGCTATCCCGCACATTAAGACGCGGCAGCACCAACATGCCGATCTTCTTCAGGTGCGGCAGTTGGTAAACCAGCTGCAAAAACCCGCCGACCAGCACCGCCCAACCCAACGCCATCACCGGAGGGTCGAAATAGGGCGTAAGGAACAAAGCGAAGACGATCATGCTGACGTTGAGCAAAGTCGGCACAAATGCCGGCACCGAAAAGCGATTCCAGGTATTGAGTATCGCGCCAGCCAGCGAGGCGAGTGAGATCAGTAATATATAAGGGAAGGTCACGCGCAGCAGCGACGAGGTCAGCTCGAACTTTTCAGGGGTATCGGTAAAGCCGGGTGCAGTCACCCAGATCACCCAGGGCGCCGCCAGCATCCCCAGCACAGTGACTAGCGCCAACACCAAGGTGAGCAGGCCCGACACATAGGCGATAAAGGTACGGGTCGCCTCCTCGCCCTGCTGGCTTTTGTATTCCGCCAGAATCGGTACGAACGCTTGCGAGAATGCGCCCTCGGCAAAAATCCGCCGCAGCAGGTTGGGCAGCTTGAAGGCGACAAAAAAAGCGTCCGTGGCCACACCGGCACCAAAAATCCGCGCCACGATGGTATCCCGCACAAAGCCCAACACACGGGAAAGCATCGTCATAGAGCTGACTGCGGCCAGCGACTTGAGTAAATTCATAGGGCTAGATTTCTACCGCTCGATTAGGTGTCGCAGCACCTGGGCACAGCCACGTGGGCCGCTCCGGTCCCGCGCCAATGCTTGAATCAGCCATTAACACCAAGCCAAAGCCGGCGAGTGTAGAACTCGCGCATAAATAAATCACGCCCTCATCCAAACCGCACTCGTCGTCCGCCCTCCGTCAGACGGCCGAACCACACTTGACAAGGGCAGAACACATCGGCATGATTCGCGGCCTTATTTGTTTAGTCATTCCCCAAGGTTTTTCGAGGAGCTCGACGGTGGCCAATACACCTTCTGCCAAAAAACGCGCTAAACAGGCTGAGAAGCGTCGTAGCCATAACGCCAGCCTGCGCTCCATGGTTCGTACCTACATCAAGAACGTGGTCAAGGCTATCGACGCCAAAGATCTCGAGCTCGCCCAGACTGCCTACACTTTGGCTGTGCCAGTAATCGACCGTATGGCCGACAAAGGCATCATCCACAAGAACAAAGCAGCACGTCACAAAGGCCGCCTGAATGCCCACATCAAGGCACTCGGCGAAGCTGCTGCAGCTTAAGCCTGACGCGCTGAAAAAACCGACCTGATGGTCGGTTTTTTATTGCCCAGAGAATCGAGTAGGAGGCGGCTTCACAGCCGCCGTCCTCTCACACCACCGTACGTACGGTTCCGTATACGGCGGTTCAAGTTATGCGGCTAAGCCCGTTTATCGTATCCAGTATCGAGACCACTCCGAGTTGATCCCACAGCTTCTTCGGTAACGCCTGATTCATATGTGGCGCTCCCGAGTTCCACCATAGGCCTCGACCGTTGCCCGCTGATGTATAGGCCCGCGCTTCGCTAAGTCCTAGGTGCAACAGGTTGCGCGCCCTCGTAGAGGGCCGTTTCCATTGGCGCCAAATGACACAACGAAGTTTATGGCGAACCCAGCCATCAAGCTCCTCAAGTGGCCGCTTGCTCTGGCTCAGCTTGAAGTAGCCGGCCCAGCCGCGCAGCACTGGGTTTATCCGCTCGATGACAGTCGCCATCTTGCAGCCCCGCGCGCGGCGCAGCAGCCCCCTGAGTCGGTCGCGCAAGCGACGCAGGCTCAGGGGGGCCACTCTCAGTCTTGGTTGTTGATGCCAGCTCATCCCATAGCCCAGGTAGTCGCAAACCCACGAGCGTGCCACTCGGCTCTTATCCCGGTTCAGCACCAGTTTCAGTCGCTGACTCAGGAAGCGCTCAACGCTGGCCATCACTCGTTCGCCAGACCGCTGACTGCGCACGTAAATGTTCGCGTCATCGGCATAACGCACGAAGCGATGGCCCCGCCGCGTCAGCTCTTGGTCGAGCTCGTTGAGCAGAATGTTCGACAGCAACGGCGAGAGCGGGCCGCCTTGCGGCGTCCCTTCCTGCCGTCGACTGGCGATCCCGCCCGACATCACTCCGGCCTCGAGATAACGGCGAATAAGCCTGAGCACCCGTTTGTCTTCAACTTGACGCTGCACATGGGCCATCAACACATCGTGGCTGACCCGATCAAAGAACTTCTCCAGATCGAGTTCCACGCACCAGCGGTGACCCGCCGCCACATGGGCACGGGCTGTTTCGATAGCTTGGTGAGCGCTTCTGCCCGGACGGAAGCCGTAGCTGTAATCTGAGAACAGTGGGTCGAAGATCGGCGTGAGCTGTTGCAGCAGTGCCTGTTGGATCAAGCGGTCCACGACGCTGGGGATACCCAGCTGTCTTGTGCCGCCTTTGGGCTTGGGAATTTCGACGGCGCGTACACCTTGTGGGTGATACTCGCCGGCCAGCAGCCTTGCCTTGAGGGTTGGCCAATACTGTTTCACGTAGCCCGCTAATTCGTCGACCGTCATGCCATCGGCACCCGGCGCGCCCTTGTTGCTGACCACGCGGTGATACGCACGCTTGAGGTTGGCCGGTGCAAGTACCCGCGCCATCAGCGTGTCCGGCTCCGCTTTCGTCCACGCCACAGACGCCGTCGATACCTGCACGCTGTCAGTCGTTGCCCTCGGATTCTGTCCGGGACTCGGAGTAACAGTCTTCTCTGGGAGAAATTTCTGCATTTCGGTATTCAACGAGACTCTGACGCCTACTGGCGGCATAACCTGTTCGGCCCTTGGTGGCGCGGTTATTCGCCACTTACTATGGCCTCGGCTGACTTCTGCACGCTCATCCCGGCGCCTCGCGGCGCGAGGTAGCACAGTGGCAAACGTACAGATCTCCCAGGGTAATTCGCGCGACCTTCCTGCTTATGCCTGTCGGATCTACGTCGTAGCGTTCCGTGCAAGTATTGGGCTTTAGTGATCTTTGCCACCTCACCCCACCACGCCGCCTCTATCCGCTTCCTGTTCGTCAGGCCAGCATTTTGCCTAGGGCTTCCTTCAGATTCGCAGTCGCCCGCGACACCCTTGCCTTCGACTAACACTTCCCCTTGCCGGGTGTGCAGAGGACTTTCACCTCCAAGTCACCAGCGTGGCCACCACAGCCAAGCTGGCTGCGCTTACGCGCAACGCGCCATGCCTGGCGCACAAAGCAAAAACCCGGACCAAGATCCGGGCTAGCGATTAACACTTAAGGCTTTTCTGGCCAGGGCAGGATCGGGATCGCAGTCACCGCATTCTGCGGACTACCCTCGATCACGCGGTCGCTGTAGACCAGATAGACCAAGGTATTGCGCTTACGATCAAAGAAGCGGACCACCTGCATGGTTTTGAAAACCAAAGAGGTACGCTCTTTGAACACCACCTCACCATCCGTCAACTCAGAGACGAAGCGGATCGACCCGACCTGACGACAAGCAATCGAAGCCTCGGCCCGATCCTCCGCCAAACCCAAGCCACCTTTTACGCCGCCGGTCTTGGCACGCGACAGATAGCAGGTCACACCCTCCACCTTGGGGTCATCAAAAGCCTCGACTACGATCTTGTCGTTCGGCCCCACCCACTTAAACACCGTGGAGACCTGACCAACCTCCTCCGCACCCACCCCGAACGACAGCAGCGGCAGCGCCAGCAACACGCCCAGCAGTCCATTAGCCACTCGCATTACCAAACTCCTCGCCACCCGCAGGCAGACTTACTCAAACCAGAATCAAATTGTCGCGATGCACCAACTCCGGCTCATCGACGTAGCCAAGCAACCTCTCGATAGCATCCGAAGGCTGACCAACGATCTTTTGCGCCTCGGCCGCACTGTAGTTCGCCAAGCCGCGAGCCACTTCCCGCCCATCCGGCCCGACACAAACCACCATTTCGCCGCGACGGAAGCTGCCCTGCACGGTTTTCACCCCGACCGGCAACAGACTCTTATGCCCCTGCAGCAAGGCCTTCACCGCCCCCGCATCCAACACCAAGGTGCCGCGCGTCTGCAGATGCCCAGCCAGCCACTGCTTGCGCGCCGCGAGCAAGCCACGCTCCGGCGCCAACAGCGTACCGAGACGCTCGCCCGCCTTAAGCCGGGCCAATACGCGCTCGATGCCGCCACCGACAATGATTGTGTGCGCTCCGGAACGCGCCGCCAACCGCGCAGCGCGCAGCTTGGTCTGCATGCCGCCGCGCCCCAGCGCACCGCCAGTACCACCGGCCACCGCATCCAAAGCCGGATCATCCGCACGAGCCTCGTGAATCAATTGGGCATCGGGATTGTGTCGCGGATCGGCATCGAACATGCCATCGCGATCGGTGAGGATGACCAACAGGTCAGCCTCCACAAGATTAGCCACAAGCGCAGCCAAGGTATCGTTGTCACCGAAGCGGATCTCATCGGTAACCACAGTGTCATTTTCGTTGATCACCGGAATGGCGCCGAGCTCAACCAGGGTACGCAAGGTGCTGCGCGCATTCAGATAGCGCTTACGATCCGACAGGTCATCATGAGTCAGCAGAATCTGCGCCGTATGCCGGCCATGCTGAGCAAAACTGGACTCCCAGGCTTGCACCAAGCCCATCTGCCCCACCGCCGCCGCCGCCTGCAACTCATGGATCGCACTCGGCCGCGAACTCCAGCCCAGCCGGCTCATGCCCGCCGCCACCGCCCCGGAGGACACCAGCACCAGCTCGACACCCGCCTCGCGCAGCGCGACCATCTGCTCAACCCAAACCGCCATGGCCGCCCGGTCCAGACCGCGCCCATCAGCCGTCAGCAACGCACTGCCAATCTTCACCACCCAGCGCCGCGCGCCGCTCACCTTGTCCCGCATCATCGTCCAACCTTGGTCAGAGAGCGACGCGACCAGTCCGGCGCCGCCCTTGCGATTAGTCAGCACAACGCCGCTATTCAGCGGCGTTGTGGTTTCACTCAATCCCGGACGTAGATAATTTCCGGACCATCATCGTCATCTTCTTCGTCGTCGAAGTCATCATCACTGACATCATCGACACTCCTCACCCCGGCCCGACGCAGTGCCCGCTGGTCATCCAACGCCTGCAACTGCGCGCGCGCCTCATCCTCAATGCGCTGATCCAACTCCGCCAGCTCTTCAGCGTATTGCGGCTCTTCTGCGAGGCGCAAGGTACGCTCCTCAAGGTAGCGCATGATGTCATGGCAGAGCCTCTCGGTACCTTCGCGACCGATGGCGGAGATCACATATACCGGCCCTGTCCAATCCAAACGCTCGGCAATCTCCTTGATCCGAGCTTCCTGCTCTTCTTCCAGAATCTGGTCGGACTTGTTCAACACCAACCAGCGATCACGCTCAGCCAGCGACGGACTGAATTTGGTCAGCTCGTTGACAATGGTCTCGGCCGCATCAGCCGGATCAGTCAGATCCAGTGGCGCCATGTCGACCAAATGCAGCAACAGACGCGTGCGCGCAAGATGCTTGAGGAAACGGATCCCCAGACCCGCACCATCGGAAGCGCCCTCGATCAGACCCGGAATATCCGCGACCACGAAGCTTTTGTAGCGATCGACACTGACCACACCCAGGTTCGGCACCAGCGTGGTGAACGGATAATCCGCCACTTTCGGCTTGGCCGCGGACACGGAGCGAATAAAGGTGCTCTTGCCGGCATTCGGCAAACCGAGCAAACCAACATCCGCCAACACCTTCAACTCCAGCTTGAGATCGCGCGACTCGCCCGGCTTACCGAGCGTGGTCTGCCGCGGAGCACGGTTAGTACTGGACTTGAAACGCGTGTTACCCAGACCGTGCCAGCCGCCGTGCGCCACCAGCAGCCGCTGACCATCTTTAGTCAGGTCGCCGATGATTTCTTGGGTCCCAGCATCGATCACCGTCGTACCGACCGGCACGCGCAGGACCGAATCTTCACCCTTGCGCCCGGTGCAATCGGCGCTGCCACCATTAGAGCCACGCTCGGCATCAAAACGCCGCGTGTAGCGGTAATCGACCAAGGTGTTCAGGTTTTCGTCGGCCACCATATATATGGAGCCGCCGTCACCGCCGTCGCCACCGTTCGGCCCACCATTTTCGATGAACTTCTCACGACGGAAGCTCATGCAACCGTTACCACCATCACCAGCTTTTACAAAAATCGATACTTCATCGACGAATTTCATCGGCACGCCTCCCGCCGCAATAGCGGGCTAGATAACACAAGGAACATAAGACTTTTGCAAAATTTAGCCAAACAGTTCTGCCTAAGCACCCACAGGCAACGCCAGAAGGAACAACAGCACCCAGACAATTTTGCAAAAGCCTCAAGGATACAGAAACAAAAAAGCCCCGTCGCGAGACAGGGCTTTTCCAGCAGCATCGCGATTAGGCCGCGACGACGCTCACGTAACGACGACCGAAGGCGCCTTTAACTTCAAACTTGATCACGCCTTCCACTTTCGCGAACAGGGTGTGATCTTTACCCATGCCAACGCCATAACCGGCGTGGAACTGAGTACCGCGCTGACGCACGATGATGTTGCCCGCCTTGATAACCTGGCCGCCGTACATCTTCACGCCAAGGCGTTTAGATTCTGAGTCGCGACCGTTACGGGTAGAACCGCCAGCTTTTTTGTGTGCCATGAGTCAATACTCCAAATAAGGTATTAGGCCGAAACGAATCAGGCCTGAATGCCGGTGATTTTGATCTCAGTGAACCACTGACGGTGGCCCTGACGCTTCATGTGGTGCTTACGACGGCGGAACTTGATGATGCTCACTTTATCGTGGCGGCCTTGTGCAATCACTTCAGCCACAACTTTAGCGCCTTCAACAACTGGAGCGCCGATTTGAACGTCGTCACCCTTGCCGACCAGCAGAACACGATCAAAAGTCACGGCTTCGCCGGTGGCGATTTCGAGCTTTTCGATCTTGAGGAATTCGCCTTCGGTGACCTTGTATTGCTTGCCACCGGTAACAATTACTGCGTACATAATTTTGCTCCGTTAAATCCTGCTCACCCAGCGCTTTATAGGAATAGTCGTCGGCTGGCATGGCTGCTTGGGGCCGGAAGGACGCCCTTGCAATTGCGTAAGGCAGGTGCTGCCCAGGGAAGTTCAGGGGCCGCGATTGTACGCAAGCCGAGCTCGCTCCGCAAGCACCAACGGCGCTTGCCTTGACAGCCTCCACCCTGCCCCCTAGCATGCCGCGCAACCTTCGAGGAGCACTTGTCACTGATGCAACCACAGGCCTTCTACCGCGTGGTGGCGGACGATTTTACCGCTGTCGATGACATTATCAGGCGGCAACTGGTTTCCCGCGTTCCGCTGGTGGAAAAAATCGGTGACTACATCATCTCCGCGGGTGGCAAACGCCTGCGCCCGCTGCTGGTGCTGCTCTGCGGCAAAGCCCTGGGCCGCCACGGCGACGATCTGCGACTACTCGCCGCCACCATCGAATTCCTGCATACCGCTACCCTGCTGCATGACGACGTCGTCGACATGTCCGGCATGCGCCGTGGCCGTTCGACGGCCAATGCACTGTGGGGCAACGCACCGAGCGTACTGGTCGGTGACTTCCTCTATTCACGCTCCTTCGAAATGATGGTCGAGCTGGGCTCATTGCCAGTGATGCAGATCCTTTCCCGGGCCACCCGCGTGATTGCCGAGGGCGAAGTGCTGCAACTGTCGAAGATTCGCGACGCCAGCACCAGCGAAGAGACTTATATGGAAGTCATCCGCGGCAAGACTGCAATGCTCTTCGAGGCCTCTACCCACAGCGCCGCGGCCTTGGTCGGCGCGTCTGCCGAACAAACCGAAGCGCTGCGCACCTTTGGCGACCATCTCGGCGTGGCTTTTCAGTTGGTCGACGACCTACTCGACTATCGTGGCGATGCCGAGACCCTGGGCAAAAACGTCGGTGACGATTTGGCCGAAGGCAAACCGACGCTACCGCTGATCTACACCATGCGCGAAGGCAGCGCAGAGCAAGCCGCCCTGGTGCGCAAAGCCATTCAGCAAGGCGGCCTTGAAGATCTGGAAAGCATCCGTGCCGCCGTCGAAGCCGCTGGCGCATTGGACTATACCGCCCAGCAAGCCCGTGATTATGCCGCTCGCGCCATCGCCTGCCTGGACGCCCTGCCTCCTGGCGAATATCGCGATGCTCTTGTCGAGTTGAGCCAGTTCGCCGTAGCCCGCACCCACTAAGGGTTCGCAAGCCTCACACAGCCCGTCACGACGACGGGCTTTTTTATACTCCGACAGAAAGTGCAAATTACGGCTTGCTATTAATTGAATAGGAATTATTCTCATCAACTCAAGAGAAGGAGATGAGCCATGACCTATTTGATCGACGCTTGGCTAGACCGCCCGCATCCTTACCTGCGCATCCTCCATCGCGACACCGGTGAAGTCTGCGCCGTGCTGGAAGAAGAGGCTCTCGATGAGCTGCGCGAACAGGGCGATCTTGATTTGATCGGCCTGAACTCCAGCGAGCCGCTGGTACTCAAGGAGTTGGTGCGCAGCCTGTTCCTGTTCTGCTACGCCCGCGCCCTACGCCCGGCTGGCGACACGCAACAGATCATGAACAGGCTCTGAGCCACAGCCCAGAAGGCAAAAAGGCCGAGAATGCGTGAGCGCTCCCGGCCTTTTTGCTACATCGGTGCTGGCTCCTTAGAGGATTTCCAGCAGCTCGACGTCAAACACCAGCACGCTGTGCGGCGGGATGCTGCCGACGGCTTGACCACCGTAAGCCAGCTCGCTCGGTACGTACAAGCGCCACTTGCTGCCAGTGCCCATCAGTTGCAGTGCCTCTGTCCAACCAGCAATCACGCCGCCCACCGGAAACTCCGCCGGCTCGCCACGATCATAGGAGCTGTCGAACACCGTGCCGTCGATCAGGGTGCCGTGGTAGTGAGTACGCACGGTATCTTCGCGAGTCGGCTTGGCGCCCTCACCAGCGCTCAGCACTTCGTACTGCAGGCCGGAAGCCAGTTGGGTAATACCGGCACGCTTGGCGTTTTCAGCCAGGAAGGTCAGACCTGCGCCAGCAGCGGCTTCAGCCTTGGCCTGCGCCTCAGCCTGCATAATTTCGCGGATCACCTTGAAGCTTGCGGACATTTCGTCCTGGCTGACCCGGCTTGCCTTACCGCTAAAAGCGTCAGTCAAGCCCGCCAGAATGGCGTCCAGGCTCACACCCGGCGGCGGGTTGTCGCGCAACTGGTCACCCAGCTGACGGCCAATGCCGTAGCTGACGCGGGTTTCGTCAGTAGAGAGGTTGAGTTCGGACATAGCACGGCTCCGCTGCGGGCAAAAAAAGGTCGGCCAGACTAGCACAGATACCCCTCTCGCCCTACCGCAACAACGACCGCTGGCGCAGCCAAGCTCACAGCCGAGTCACTCCCGCACCCGACCTAGAATGCGCTTTTTCGCAGTAAAACTCCCACCGCAGCCCCTTGGTAAGGCCAGGCAAGCACAACTCCCTGATGGAGTTCAGCGAGTTGAGGTCGGCCCCGGAGTTTTCTGGGAGTCATCGGACATACCGCACATTTCGTCATGCACCTCTGCCTGCACCAAATGGAACGGCGGTAGCTGCGGCAATGAGTGCAGCACCTCGCGGGCATGCTCAACCGAGCGTAGGTGCAGGATGTGGCCCTGGCCATCTTTCAGCGTGAAGGGTCTACCGCCCACGCGCGCTTCCAGCAGGTAGTAGTTGCCCCCCTCGATGGAGATCAGGTTCAACTTGTCGATCTGCCCCGCGCGGGCATGACTGGAAAGGTCGTGCAGATTCATAACAGTACCTCGCACTAGCAGTTGGTACGAAATCCATACAACTACAGTCTTTGCAGAAGGGCCAAGAAGCACAAGGCAGAAACGCAACCGCCCGTCCGCTTCACAGCAGCCGGGCGACTTAGGCCGTAGAAGGCTGGCTACTAGTGATCGTGCTTGGTCAGCTTATCCAGATAACCCATGGCGAAGGCAGAGATCACAAAGGTCATATGAATGATCACGTACCACATGATCTTGTCGTTCTCGATTCTCTGCGCGTCCATGAACACTCGCAGCAGATGAATTGACGAGATCGCCACGATGGAGGCGGCTACCTTCATTTTCAGCGAGCCGGAATCCATCTTGCCTAGCCAGTTGAGCTTTTCCTTGCCCTCATCGACATCCAGTTGCGAGACGAAGTTCTCGTAGCCGGAAATCATCACCATCACCAACAGGCCACCGACCAGCGCCATATCGATCATCGACAGCAACACCAGGATCAGGTCGGCCTCCGCCAGCGTGAAGATGTTCGGCAGGAGATGAAAAACCTCCTGAAAAAACTTGAACGCCAACGCCAACAGCCCCAAAGACAGGCCAAAGTAGATCGGCGCCAATAGCCAACGGGAGGTATAAAGAGAGTTTTCGATTAAGCGTTCCATGGTGTCTCGCAGCTAGGTAAAAATTCGCCGCGAGTATAACCACCCCCGTCGCGAGACAAGCAAGAGGGGCTGGCCTGATCCTGAGACACTCGACTGATTAATGCCTTTTTCGGTTATCCACGGCCGCTGTGGATAACCTTGTGGAGGGACTCAGGATAGAGCGCGCTCCACGCCTTGGCGCGGGGGCTGGCAGGGATTGCTCAAAAGCTGAGCAAAGCTGCTATTCACGTCTCCGGGCGGAACTGATAGTCGCCCAAATGACGGCCGCGCTCAGCGTTCAACCGGCGCAATTCGGCCTGCATATGCAGGCACCAGATAGAAGGGTCGGAGGATTCGACATAGCCCAGCACCGCAAGGTTGTCGGCGATTGCCGAGAGTACCGACTCTGCCACAAAAGGCCCGTGAAATGGGCCTTGCGCCTTAATCGCAGAGGGCTGAGCGCCGGCCACCCCGGCGGCGCAAAGAAGAGTCCAGAGTCCATTTTCGCCAGCCAGAGGACGAATCACACACTCGATGCGTGTGGCCAGTCCCAGGCATTGGCGGGTGAGGCAGAGGCTGCGCGGCATAACTGCGGCCCTCCCAAGGTCTGGCTTTCAGACTACACCCCGTCAGGCGGTTCAGGGAAGCCTGCGATTATCCCCGTTCGCTGTGGATAACTCTGTGGACTACGCGTGGGAAAGCCGGGCTAGATGCCAGCCGCCGTAGCTGGCACCAATCTGCTCAATGACTGACCAGCCATTGAACGGCCAGCCGGGTCATTGAGCGCCCTAAGGCTCATCCAGCGGCTTTGCTGTCCTGCGGTTTGGCGGCCTGCGCCGGACTCTTTGGCTGCTTGTCCTGCTCTGCGTTTTTCTCATCGTCTTCCAACTCCAGCTCGGCAATCTCACGCAGTCGCTCGACCACCCGAGCATTGACGCTGCCCTCGGGAAACTGACCGTCGGCATCCGGCGCACCGACGGCCTCGCCCACCAACAGACCGAGCGCTTCGTCGACCTGGCGCACCGCATAGACATTGAACAGGCCGGCGCGCACTGCCTGCAACACGCGCTCATCGAGCATCAGCGTGGCGACGTTGGCGTGCGGGATAATCACGCCCTGCTCACTGGTCAGGCCGCGCGCTTCGCAGAGCCGGAAGAAACCTTCGATCTTCTCGTTAACCCCACCAACCGCCTGCACTTCCCCGAACTGGTTGATCGAACCGGTGATGGCGTAGCACTGCTTCAACGGTGTACGCGATAACGCCGAGATCAGCGCGCAGACCTCACCCAACGAGGCGCTGTCGCCGTCGACATAGCCGTAGGATTGCTCCAGGGCAATGCTGGCGGAAATCTCCAGAGGGAATTCCTGGGCGTAACGGCTGCCGAGGTAGCCGGTCAAGATCATCACGCCCTTGGAGTGGATCGGCTGGCCGAGATTGACCTCGCGCTCGATGTCGACGATACCGCTGCTGCCTGGATACACCGTAGCGGAAATCCGCGCGGGCACCCCAAAGGCCGAGTCGCCGACCTCCAACACCGTCAGACCGTTGCACTTACCGACTGTGGCGCCGGCGGTGTCGATCAGGATGATGCCGGCCAGCATGTCATCGAGAATGCGCGCCGAGACTCGGCCCGTGCGCGTGGCCTTGGCCTTCAGCGCGCGCTCGATATGCCCGGCGTCGGTCACCGTATCGTTGGCCAACTGACGGATAAAATCGGCTTCGCTGACCAATTGGAACAGATCGCCGATACGGGCCGACAACCGCCCCTGATGCTCGGCCAGGCGCGCGCTGTAGGTCGCCAGCCGCGCCACCGCGCCAGCTGTCAACGGCGCCATACCCTCTTCCGAGGTGCGGGTTTTCAATAGTTGAGCGAACTGCTCCAGGCTGTCGTCGGCCAGCGGAATGTCTTCATCGAAATCCACCAGGACGCGGAACATCTCCTGGAAGTCTGGATCATGGTCCTGCAGGGCGTAATACAGCTGGCGCGAACCAATGATGATGACTTTGATCTGCAGCGGAATCACTTGCGGGGTCAGCGTAACCGTCGCCAAACGCCCCAACTCGCCGAGCGGCGACTCCATCTTCAACTTGCGCGCATGCAGGGCGCGCTTCAGCGCATCCCAGACAAACGGCTCACCGAGCATTTTTTCCGCTTCCAGCACCAGGAAGCCGCCGTTGGCTCGGTGTAATGCCCCCGGCCGCAACTGCCGATAGCTGGTGTAGAGCGCGCCCTGGTCGGTGCTGTACTCGATGCGACCGAACAGGTTGTCGTAGGTCGGGTGCGACTCGAACACCACCGGCGCGCCGCCGCTGACGTGATGGCCTACCACCAGGCTGGGGCTGTACTGCTCCTCCAGCAACTTGCGGGCTTGCGCATCGAGCTTGTTTTCATCCACCAACTGCTCGACCACGGTTTTCAGCAGATTGACCTGCATGGCTTGCAGGTAGGCGCAGACCCCGGCATTTTCCGCGTATTTTTCCGACAGCGGCGCGAGCAGCGGCTGCAGGGCGATGGTGATGGTTTCCTCATTCAGATGACGCAGCTGATTGCTCGACTCGCGCTTCCATTGCGGCAGGCTGGCCAGCTCTTCGTTGAGGCGTTCCTCCAGCGCCGAAATATCGGCGTGGTAGCGGTCACGCTCGGCCTCCGGCAGTTGCGCGAACTCGGCCTCGTCCAGCGCCTTGCCGTCTTTCATCGGGGTGAAGGCGATGTTGCTGCTGTCGCGGAAGAGGGCGATTTCCTTTTCCAGCGAAAGCCGCTCAATCACATCCAGCGCACGGTCGTAACGCTGGTTGAACGCGCGGTCGATGGCACTTTTCTTCTGCTGATAGGCCGGGTGCTCGAACACCGCCGGGAAGGTCGCCAGCAGGTTATCGATCAATACCTCGATATCGCTGATACAAGCGCTCGCGGTGCCCGGCGGCAGTTCCAGCGCACGCGGTTCGCGCGGCTCGTCGAAATGATTGACGTAGACCCAGTCCGACGGCGTTTCCAAGCGCTTGGCCTCAGCCTTGAGGTAACGCTTAACGAATGAGAAGCGGCCGGTACCCGGCTCGCCCATGACAAACACGTTGTAACCGGGGCGCGGCATCGCCACGCCAAACTGCAGGGCTTCAACCGCACGCTCCTGACCGAGCACGCCGCGGAAGGGCTCCAGGTCATCGGTGACGGTGAAGTTGAACTGGCTGGCATCGAAGGGACGAGTCAGCGCATCGGGCGCCAGGCGCAGGCCGGCAGCAACGGGATCAGGCATCGGGAATCCTTACATCGGGCGGGGCAAAACCGCGGGAGATGGCCGCATTCTGGCGCTGGCTGATTACACCTGGCAAGGCGTTCACAGTGAGTGGCGTCAATTGCCCAGATCAGCACAGGCCAGGCAGTACTCGGCAGCCGGCATAATGGCCAAGCGTGCCGGCTGAATTGGCTCGCCGCAGCGCAGACAGTAACCATAAGTACCCTCCGCCAGCCGTAGCTTGGCCAAGCCCGCCAGCCGTAAAGCCGCCTCGCTCTCGGCCAGCAAGGCCTCCAGCACTTCGTCATTCTGCCGCTGGAGGGCCTGTTCGGCGAAATCCGGCGAGTGACTACGGGCCAGGTCTTCGCGAATGGCATTCGCCCGCGCGCCGTTCTCAGCGAGCATGGCATCTAGCGCGGCCCGAGGGTCGAAGGCAGTCATGGTGCACACTCCTAAAGCAAAGCCTCCTGTAAGTGTGGACGCTGCTGCACAGCCTGCACGAGACGCAGAAAAAACTTGCGCAATTGCCTTGGACCGACAGCCTTGACACCCGCATAGGGCATCCTCAAAGTTTCGCGCATTGCCTTAGAAGAAGAACGCTCACGTTGAAACGGATTTTATTCTCTCTGGCCCTATGCACTTGCACCTTTCTGCAGGCCGCCCCAAACCTGCCTGATGAGCGCCTGAACGCACTGGCCGCCGATCCGTATTGGATCGCCCTCGGCCACTATGAAACCGGCAAGCTCGGTGGTTGGCGCAGTTATGTCGATGACGAGCAGTTCTTCCTCGCCGCCAACGGCGACAGTGACCCCACCGCGGAGTTGGCCGCCACGCTCAAAGCCCTGTACGCCCCCGCTGGCAGTGGCGATAAACACGCCCAATGCGTTTACCCCGCCCGCACCCGCTGGCTTCGCGAGCAGTTGCAACTGCGCGATCTGCCGCAACCCGCCTGCAGCGAGTTCACCGCCTGGTTCAAGGACATCGCCCCGCACAGCAGCGTGCTGATCTTCCCCGCGGCCTACCTGAACAGCCCCTCTTCGATGTTCGGCCACACCTTGCTGCGCATCGATCAGGCCGACGTACAGAGCAACAACACTGCCCTGCTCAGCTATGCGCTGAACTTCGGCGCCTTTATCGAGGGCATGGACAACAGCATCCTCTATGCCTGGAAAGGCCTGATGGGCGGCTACCCTGGGCTGTTTGCCCTGGTGCCCTATCGCGAGAAACTCGCCGAGTACCGCAGCCTGGAAAACCGCGACCTGTGGGAATACCGGTTGAACCTGACGCCAGAGGAAACCGCACGGATGGTCGAGCATGTCTGGGAATTGAAACAGATCCAGTTCGACTACTTCTTCTTCGACGAAAACTGCTCCTATCGCCTGCTTGAACTGCTGGAAATCGCCCGCCCCGGCCTCGAGCTAACCGAGCAATTCCCCCTCACCGCCATCCCCACCGATACCGTGCGCGCGGTGAAAAACGCCGGTTTGGTGGAACGCACCGACTATCGCCCGTCCCGAGAACACGAACTGCTGGCCCGCGCCAAGCCCCTCAGCTCGGAGGAACAGGATTGGGTGCTGTTGCTCGCCGATGGTCAAAGCCAGCTGAACAACCCTGAGCTGCAACGCCTGCCGAAAGAGCGTCGAGCGCTGATTCAGGACGCAGCGTTTCGCCTGACGCGCTATCGTGCCAATGGCGAAGCGCGGGACAGCGCAAGCGCCCAGCGCAGCTTCGCCCTGTTGCAGTCGATCAACCAGAACCCGCCACCAGCGCTTGAAGTGAAACGCCCCGGCCTGCCGGAAGACGGGCATGAATCGCGCACCTGGCAACTGGGCGCCGGCAGCCGTGATGACCGCGCTTTTGCCGAGTACGGCCTACGCATGGCCTATCACGACTTGAACGACAACATGTACGGCTTCCCGCTGGGCGCGCAGATCGAGATCCTGCAGCTCAAATTGCGCCAATACGAGAGTAACCACTGGCAACTGCAACGCCTGGACCTGGCCACCATCCGCTCACTGACGCCGCGCAATCAGTTGCTCAAGCCATGGTCCTGGCAAGTCGCCAGCGGCCTGGAGCGTGTCCACGGTGAAGACGGCGACGAGCGACTGGTCACGCACCTGAATGGCGGCGCCGGCGGCACCTGGCAGCTGAGCGATGAGATGCTGGGCTTTGCCTTGGGCACGCTGCGAATCGAAAACAACACAGACTTCGCCACCTTTATCGCCCCTGCCGCCGGCTTCAATACCGGCCTGCTCTGGCACAACCCGCTGGGCAACCTGAGCCTGGAGGCTGCCGGCGACTACTTCTACAACGGCGAGGTACGCCGCAAACTCAGCCTCAATCAGCAGTGGGAAGTCTCGCGCAACCTCGGCCTGCGCCTCTCCGCCCAGCGTGAATTCAGCCAGCTGAGCGCGCCGGAGAATGAAATCAAACTGGAACTGAAGTGGTATCACTATTAGCAGTGTAGGGTGGATGGCGCTTCACCCATCCACCTTTGCGGCGCCGAACGCCACTTGGTGGGCAAGAAAAAAGGTTCTTCACGGAACTCGGGGGCGGAGTCCTGCCGCGCGCCGCCCCTTGCAGGAGCGGATTTATCCGCGAACAAGAGCGACTCGGTGCTACCCCATCGCGAATAATTTCGCTCCTACGCCCAGCAAAGCCTCGCCCGAGAGGGCACAACCAGAAGCATCCACCAGCGCGATAACAGGCTCGGGCACAACGTCAAAGCCAACAAACCGCAGGACCAGCAGCCAATACCCATTTGCCTATCTGGTGTTAACCGCCACCTCTGCCCCCCCAAAAAAACATTGCCCACCCTACGCATCTCCGTTCCCTGGATAGATAACCTGTTATCCCTCCAACTCGCCAAGAAACGCAGGCATAAAAAACGGAGCCCGCAGGCTCCGTTTTTTATTCCACTGGCGCTTACTGCACGAGCTTCTTGTGCCGTACCCGGTGCGGCTGGGCTGCGGCATCGCCGAGGCGCTTCCTGCGGTCGGCTTCATACTCGCTGTAGTTGCCTTCGAAGAACACCGCTTGCGAGTCGTCTTCGTAGGCCAGGATGTGCGTGGCCACCCGGTCGAGGAACCAGCGATCGTGGGAAATCACAATCGCCGCGCCGGGGAAGTCGAGCAACGCTTCTTCCAGCGAACGCAGGGTTTCCACGTCGAGGTCGTTGGATGGTTCGTCGAGCAGCAGCACGTTGGCTCCCTCTTTCAAGGTCAGCGCCAGGTGCAAGCGGCCACGCTCACCACCGGACAGGTCCTTGACGAATTTCTGCTGGTCGCCGCCCTTGAAGTTGAAGCGGCCGACGTAGGTACGCGAAGGAATCTCGTAGTTGCCGATGCGGATCACATCGGAGCCATTGGAGATCATTTCCCACACGGTTTTGCCACCGTCGAGGTCATCGCGACTTTGGTCGACGCAGGCCAGCTTGACGGTTTCACCGATTTCGATGCTGCCGGAGTCCGGCGCTTCTTTGCCCATCAGCATGCGGAACAAGGTGGATTTACCCGCACCGTTACCGCCGATCACACCGACGATGGCGCCTTTGGGCATGCTGAATGACAGGTTGTCGATCAACCCCTGGTCGCCGTAACCCTTGCAGACATTGTTCAAGTCGATGACTTTGTCGCCCAGACGCGGACCCGCCGGGATGTAGATCTCGTTGGTTTCGCTGCGCTTCTGGAATTCCTGCGACTGCATTTCCTCGAAGCGTTGCAGACGCGCCTTGGATTTCGACTGCCGCGCCTTGGCGCCTTTACGCACCCACTCCAGCTCTTCTTTCATCGCCTTTTCGTGAGCCGACTGCTGCTTGGACTCCTGGGCCAGACGGTCGGACTTGGCCTCCAGCCAGCCGGAGTAGTTGCCCTCGTAAGGAATGCCGGCGCCGCGGTCGAGTTCGAGAATCCAGCCGGCGACGTTGTCGAGGAAGTAACGGTCGTGGGTGATCGCCACCACGGTGCCGGGGAAGTCGTGGAGGAAGTGCTCCAGCCAGGCCACCGAGTCGGCGTCCAGGTGGTTGGTCGGCTCGTCCAGTAGCAGCATGTCCGGAGCGGACAGCAGCAGGCGGCACAGCGCGACGCGGCGTTTCTCACCACCGGAAAGGTGCACCACCTTGGCATCCCAGGCCGGCAAACGCAGCGCGTCGGCGGCGACTTCCAGCTGGCGCTCGAGGTTATGACCGTCGGAGGCCTGCAGAATGGCTTCGAGTTTGCCCTGCTCGGCGGCCAGCGCATCGAAGTCGGCATCCGGCTCGGCGTACGCGGCGTAGACCTCGTCCAGGCGCGCCTGGGCGTTCTTGATCACGCTGACGGCCTCTTCGACCACTTCTCGCACGGTCTTTGCCGGGTCCAGCTGCGGCTCCTGCGGCAGGTAACCGATGTTGAGGTCCGGCATCGGTCGCGCCTCACCGTTAAATTCGGTATCGACGCCCGCCATGATTTTCAACAGCGTGGACTTACCCGAACCGTTCAGGCCGAGCACACCGATCTTGGCGCCGGGGAAGAAGGACAGGGAGATGTTCTTGAGGATTTCCCGCTTCGGCGGCACAACTTTGCCCAGCCGATGCATGGTGTAGACGTATTGAGCCATGAGGAACCTAGCTTCTGTGACAGACATTGATGACTAGAGCGCGAGCCAGGAAAGAGCTCGCGCAACAGGCAATGAGCAGGCTTTTGCAGCTAAAGAGCCTAACCACTGCTTGGGCGGGGACCAAGCGTCTCAACAAGCCGTTGAGTGCTGGAGGCCGGCGCTCCCGCGCGCGTGCGGCAAAGCTACCGGAATGTGCCCCGCAGGGCAAACCGACGCTCGTCGGGCCAACTGGCACTTCGCCACATTTATAGGCATGCTAGCCGACCCGCGCGCGCCCGACTTAAGGTCGGCGGCGCGCCACCTGCCCAATTTAAGCCGTTACTGCAGGATCTTCGTTCGTGCCCAAGCCCAAGCCATCCACCTCCAAGCGCGCGCCTGGCGACCCGCTCGCCACCCCCTTGCCGGGTTCGGTGAAAGGCGTCCTGGTGCTGTTGGTGCTGCTCATGCTCGGGCTGTTGCTGGGGCAGTTGTACCAGGAGCTCCAGCAACGCCAGGCGCATCGCCAGCAACGCGAGCACGAATTCGGTCAGCAGTTGGCCGAGCACCTGGCCCTGAGCATGGAATACAAGGCCCACGCCGGCCTCGCCCTGCTGCGCCAGAATGCCCTGCGCCCGCCGGAGCTCGAGCAGCGCAGCAGCCTATTGAACAGCCTGCGGGAGATCTTTCCGGCACTGCGCAGCCTGGTCTGGCTCAGCCCGCGTGGCAGCGTCCTCGCCGACAGCCAGGCCGCAGCAGATGACGCGCCCTTCCTCGCCAGCCTGCTGCAGCGCAACCTCGGCCAGCCCTATCACTTTGCCTTCAGCGGTCGTGACGGCGGCCAGATCTATCTGCTGTTGCGCCAAACGGCGGATGCGCAAACCAGTGGTTACTGGGTCGTGCGCATAGGGTTGGAAGCGCTGCGCAATGGCTTGCGTGGCTTTGACAACGGTGAGCACTCCTGGCTGCTCGAGGATCGCCTGGCCCAGCGGGTGATCCTCCGTCAGCCGGAGCTGCCGCACGACAGCTCTATCGCCATGCCCGTCACCGCCGCTGAGCAGGCACAAAGCCTGCTGCTGCCCCCCCTGGCCGGCAGCGACTGGCAGCTGCGCAGCCTGTTCGATGAGCGCCGGGCAACGGCTGAACTATTGCCTGAGCTAGCCGGCAAATTTCTGCTGTTTATCTTCTGCGCCCTACTCACCTTGCTGGCACTGCTGCGTCTGCTGCGCGAACAACGCAGCCTGCGCGAACTGAATGCTGCCTCGCGCCGCTCGCTGCAGCATGCCGACAGCGCCCTGCGGGCCATCGAAGAGCGCGTGCTGGTGACGCAGAGCGATGGTCAGCTGCGCTACCTCAACCCGCAAGCCGAGCAGTTGTTCGGCCTGCGCGCTAACGAGGCGCACGGCCACCACTTGCTCGAGCTGCTGCCCGGGCTCGACCCGCTGTTGCTGCACGGCCCGAGCCTGCACAACGACCTCGCCCCGGAGCTGGTGGAGCTCCTGCAGGACGGCCAGCGGCGCCTGTTCACCGTGACCCGCAGTGATCTCAGCGAGGGCTCCAAGCACCTTGGGCATGTCTGGGTGCTGCGCGATGTCACCGAGCAACAGCAAGCCCTGCGCGTGCTGCAGGAAACCCGACGGCGCTACCAGGACATCTTCGAAGGCAGCGGCATCGCCCTTTGCGTACTCGATCTGGCCGGTCTGCGCCACTATCTGTTGCACCAGGGCTTGCATGACCACGGCAGCCTGAGCCAGTGGCTGGAGGGCCATCCCCAGCGCCACCAGGAATTGCTCCAACAGTTGCGGGTTACCGAGAGCAATCAAGTGGCCTTGCGCTTACTCGGCGTCCGCTCTGCCGAGCAGGCCTGGCAGCACCTGATTGACTGCGGCCCAGTGCGCGCCGACGGCATTCGCTTCCAGCTGATCGCCGCCGTGCTGGGCGGCCAGAGCCAGCTAGAGCTGGAGAGCCGGGTCGTCACCCCGCAAGGCCACGAGCGCCATCTATGGCTGGTTCTGCGCTTACCTGAGTTGCCCGAGGATTACCACGCGGTGACCCTGAGCATCAGCGACATCACCAGCCGCAAACGCGTCGAGCTGTCACTGATCGAGCGCGAGCGCTTCTGGTCGGAGGTGGTACGGGCGCTGCCGGACACCCTATACGTGCATGACATGAGCAACAAGCGGGTGCTGTTCAGCAACAACCGCCTCGGCCAGCAGCTGGGCTACAGCAAGGCCGAACTGCTCGAGATGGGCGAGCGCTTCTGGGAGGTCGTGCTGCACCCGGACGATATCGAACAATACCAGCGCTTGCGCAACCTGCAGCAGGTGGTCGGCGACGGCCTGCTGCTGCAATGCCACTTGCGCTGTCGGCACCGCGACGGCAACTGGCACTGGTTCGATATCCGCGAACAGGCCTTGAGTCGCGACTCGGCTGGCCGCGTCAGCCGCCTGATCGGGGTGGCCAAGGACGTCACCGAGCAGATCGAAGCCAGCGAACTGCTACGCAACAACGAGCGGCGCTACCGCCTGCTGGCGGAAAGCATCAGCGATGTGATTTTCTCCACCGACAGCAGCCTGCAGCTCGACTACGTCAGCCCCTCGGTACAACCCATGCTGGGCTACAGCGCCGAATGGCTGATCGGCAACAACCTCCACAGCGTCGCCGCCGACCCGCGCCAGCTGGCTGGCTTCTATCTGCTGCTGGAGCGTGTGCGCAGAGCGCTCGGCGATCCGCAGCGCCTGAGCGAGTTGCGCAGCCAACTGCCGACGCAGCTGTTCCTGTTCGACTGCATGCATTTCGATGGTCGCAAGATTCCGGTGGAGTTGCGCCTGACCCTGATGTGGGACGAGCACGGGCGCTTCGAAGGCTTGCTCGGTGTTGGCCGCGATATCAGCCAGCAGCGCCGCGCCGAGAAAGACCTGCGGATGGCCGCGACGGTGTTCGAACACTCCACCGCGGCCATTCTGGTCACCGACCCGGTCGGCTATATCGTCCAGGTCAACGAAGCATTCAGCCGTGTCAGCGGCTATTCCAGCGCGCAAGTGCTCGACCAATTGCCCGGCATGCTCACCGCCGACCGCCAGCAGGCCCACCACCTGCGCTACATCCTCAGCCAACTCAACCTGCACGGTAGCTGGGAAGGCGAGGTCTGGCTGAAGCGGCGCAACGGCGAAAACTTTCCGGCCTGGGTCGGGATCACCGCGGTGCAGGACGAAGAAGGCGATCTGGTCAGCTATGTGTGCTTCTTCAGCGACATCAGCGAGCGCAAGGCCAGCGAGCAACGCATCCACCGTCTGGCCTACTATGATGCCCTGACCCACCTGCCTAACCGCACCCTGTTCCAGGATCGCCTGCACACCGCCCTGCAGCATGCCGAACGGCATCAGGAGTGGGTGGTGCTGATGTTCCTCGACCTCGACCGCTTCAAGCCGATCAACGACTCCCTCGGCCACGCCGCAGGCGACCGCATGCTCAAGGACGTGGCGCTGCGCCTGGCGGCCTGCGTCGACGAAGACGACACCGTGGCGCGCATGGGTGGCGACGAATTCACCCTGTTGCTCCAGCCACGCGGCACTCGCGAGGGCGCGCTGAACCGGGCGATTCATGTCGCCGAACAGATTCTCTCCAGCCTGGCGCAGCCCTTCATCCTCGAAGGCCGGGAGTTCTTCGTCACCGCCAGTATCGGCATTGCTCTCAGCCCGCAAGACGGCAACGAACTGAGCCAGTTGATGAAGAATGCCGACACCGCCATGTATCACGCCAAGGAGCGCGGCAAGAACAACTTCCAGTTCTACCAGGCGGCGATGAACGCCACGGCCCTGGAGCGCCTGGAGCTGGAAAGCGACCTGCGGCATGCCCTCGAACAGCAGCAGTTCGTGCTCTATTACCAGCCTCAGTTCAGTGGCAACGGCAAGCGTTTGACCGGTGTTGAGGCATTGCTGCGCTGGCGGCACCCGCGCCGAGGTCTGGTCGCACCCGCTGAATTCATCCCGGTGCTGGAAGAGCTGGGGCTGGTGGTACAGGTCGGCGACTGGGTCCTGGCCGAGGCCTGCCGCCAGCTCAAAGCCTGGCACCACGCCAAGGTGCGGGTGCCGAAGGTGTCGGTCAATCTCTCGGCCCGGCAATTCGCCGAAGGCCAGCTGGGCCTGCGCATCGCCAGCATCTTGGAAGACAGCGGCATTCCGCCGGCGTGCCTGGAGCTGGAGCTGACCGAAAGCATCCTGATGCGCGACGTCGATGAAACCATGCAGATCCTCGCGGGCTTCAAGCGTCTCGGCCTGAGCATCGCGGTCGACGATTTCGGCACCGGTTACTCCTCGCTGAACTACCTCAAGCAGTTCCCGATCGACGTCCTGAAGATCGACCGCAGCTTCGTCGATGGCCTGCCCGCCGGCGAACAGGACGCGCAGATCGCCCGCGCAATCATCGCCATGGCCCACAGCCTGAATCTGGCGGTGATTGCCGAAGGGGTGGAGACCCAGGAACAGCTGGATTTCCTCCGTGAACACGAGTGCGACGAAGTCCAGGGCTATCTGTTTGGTAAACCCATGACCGCCAACCAGTTCGCCGCCCAGTTCAGCGGCCCCGCGCTGTTTATGCTGAGCTGAGTGCTTTTTCGGTACGAACTCAGCTCTTCGTAGGTTGGCGCTAAGCGTGGCGATGCCCAACAAGGAGTCGCCCTGCGACGCCCTATTCGCGGTCTCGAACTTGAACGCCCGGCCTTGCAGGCCGGTTGTTGGGCATCGCCTTTGGCTCAGCGCCAACCTACGCGCCAACCTACGCGCCAACCTACGCACAATGAGCCCCGCTTATCCGTCACATGACCGACCGTCATGTGCCAGGTAGCGACGGATGCGGTAGAATCCGCCCCCTCTTACAACCGCCCAGCTGATTTTTCTCAGGGGATTGCCATGTTCAGCCGTGAAACGACTCTCGCCAACTACGACGCCGACCTGTTCGCCGCGATGGAGCAAGAAGCCCAGCGCCAGGAAGAGCACATCGAGCTGATCGCCTCGGAGAACTACACCAGCCCAGCGGTGATGGAAGCCCAAGGCTCGGTACTGACCAACAAGTACGCCGAAGGTTATCCGGGCAAGCGTTATTACGGCGGTTGCGAATACGTCGACGTGGTCGAGCAACTGGCCATCGACCGCGCCAAGCAGCTGTTCGGCGCCGATTACGCCAACGTCCAGCCGCACGCTGGCTCGCAAGCCAACAGCGCGGTGTACCTGGCCCTGCTGAACGCCGGCGACACCATCCTCGGCATGAGCCTGGCCCACGGCGGTCACCTGACCCACGGCGCCAGCGTCAGCTCCTCCGGCAAGCTCTACCACGCCGTGCAGTACGGCATCGACAGCAACGGCCTGATCGACTACGACGAAGTCGAGCGCCTGGCTGTCGAGCACCAGCCGAAAATGATCGTGGCCGGCTTCTCCGCCTACTCGCAGGTGCTGGACTTCCCACGCTTCCGCGCTATCGCCGACAAAGTCGGGGCTTACCTGTTCGTCGACATGGCCCACGTCGCAGGCCTGGTGGCTGCTGGCGTGTACCCGAACCCGGTGCCGTTCGCCGACGTGGTCACCACTACCACCCACAAGACCCTGCGCGGCCCGCGCGGCGGCCTGATTCTGGCCAAGGCCAACGAAGCGATCGAGAAGAAGCTCAATTCCGCGGTATTCCCTGGCGCCCAGGGTGGCCCGCTGGAACACGTGATCGCCGCCAAGGCGGTGTGCTTCAAGGAAGCCCTGCAACCGGAGTTCAAGGCCTACCAGCAACAAGTGGTGAAGAACGCCCAGGCCATGGCCGGGGTGTTCATCGAGAACGGCTACGACGTGGTCTCCGGCGGCACGCAGAACCACCTGTTCCTGCTCAGCCTGATCAAGCAGGACATCACCGGTAAGGACGCCGACGCCGCCCTGGGTCGCGCCTTCATCACCGTGAACAAGAACTCGGTCCCGAACGATCCGCGCTCGCCGTTCGTCACCTCCGGCCTGCGCATCGGCACCCCGGCTGTGACCACCCGCGGCTTCAAAGAAGCCGAGTGCCGCGAACTGGCGGGCTGGATCTGCGAGATCCTCGCCAACCTCAACGATGAGTCGGTAATCGACCGCATCCGTGGCCAGGTCAAAGCCGTTTGCGCCAAGTTCCCGGTCTACGGCAACTAAGCGTCAGCGCTCACCAAAACGCCCGGCAATTCAGATTGTGTGAAAACCTAGCGTTCTGATTGGTAGTTGAAGAAAATGCCCGCATCGAAAGATACGGGCATTTTTCGTTATGGCGTACATCCAAGGAGAGGCGCGAGACCAGACCAGTCTGTTTCCGGTTTCGCTGGAAGAGTTGATTCCCGACGACCATCTGGTCCGTGTGATCGATGCCTACGTGGCTCGACTGGACCTCAAGCTACTCGGGTTTGCCAAAGCCACTCCCAAGAGTACGGGGCGTCCTGCCTACGATCCGGCGGACCTGCTCAAGCTGTACCTGTATGGCTATTTCCAACGCATCCGCTCCTCCCGACGCCTCGAAGCTGAATGCCTGCGCAACGTCGAAGTCATGTGGTTGCTCAATCGGCTCAAGCCGGACTTCAAGACCATCGCCGATTACCGCAAGGACAACGGACAAGCGTTCAGCGCGACCTGTCGGGCCTTCGTGCAGTTTTGCCGTCAAGCCGGGCTGATCGCCGGAGAGTTGGTGGCCATCGATGGCAGCAAATTCAAGGCCGTGGCCTCAGCGCGTCGGCATGTGGATCTGAAGAAGCTCAAGCGTCAGCAAGAGAAGCTGGATAAGCGTATCGCCCAGTACCTGGCGGAGCTGGATGAGGCGGACAAGTCCGAAGCCAATGAGGCCGTTGACCGTAGTGCGGTAAAAACGGCGCTGGAGCGACTGCAAGCCAAACAGGCCGACAACCTGACTTGCCAAGCACTGATGCAGGCCCTGGAGCTTGAGCAATTCATCACCACCGAGAGCGATGCCCGGATGATGCGTACCCCTCGGGGTGGGCGCGTCGCTTACAACGTGCAAACAGCTGTGGACGCCGAGCATTGCCTGATCCTGCATCACGAGGTCACACAGGACGGCAACGATACCCAGCAGCTCGAGCCGATGGCTAAAGCCGCCCAGTCCGAGTTGCAGCAGGACGTGCTGACGGTCACTGCCGATGCCGGTTACTCCAACGGCGAGCAGTTCCAGGCATGCGAAGATGCCGGCATTACCGCCTATGTGCCGCCCAACCGGGCAGTTAACAACCGGGGTGGTGATACGCAGCTGTTCGAGCGAAGTGATTTCACTTACGACGCAGAGAGCGACCAGTACCGCTGTCCGGCAGGCAAGTTGCTGACGCTCAAGCAACTGAATCGCGGGGAGCGTATCTACCACGCGGCGATCAGCGACTGCAGCGCTTGCCCGCTCAAGGCACAGTGCACCAACGCCCAGCGTCGCTACCTGAGACGCCATGCCCACGAGGCGGCCTTTGAGCGAATGGAGCAGCGGCTGCAGGCGCAGCCCGAGATGATGGCGAGTAGGCGGTCCATCGTCGAGCATCCATTTGGCAACCTCAAACAATGGCTATTTGGTAATGGTCGCTTCCTGCTTCGCCAATTGAAGGGAGCACGAACCGAAATGGCCTTAGCGGTACAGGCCTATAACCTCAAAAGAGCGATCAACGTGCTCGGCGCACGCCACCTCATCGGATTGATGGGCTGATACAGCCTTTTTCTCCCCTGGGTCCGCACACAGCAAAACGCCCCGAACCAGTCGGGGCGTTTGCTTGGTCAACCATTAGTACGTTTTCGCACAGCCTGAATTGCCGGGCGTTTTTGTGTGCGCAATCGCCAATGCCATCCGTAGGAGCCAGCAGCGAGCTGGCTCCTACAGGGTCAGGCCGTCACCCCAGCGAAGCCCGCGCGGATGCTCTCTTCGGGCAGGTTGTCGCCGATAAACACGATCACGCTTTCGCGCGGCTCGTCCTCACGCCACTCTGCGTCCCAATCGAAGCCATACAGCTTGAGCACACCCTGAAACACCATGCGCCGCGGCTCACCGGTGATGTTCAGCACGCCCTTGTAGCGCAGCAGCGAGTTACCGTGGTTTTCCAGCAGCTCATTCATGAATTCGCTGAGCTTGTCGATATCCAGCGGCTGCTCGCTGCGCAGCACCAGGCTGGCGATCCGGTCAGGCGCGCTGCCGCGAACCGGTAGCAGTGGCCGCGCGGTCAGGCCAGGGCCGAGATCCGCGTTCAGATTGAAGCCGCGCACATCGAGCAGTTCCGCCAGATCGATCCGCCCATGCGTGACCACACGGATTGGTGCACGACGGTTGATCCGGGTCAGGCGCTGGCTGAGCGCCTCGAACGTCGCCTCATCGACCAGATCGCGCTTGCTCACCAGCAAGCGATCGGCAAAGCCAACCTGCGCCTGGGCGATGGCCTGCATCAAGTGCTGCTCGGCGTGCGCGGCATCGACCAGGGTGATGATGCCGTCGAGGATATAGCGCTCACGCAGTTCCTCGTCGACGAAGAAGGTCTGCGCCACCGGCGCCGGATCGGCCAGGCCGGTGCACTCGATGACCAGGCGATCGAAGGCGATCTCGCCGCTGTCCAGGCGCTCCAGGAGCAGGTACAGGGCCCGCTCCAGATCGCCATGGATGGTGCAGCAGACGCAGCCATTGGCCAGGGTCATGACCTGCACCGGGCCATCGCCGAGGAGCTGAGTGTCGATGCCGGTCTCGGCGAATTCGTTCTCGATCACGGCAATCTTCAAACCATGCTCAGCCTTGAGCAGATAGCGCAGCAAGGTGGTCTTGCCGGCACCGAGAAAGCCGCTGAGCACTGTTACTGGAATGGGGAAATGCGACATTCGAAGCTGCTCTCAAAATGAAAGGCTATGCCAGTGCAGCTGTTGCACCGCGGGCTGACTGTGTTGCGGAGTCCGTAGGAGCGAGCCTGTGACCCACTTGGATGTGGGAAATGCGGCAAGCTGTATGGAACGGCTGCCGCCTCGCGAAGCTTTTGCGCTGCCGGCATTCGCTAGCAGAGCTAGCTCCTACACAATGCGGTTGTTCGGCCCAACCCAATACTTAACCTCTACATAGCCAAATGACACGCGCCGCGACGATGCGTGGCGCGTGGATTACAGCAGAAGAGTTCAGCAGCAGCGGATCGGCCTCCCCTTCCCGCCGCCGTAACGCGCTTCTTGGCGTTCGCGGAAGAACTCCTCGTAGCTCATCACCGGTTTGTCTGGATGCTTGTTGCGCATGTGCTCGACGTAATTGTCGTAGTCCGGCATCCCCACCATCAGGCGCGCAGCCTGACCGAGGTACTTACCGAGACGACTCAGATCATTGAACATGCGCAATCTCCTCCAACTAGAAGGCTATCTTTAAGCATCTGGCACCGGCTGGAAAGCGGTTTCCTTATCCGTGCGCTCTTTGTGGCCCCAGGCGGCTATACCGACCTTGAGCGCATAGAACAGGATGCTGAACACCACCAGCAGGAACAAGGTCGTCAGCCCCGCGTTGGTGTAGGCGTTGATGATCACGTGCTGCATCTGGCCGATATCCTTGGCCGGTGCCAGCACCTGACCGGCCGCCAGCGCATCGCTGTACTTGTTCGCCAGCGCCAGGAAGCCGACGGCCGGATTGGCATCGAACAGCTTGATCAGGCCCGCCGTGGTGGTGCAGATCAACAGCCAGACGGCCGGCAGCATGGTGACCCAAACGTAGCGCTGACGCTTCATCTTGATCAGCACGACGGTGGCGAGCATCAGCGCGATACCGGCGAGCATCTGGTTGGAGATACCGAACAGCGGCCACAGCGTATTGATCCCGCCCAGCGGATCGATCACACCCTGGTACAGCAGGTAGCCCCACATCGCCACGCAACCGGCCGTGGCGATCAGGTTGGCAGTCCAGGACTCGGTGCGCCGCAGTGCCGGCACGAAGTTACCCAGCAGGTCTTGCAGCATAAAGCGTCCGGCACGGGTGCCGGCATCCACCGCAGTGAGGATGAACAGCGCCTCGAACAGGATCGCGAAGTGGTACCAGAAGGCCATGGTGTTCTCACCCGGCAACACCTGATGGAGGATCTGCGCGATACCTACCGCCAAGGTCGGCGCACCGCCGGCACGAGACAGGATGGTGGTTTCACCGATGTCCTTGGCGGTTGCCACCAGCACTTCAGGGGTGATCGCAAAGCCCCAACCGCTGACCGTGGTCGCCACACTCGCCACATCGCTACCGACTACGGCAGCCGGGCTGTTCATCGCGAAGTAGACGCCCGGCTCGATCACCGAAGCGGCAACCATCGCCATGATCGCCACGAAGGATTCCATCAACATGCCGCCATAGCCGATGTAGCGGGCGTTGGTTTCATTGTCGAGCATCTTCGGCGTGGTGCCGGAGGAGATCAGCGCATGGAAACCCGACACCGCGCCGCAAGCGATGGTGATGAACAGGAAGGGGAACAGGCCGCCTTTCCAGACCGGGCCAGTACCATCGGTGAACTGGGTCAGGGCCGGCATTTTCAGCTCGGGCATGACCACCAGGATGCCGATCGCCAGCGCGACGATGGTGCCGATTTTCAGGAAGGTCGACAGGTAGTCGCGAGGCGCCAGCACCAGCCACACCGGCAGTACCGCGGCAACGAAGCCATAGCCGACCAGCATCCAGGTGATTTGCACGCCGGTGAAGGTGAAGGCTTTGGCCCACTCAGGGTCCGCTGCGATCTGCCCACCCAGCCAGATGGAAGCGAGCAGCAGAGCAACCCCGACCACGGAAATCTCGCCGATGCGCCCCGGGCGGATATAGCGCATGTAAATGCCCATGAGCATCGCGATCGGGATGGTCGCCATCACGGTGAACATGCCCCACGGGCTGTCCGCCAGGGCCTTGACCACGATCAGCGCCAGCACCGCGAGGATGATGATCATGATCAGGAAGCAGCCGAACAGGGCAATGGTGCCCGGTACGCGGCCCATTTCCTCGCGCACCATATCGCCGAGGGAGCGGCCATTACGGCGAGTGGAGAGGAACAGGATCATGAAGTCCTGCACCGCACCGGCGAGCACGACGCCGGCAATCAGCCAGAGCGTACCAGGCAGATACCCCATCTGCGCCGCCAGCACCGGGCCGACCAAGGGACCTGCGCCGGCGATCGCGGCAAAGTGGTGACCGAAGAGCACATGCTTGTTGGTCGGCACATAGTCCAGACCATCGTTATTCATTACCGCCGGGGTCGCCCGCCGCGGATCCAGCTGCATCACTTTGGTGGCGATAAACAGGCTGTAGTAACGGTAAGCAACCAGGTAGATGGCTACTGCGGCGACCACTATCCACAGCGCATTGATGGCTTCGCCGCGGCGCAAGGCCACGACACCCAAGGCACAGGCGCCGACTATCGCCAACACCAGCCAAGGCAGGTGGCGTAGAACGCTATTGTTATTATTCATCGAGAACTCCGAACAGATGGACGCACAAGTGGCCGTGCAAGTTTAGCCGCTCCTGGGCAATTCACTATCAGACCTTGGTATAGAGCCTCCGGCACGCTTAACTGGAGAGCATAAAAAAGCCGGGCAAAGCCCGGCTCGGTGGGAGCGGATTTCGTTTAAGCAGGTTGCTTGGCATAACGCGCCAGTTGCGAGTCACGGCTCATCACATCGAGGGTGGCAGCCAGCACTTGCTCGCTGGTTACGTCTGCCCTGGGGAAAATGGTGCCGAAGTTCTGATGAGTGACTTGGGCAAAATGCGCCCGGTCAGCCTTCTCAACACCCAGCAGAGTGGCGTAAGCATCCAACGCCTCGCCCTGCCCCTGCGCCATGTCTTCGGCGATGGAGTCGAGCATGCCATTCATGGCGAACAACGAACGACCGCCATAGCCCAGTTTGACGCTGGTGTCGCAGCCGTTAGTGCCGGAGGTCAGACCAAAGGAGGCATTCCCTGAAGTGACGTTGGTGGAAATAGCCAGCAGGTGCGGAACCAGGCCACTCTGGCCTTCGAACAGCATATTGCCCCAGCCGCAGCCCTTGCCGTCGGCCGCTTGGGCCTGAGCCTGAGCTAGCAAACTGGCCGCGCTCAGGACCCCGAGAATCAAACCTTTGCTCAGCAGTCGCTTATCCATATCTGCGCTCCGCAGTGAAATTATTAAAAAACGCTTTAGCAGCTTTGGCGACACTTGCTCACCTGTCAAACCGATGGCGGCATTAGCGCTACACTGCGCGCAGTTTTCTGCCAGAACCTGTTCAAGATCGTCGCGAGCGCAGGTCAGGGCCGCACCCGTTCTCGAAAATGCTCCCGGCATTTTTCCTACCTCCCCCATCCATGGGGTCGCCTACGGGTAGCGGCATTCCCCACCTCCATGCGGGTCACAAGGCGTAGCGAGTCAAACAGGCGAGGGCGCGGAATTTACGAGTTGTAAATGAGCAGTCAGCCTGTTTTCAACGCAGCATGGCCAAGCGCAGCAGATCATGAGCAGGCTCTTAGCTATAGTGGACAAAACTGCCAAGGAGTCATTGCATGAGTGAGTCAGCCAACGAGCGGCGGCGTTTTCAGCGCATCGCCTTCGACGCCAGCACCGAAATCGCCCAGGGCGAACGGCGCTGGGTGGTTGAGTTGCATGACCTGTCGCTCAAGGGCTTGCTGGTAAAGCGCCCGCACAATTGGAGCGGTGACCACGACCAGCCGTTCGAGGCTCGCATTGAGCTGAGTGCCGACGCGCAAGTCACCATGGAAGTGGTGCTGACCCGCATCCAGGGGGACCTGCTTGGGTTTGTCTGCCGGCATATCGATCTCGACTCCATCAGCCACTTGCGCCGTCTGGTCGAACTCAACCTGGGCGATGAAACACTGCTGGAACGCGAGCTGGCCTCGCTGGACGGAGAATAAGGCGGCAACACAGTAGGCTGGGTAGAGTCCACAGGACGAAACCCAGCTTCACAGGCACTGGGTTTAGCTTCGCTCTACCCAGCCTACCCCGAACTTCTCTTTACTCGAACAACGCATCCAACGCCTGTTCAAGACGCGTCACCGCAATCACCTGCAACCCTGGCGGGTTCTCTTTTGGCGCATTACCTTTCGGCACGATGGCGCGCTTGAAGCCGTGCTTGGCCGCCTCTTTCAAGCGCTCCTGACCGCTCGGCACCGGGCGCACCTCACCGGACAAGCCGACCTCGCCAAACACCAGCAGATCATGCGGCAGCGGCCGATTGCGCAGGCTGGACATCACCGCAGCCATCAAGGCCAGGTCCGACGCGGTCTCCAGTACCTTGACCCCGCCGACCACATTAAGGAACACATCCTGGTCGTGAGTTGGAATTCCGCCATGCCGGTGCAGCACTGCCAGCAACATGGCTAGCCGGTTCTGATCCAGCCCCAGAGTGACCCGCCGCGGGTTGGCCAGGTGACTGGTGTCGACCAACGCCTGCACCTCGACCAGCATCGGCCGCGTACCTTCCCAAGTCGCCATCACCACACTGCCCGGCACCTCCTCCTGAGCGCGGGTGAGAAAGATCGCCGAAGGGTTGGAAACCTCCTTCAGGCCGCGGTCGGTCATGCCGAACACGCCAAGTTCGTTGATCGCGCCGAAACGGTTCTTCACCGCACGCAGCAAGCGCAGTCGGCCATCCGATTCGCCTTCGAAATACAACACGGTATCGACCATGTGCTCGAGCACTCGCGGCCCCGCCAGCGACCCCTCTTTAGTAACGTGGCCAACCAGGAAGATCGCCGTGCCGCTCTGTTTGGCATAACGCACCAGCAACGCCGCACTCTCGCGTACTTGCGAAACGCCGCCGGGCGCCGACTGCAATTGCTCGGTGAAGATGGTCTGGATCGAGTCGATCACCATCACTTTCGGCTGCTCGATGCGTGCGGTGGCGATGATCACCTCGATGCAGGTCTCGGTCATCACCTTCAACTGGTCTTCCGGCAAACCCAGGCGCCGCGCACGCATGGCCACCTGCTGCTGAGACTCCTCGCCGGTGACATACAGCGCCGGCAGGCGCGTGGCGATATTGCACAGGGTTTGCAGGAGGATGGTCGACTTGCCGATCCCCGGGTCGCCGCCGATCAGCACCACCGAGCCATCCACCAGGCCGCCCCCGAGCACCCGATCCAGCTCAGCAGACGCCGTGGAGAAGCGCGGCATCTCCTCGACGCTGACCTCGGCCAGGGTCTTGATCTGCGCCTGTTGCCCAGCCCAGCTCGCTCGCCCATTGGCAGCCTCGCTGCCGGCTTCGATCATGCTTTCGACCAGAGTGTTCCACGCTCCACATTCACCGCATTGCCCGGCCCATTTGGGGAAGGTGGCACCACATTCGGTGCAACCGTACATACGCTTGGCCTTGGCCATAGCGGACTCCTGTCAGAGGAAAGTCCGCATGATAGCCGTAGCTGGCACCGCAAGCAGCCGCGGTGGTGTTCAAGCACCTCTGCCGTTGGCCGCCTGCTTCAGTTGCCGAGCGATTTCGACGTTGAGCGTCACCCGTTCGTTCTTCAGCACTTGCAGCGCCTCCGCATCCAACGGCTCGCGGCCGTCCTCGACCCGATAGATGCGTTTGTCCAGCGCCTCGTAGTCCGCCGCCAAGCGGGTGAAATGCGCATCGCTGCCATGCAAGGCCAGCAGCTCGGCATGAAACTCTGGAAACTCCCGCATCAGCGGATGGTATTCGAGCGTCATAGTCTGTCCCCTCCTCCGGTTGGTTGATCTCGTTCTATCAGCCTAGTCCAGCCACCGTCGGTCGACCCTACCCTCGGTCGTACCGTCAGGCAGCAACCCCGTTGGGCCTGACCGCCGGCGCTGGTCAGCTTCGCAGCGCATCGCACACTCGTACTGGGAGGCGCCTTGGCACTGCATTACACTGCCGTCACCAATCTCAAAAACAGGGAGTAAACCTATGAGCGTGCTCAGCGAATTCAAGGCCTTCGCGGTCAAGGGCAATGTCGTCGACATGGCGGTCGGGATCATCATCGGTGCCGCCTTCGGCAAAATCGTTTCGTCGTTCGTGGGTGACGTGGTGATGCCGCCGATTGGTTTGCTGATTGGTGGCGTGGACTTCTCCCAACTGGCCATCTCCCTGAAAGCCGCCGAGGGCGATGCTCCGGCAGTCGTGCTGAGCTACGGTAAATTTATCCAGACGGTTCTGGACTTCATCATCGTCGCCTTTGCCATCTTCATGGGGGTCAAGGTGATCAACAAACTCAAGCGTGAAGAAGCTGCGGCGCCGACGCTGCCGCCGGTACCGACGCCGGAAGAGGTTCTCCTAACGGAGATCCGTGACCTGCTCAAGACTCCACAAAATAAGTAGAGCCCGCGTTGCGCCGGTTCGCTACCGAGCCGTTTAGACCGTCAGACAAAATGGCGCCGTAAGCGCCATTTTCATTGGCTAGCGTCAAGCAGCTAGGGTGGATTAGCCGCGCAACGGCGTAATCCATCAAACTGGGCTAGCTCGCCGCAGTCGGTGGAAGCCCCCGGGGATTCCACCCGACGCACATCGCTACAAGCCATTCGCGTTACCAATAGTTTTCCACCGCGACCTGCCCTGGGCGACGGGTCAGGCTGAGCTGCATATCCCGTGCTTTCAGCAGCGCCCGGCAGTCATCGATCATCTGCGGATTGCCACACAACATCACTCGCGAAGACTCCGGCACCAGCGCCAAGCCAGCAGCGCACTCCAGCTCGCCGTTGGCGATCAGCGTCGTCACACGTCCATGCAAGGTGCCGGCAACCTGCTCACGGGTGACGATCGGCAAATAGGTCAGCTTGTGCGCATACTCCTGCAAATACTCACGCTGCATCAACCGCGAAATCAGCTCCTGATAGGCCAATTCGCCGGTAGTACGCGCGCTGTAGACCAACACGATGCGCTCGAAACGCTCCCATACCTCGAAGTCCTGCAGAATCGACAGAAACGGTGCCAAACCGGTACCTGTGCCCAACAGCCACAGATCTTGGCCATCGATAAAGCGATCCAGGGTGAGAAAACCAAAAGGTTGGCGCTCAACCAACAGCTGATCACCAGCCTGCAGGCGGTTGAGTTCGCTGGTGAACTCACCATCCGGCACGACGATGGAGAAGAACTCCAGGTACTCATCATGGGGCGCCGAGAGCATCGAATACGCCCGCCAGACTTTTGTGCCATCGGCCTTTTCCACCCCAAGGCGGGCGAATTGGCCAGCGCGAAAACGAAAATGCGCATCACGCGTGCAGCGCAGGCTGAACAAAGTCGGCGACCAGGGGCGAACGTCTAACAATGTTTGGCGAGTGAACTTGTCTTCGCTGGCGGTCATACATCCGTTCCCAGTTAACGTTTGACCTCAGTCTCCCGCAAATAGGCGCTCGGCAACACCACCGGCGCTGATATTCGGAACGGTTGAGGTGGTTGCCGAGGCAATGGCTTGATTGGACGACTATGGCAAGTCGCTACCCCTGCGCGCTGAGTCACCAGCTATTCGGGCTGCAAAATCAAGGAACCGACTGCGCAATGCGTGCAGCGGCAATGCCCGCGGAAACACTGAAAGAGTCTGTTTGCGTCATTCCCGCGAAGGCGGGAGCCCAGGGCCCAAAGCTCATCTGGATGCCCGCCGGCGCAAGCGCCGCAGGGTAAGTTAAGCGATACCCGTCGATCACTTATCAGGTGGACGCTGGAGCGTCGAGGGCTGCATTCCCACGCAGAGCGTGGGAACGATCAGGTGGAATACCCCTACTCATTACACTTCAGGAAAGCACTCGGGCATGCCGGCGCTTCATTCGCTTGCCAGAGAGTGAGGGCTAGGGGTCCTTCGGCAGGCAGCAAACATATCTAGCTTAGGATCATAGACATTGGTCTTCACTTCCAGCAGACCAAGCATCGAATGAAACAGGTTGTCATGACTGAACGACTTTGCCCGCTCACCCTTAAGGCAATCATTGTCCAAGGCGAAGGTCCGCTGATAAGAGTCAGAAAACCAGGTCAACATGGCAACATGCGTTTGCTGTTCAGGGGCCATTACATAAGGCGTGCCATGCAGGAACAGGTTGTACTCGCCCAATGATTCGCCGTGATCAGACAGATAGAGCATGGCGGTATCCAGTTTGTCCTGATTGCTGCGCAGTAGATCGATCAGGCTGGCCAGCACATGATCGGTATAGGCCAAAGTATTGTCATAGCCATTGGTAATACTTTCCCGCGAGCAATCACTCAACGCATTACTTTCGCAGACTGGGGTAAAGCGCTCGAACTCTTTCGGGTAGCGCTTGAAGTAGGCTGGCCCATGACTGCCCATCTGGTGCAGAACCAATACGGTGTCTTGATCTAAACGATCGATGTAGCCTTGCAAATCTTTCAGCAGGATTTCGTCATGGCATTCACGATCGGCACACAGCCGTGGGTCTTTGAGATTACTCACATTCTCAAAAGAAACCTGATCACAAACTCCCTTGCAGCCTGACTGGTTGTCCCGCCACAGCACATGCAATCCGGCGCGTTTCAAAACATCGAGCAACCCTTCTTGGCTTTTCGCTTGAGCAGCACTGTAGTCCTTGCGGCCTAGATTAGAGAACATGCAGGGCACAGAAACTGCCGTCTCGGTACCACATGAACTCACATTAGAAAACGCAATCAAGCCGCTCTCCGCCTGTAGCTCCGGTGTAGTGTTGCGCTTGTAGCCAAGCACACCAAAGTTCTCCGCGCGAGCGCTTTCACCCAAAACCAGCACGGTAAGAGAATGCCGCTTGTGCGTAGACCAAGCGGGTGCTTTGACTGCGTCCACGCCAATGGTTTGCAATGTTTTATGAGTTGAGGCGAGCTCCTCACGAAGATAGCCATTGGCTGCTCCGAGGAAGTTACTCGGCGCCACCATCAGCCGCAGCTCGTGGTGATTACGAAACAGTGAAGAAAGCCCTTGGTAATTAGTTAACGCCACCACGCCAAGGACAGAGAAAGAAGCGACACTGACTAACACCTTACTCATCAGTTCACGGTGCCAGGGCCGATAACTAATCGGCATTCTCCACAACCACCAAGCCGGCAGAACACCTAATACAAATAAATGCACCGCCAACTTTATAGAGAGTAAATCGCGCACCTCTGCCACATCGGTTTCGGCAATATTGCGCAGCATTCCCTTATCGAGGAGAACACCATATTGGCTCATAAAGTAAGCCACGCCGGCCCCAATCAATAACAACAGGGTCAGAGCAGGCTTAAACACCCATTTAAAGGCTAACAAGGTCAGCACGAAGTTAAAAATCGCCAAGACCATAAGGGCAAACGCCCCCATCATGACCACGCCTTGCCAGCCCGCCGGGGTAATATCGTGCAGGTGACGCCAGAGCGGAAAATTGTAAAACGCCAACAGACAAACACTAACCAGCAGCGTCACTAACTCGGGGCGTACAGTTTCACGTTTCAACATGATTGGTTCTGCTTAATCCAACTCAGAGATAGGCACGATCCGAATCCGACGGATGCTCTTGCCCAGAATTGGCGAACCCTACTTAAGTAAACTTAAAAATCTGGTGAAAAACTTGTTGGCCAATTTTCACAATCAGGCCCGTAGGATGGGTGAGCGCTCGGCTTGGCCGGGTGTGATTGGACGCTGAGCATCCTGGCTGCGCTCCCACGCTGGGGCATGGGAGCGATCAATTAGGCAATTGATCGGTATCGCTGCGCTCAACCCACCCTACGAGTTGAACCGCGACGCTACCGAATGGGCAAAACCGTTAAGTGCTCGAGCGAAAAACCACATAAACTAGCGGCATGGCGAGTTTTAATCTAAATCAATGACTTGCGTAATAGTCACGATTACAGAGTCCTTAGTTGATGCCTCTATTCAGCACACCGTTTGCCAGTCTCGACCTGTTCCGCCAGCCGCCTCAGCGCGACGACCCGTTACAAGCCTTCGATGCGGCCGACGAATACCTGCTCAACCACCTGGCCGAGCAGGGTGTGACGAGCGAAACACGCCTGTTGCTGTTAAACGACAGCTTTGGCGCGCTGGCTGCCAGCCTGGCTGGCAAGGCCCAGGTCACCAGTAGCGGCGACTCCCATCTAGGTGCTTTGGCGCTGGCGAATAATCTGGCGTGCAATAACCTGGCGGCGGACAGCGTGCGCTTTATCCCGGCCAGCCAGACAGTGCCCGGCCCGTTCGACTGGGTGCTGATCCGCGTGCCGAAAACCCTAGCACTACTGGAAGAACAACTGATTCGCCTGCAAGGCCAGCTGGCACCTGGCGCGCGCGTCGTCGCCGCAGGCATGATCAAGCACTTGCCGCGTACCGCTGGCGATTTGCTGGAGCAATACATCGGCCCGCTGCAGGCTTCACTCGCAGTGAAAAAGGCCCGACTGCTGTTCGCCACGCCCAGCGCGAAAACCCCGGTGAGCTCGCCCTATCCCTCGCGCTACCAGTTGGACAGCCCACGCATCGAGCTGATCAACCACGCCAATGTGTTCTGCCGGGAAGGGTTGGATATCGGCACCCGTGCCTTTCTGCCGCACCTACCGCAAAACCTCAACGACGCGCGCGTTGCCGACCTCGGTTGCGGGAACGGCGTGCTCGGGATCGCCTGCGCCTTGGCCAATCCCAATGCGCGGCTGACGCTGGTGGATGAGTCGTATATGGCCGTGCAGTCGGCGGCTGAGAACTGGCGCGCAGCCCTGGGTGAGCGACCGGTAGAGATTCGCCCGGGCGATGGCCTGGCTGAGCAGGCGGAAGACTCGCTGGATCTGGTGCTATGCAATCCACCGTTCCACCAGCAACAGGTAGTCGGGGATTTCCTCGCCTGGCGGATGTTCCAGCAAGCCCGAGCGGCACTGGTCAAGGGCGGTGAGCTATGGATAGTCGGCAACCGTCACTTGGGCTACCACGCCAAGTTGAAACGGCTGTTCCGTGGTGTTGAACAGGTCGCGGCGAATCCTAAGTTTGTGGTGTTGAAAGCGATCAAGTAGCCGCGAAGCAGAGAGTCTCGGCGTAGGTTGGCGCTGAGCGCAGCGATGCCCAACGAGGAGTCGCCCGCGACTCCCAATACCCCGGCTCGCGTATGAAAGCCCGGCCTTGCCGGCCGGTTGTTGGGCATCGCCTTCGGCTCAGCACCAACCTTGTATGTTGTTTTCCGTCAACCGGGTTAACCTTTCAGGCCCTGCGCTTGACGCAGAGAAACAGTTACTGGGGAGGCCGTTCCAACCTGGAGGTGAGTTCACACTCAACCTCGCCCGTAGATTGGCCCCCCGCCTCATTGCCCACCGCGTGGAGTATCCGGAAGCCAGCTCATTGAGGTGGACTTCGCATCACAAGGTTGCAGCGGCAAGAAGTGCGAGGTCGGGGAACCGGTAGCTATTGTTGCTCAAATGCCGGGCGAGATGAAATCAATGAGCGTATTTGTCGGTGTGGATGTGGGTGCCAAGACAGTTGTCTTGGCATGGCGAAAGGGTGGTCGCACGCGGGGCAAGCTGGACATCCAGCAAACGCCCGAGGGGCACGCCCAGGCGGTGGAGCGGATTAAAGCGCTAAAAGCCGTCCAAGTCGTGATGGAGGCCACCGGCGTTTACTACTTGGACTTGGCCGTTGCCTTGAGCAAGGCCGGGATCGTCGTGTCTGTCATCAACCCCAAAAGCTTCCACCACTTTGCCCAACTCAAGTTGGCGCAAAGCAAGACCGACCCGCTAGACGCGGCCCTCCTGGCCGAGTACGCCGAGCGGATGACGCCAGCCCCTTGGACTGCGCCGGATACCCTCCGTATGGCGCTGCGTGACATCGGCCGACAAATCAATCGGCTGACCGCGACCCGTACACAAGCCAAGAACCGCCTGCACGCCTTGCGCTCCAAACGTGACACGCTGGCGCTGCTGATTGAAGACGAAGTTGAAGCGGTCGAGAGGCTGGATCAGCGCATCGAGCGACTCAGCAACGCTGCACAGCGCCTGATTGCCGAGGACGCCGTGTTGAACAGTCAGTTTCAGCATCTGCTGGCAGCCAAAGGTGTTGGCGTTGCCAGTGCTATTGCGTTACTGGCTGAACTCAGTGTCCTGCCCCAGCATCTGAAGGCGCCGCAAGTCAGTCGCTATGCCGGGCTAGATATCCGCCTGTGCCAATCGGGCAGTAGCGTCAATAAGGCTTCACGGCTGAGCAAGGCGGGTAATGCCTATCTACGAAGCGCCCTCTACATGCCGGCACTGAGCGCGGTACGACATGACCCAAACGCCAAGGCCTTCTACCTGTCCCTACAACGCCGTGGCAAAAAGAAAATACAGGCCGTATGCGCCGTCATGCGCAAGTACCTGACCGGGCTTTGGGCCTGCATCCAACTGGGCGAACCCTTCGACTCCAGCAAGCTATTCAGCAAAATCCATCTGGCTGAAGCTTGACGTCCAACAGAGTATCTACGGCGTACTCAAGCCCGCCGCATTCATGAACAGCCGCAATAACCAGGACACCAGCCCCAGCGCCAACACGCTGCCTGTCCAGATAGCGAGCAACCAACCCAAGCGTTGCCACAGCGGTTTCTTTCCTGAGGTTTCGGCCGCATCGGTGGCCTGTGGTTTACGCATCACGTTGCACCTTCTGTAGGAGCGAGTTCTGCTCGCGATCGGGCGTGGCACAAAAGCATCGCGAGCAGATACAAGAGCACACTAGTGATAGCCATCTTCATGGGTCACCTTGCCGCGGAATACGTAATAGCTCCAGGCGGTATACATCAGGATGAAGGGGATGATGAACAACGCGCCGACCAGGATAAAACCCTGACTCTGCGGTGGCGCGGCGGCCTGCCAGATCGTCACCGACGGCGGGATGATATTCGGCCACAGACTGATACCCAGACCGCTGTAGCCGAGGAAAATCAGCACCAGGGTGAGGATGAACGGCGAGTAGTTGCGGTTGTTCTGCACCGCCTTCAACAGCGCGTAGAGGGTCACCAGCACCAGGATCGGCACCGGTAGGAACCAGAACAGATTCGGCAGGCTGAACCAGCGCTGGGCAATTTCGGCATGAGCCAAGGGTGTCCACAGGCTGACAATCCCGGTCACGGCCAACACCGCAAAGGCCAACGGTCGCGCGAGATCGTGCATATGCTGTTGCAGCCGACCTTCGGTTTTCATGATCAACCAGGTGCAACCAAGCAGGGCATAGGCCGCGATCAGTGCCAGCCCGCAGAACAGCGAGAAAGGTGTCAGCCAATCCAGCGAGCCGCCGGCGTAGGCGCGATTCACCACCGGAATGCCGTCGATGTAAGCGCCCAACGCAACGCCCTGGAAGAAGGTCGCGGCCAGCGAACCGCCGATGAAGGCCTTGTCCCAGATATGCCGCTTGTGCGCCTTGGCCTTGAAGCGAAACTCGAACGCCACCCCGCGAAAGATCAGCCCCAAGAGCATAAAGATCAGCGGCAGATACAACGCGCTCAACACCACCGAGTAAGCCAGCGGGAAGGCACCGAACAGCGCCGCGCCGCCGAGCACCAGCCAGGTCTCGTTACCGTCCCAGACCGGCGCCACGGTGTTCATCATCACGTCGCGCTCGGCGTCATCTTTGACGAACGGGTAGAGGATGCCGATGCCCAGATCGAAACCATCCATGACCACATACATCATGATGCCGAAGACGATGATGATTGCCCAAATCAGCGAAAGATCGAAGCCCATGGTCAGTTCCTCTCGCTCGAGTTGTCGTCTTCCAGCCCTTCGCCCGCTGCGGACAAAGGCCGGGCCGGTGTGCGTTGCTGCCCTGGGCCACCAACGCCCTGCTCCTTGCCTTCATCGGTGATCGGGCCCTTGCGCACCAGGCGCATCATGTAGCCGAGGCCGACCCCGAACAGCGCGAAGTACACCACTACGAACAGCGACAAAGTCAGGCTCATCTGCGCGAAGCTGTGCCCGGAGGATGCCTCTGCGGTGCGCATCAGGCCGTAAACCACCCAGGGCTGGCGACCGACCTCGGTCGTGAACCAGCCGGCGAGAATGGCGATCAGACCGGACGGCCCCATCCATAGCGCCAAATAGAGGAAGGGCTTGGACTGGTACAGGCTGCCACGCGAACGCAGCCAGAGGCTCCACAACCCGGTGAAGATCATCAACATACCGAGACCGACCATGATCCGGAACGACCAGAACACGATGGTCGAGTTGGGCCGGTCTTCCGGCGGGAACTCCTTCAGCGCCGGCACCTGTTTATCCAGGCTGTGAGTCAGGATCAAGCTGCCGAGGGCGGGAATCTCCAGTTTGAAGCGGGTCTCCTCGGCCTTCATGTCCGGCCAGCCGAAAAGGATCAGCGGCGTCGGCTCGGTGCCGACGTTTTCCCAATGCCCCTCGATCGCGGCGATCTTCGCCGGTTGATGTTTCAGGGTATTGAGGCCATGGAAGTCACCAATGACCGCCTGGATCGGCGCAACGATAAGCGCCATCCACATGGCCATCGAGAGCATACGGCGGATCGCCGGGTTATCCCGCCCGCGCAGCAAGTGCCAAGCCGCGGACGCGCCAACGAAGAAGGCCGTGGCAACAAAGGCCGCAGTGGCCATGTGCGCCAGGCGGTAAGGGAATGACGGGTTGAAAATCACCGCCAGCCAATCCACTGGGATCACCCGGCCGTCGACGATCTCAAAGCCTTGCGGGGTTTGCATCCAACTGTTCGAGGCGAGAATCCAGAAGGTCGAGATCAAGGTGCCGATGGCCACCATCACCGTCGCGAAGAAGTGCAGCCCAGGGCCGACGCGGTTCCAGCCAAACAACATGACACCGAGGAAGCCCGCTTCGAGGAAGAACGCGGTGAGTACCTCGTAGGTCAGCAAGGGCCCAGTGATACTGCCGGCAAAATCAGAGAAAGCGCTCCAGTTGGTGCCGAACTGATAGGCCATCACCAGCCCGGAAACCACACCCATGCCGAAGTTGACGGCGAAGATCTTCGACCAGAAATGGTAGAGGTCGCGGTAGACCTCCTCATGCGTTTTCAGCCATAGGCCTTCCAACACCGCCAGATAGCTGGCCAGGCCGATGGTGATCGCCGGGAAAATGATGTGAAAGGAAATCGTGAACGCAAACTGCATTCGGGCGAGATCCAGAGCCTCTAAGCCGAACATGGGACATCCTCAATCAGGTTGTACGGGGCACAGCTTTTTTCAGGCCACACCAGTAGCTCCAAGCATTGGAGAATAGCGCTACGGAATTATTCTTGTGTGGCGGAGGTAAAGCGGAACAGCAGGCCAAAAAGGCCCCACGCAACCCAGAAAATGTGGGTATTGACGTGGATCAATCAACACATAAAGAGTAGCGCTTTGTACCCTGCGAACCGCTGTGGTCGATTGTCGCGCGGCGCAGTCAGCCGCCGGACAAAGCCTCGGGGGTATCCACATCGCGCAGCACGCCCGGATCGTCCAACTCGATGCCCAACCAAGCCTCCTCGTGGGCGTCCAGCACGGCCTTGGCGCCATGATCACCGGTCAGTGCTTCCAGTTCCCGCCAGTAACGCCGACCGAAGAGCACCGGGTGACCACGCTCGCCGGCATACAGGGGGAACACGATGCGCTCGGAATCGGCGGCGTAAGCCAGGTGTTGCAAGCTGGACTCGGCGATCCACGGCATATCGCCAAGCAAGACCGCCACGGCCCTGCTGCGCTGCTCGGCCACAGCGCGCACGCCGGCAGCCAGACTATGGCCCATGCCCAGGTCGGCCGCGGCACAACGAACCAGCCGCACCTCGGCGCCGAGGCCCAAGGCTTGCGGGTCATCCTCCGGGCGCAGCACCACGTAGACCTCGGCAAAACAACGCTGGGCCACAGCCACCGTAGCAGCTAACAGCCGCGCACCATCGGGCAGGCTGGCGCGACGCTTATCACTGCCAAAGCGCCGGCTGCGTCCGGCGGCGAGAATCAGGGCGATGACTGGGGGGCTGGTGGGCATGCTGGGATCACTCATTGAATAACTGAAGTGTAGGCCGCAGCCTCTCAAACAAAAGGCGTTGCGTAGGTTGGCGCTGAGGTAGGTTGGTGCTGAACGCAGTGATGCCCAACAAGGAGTCGCCCGCGACTCCCGCGCCCTGGGCTTGCACATACAAGCCCGGCCTTACAGGCCGGTTGTTGGGCATCGCCTTCGGCTCAGCACCAACCTACGAACTTGCGCAGCCCCTCAAGCAAAAGGCGTTCCGTAGGTTGGTGCTGAACTCAGTGATGCCCAACATGGAGTCGCCCGCGACTCCCGCGCCCCGGGCTTGCACATACAAGCCCGGCCTTACAGCAATGCTGTTCACTTAAGCATGCGTCTTCGCCTTTTATCCCCTCGCCCCTCTGGGGAGAGGGTTCGGGAGAGGGGTGCATGCCAAATGAATTCACTTTTGCCCGCTATTTACCCTCTCCCCCAGCCCCTCTCCCGTAAACGGGAGAGGGGAGCCCAGGCGCACATCGCTTAAGTGAACAACATTGCCTGTTGTTGGGCATCGCCTTTGGCTCAGCGCCAAACAACGAACTTGCGCAGCCCCTCAAGCAAAAGGCGTTGCGTAGGTTGGCGCTGAGCGCTGCGATGCCCAACAAGGAGTCGCCCGCGACTCCCGCGCTTAGGCTTGCACATACAAGCCCGGCCTTGCAGGCCGGTTGTTAGGCATCGCCTTCGGCTCAGCGCCAACCTACATCGCGGGCAATCCCATTGCGCACCCGGACGATATCGGCGAGCACCGCCAGGGCGATTTCCGCCGGGGTCTTGCTGCCAATGTTCAAACCAATCGGCGCCTGGATACGGGCAATCTCGAGTTCGCTCAGGCCACCCGAGCGCCGCAGCCGCTCGATACGCTTCCGGGTGGTCAGACGCGAACCCATCACGCCGATATAGAACGCCTCGCTGCGCACCGCTTCGATCATCGCCAAATCGTCGATCCGTGGGTCGTGGGTCAACGCCACCACGGCGGTGTCAGCGTGACAGCCGCCGGCGGCAATCACTTCGGAGGGCAGTTCGCGGCGGATTTCCACCCCCTCTAACTCGACGCCTTCCAGCACCTCTTCGCGCGGGTCGCACAGCACCACCTCGAACCCCAGGGCTTTGCCGAACTCGGCGCACACCTGCGCCACACTGGAATAGCCGGCTAGCAGCAAACGCTGGGCGGCGCCAATGCGTAAACGCACGCCGTCTGGCTGCCGCTCGACCCGTGGGCCCTGCACGCGATCATCCAACAACCGCCGCGTGCCTTGAGGCAAGGCGATCTCACGAATCAGTCGGCGCTGGCCGAGCAAGGCGCCTTCCAGCTCACGCAGGTGGGCCTGCACCGTGCAATCGGCGGCGAGGTTTTCCACCAGCACTTCCAGCACGCCACCGCAGGGCAAACTCACCCGTGAACGCTGGTCGCTGCCATCGCCATAACGCACCAGCGTCGCCGGCTCGGGAAAGGCGCCCTCGGCCAGTCGCTCGAGAAAGTCCTCTTCGACACAGCCGCCGGACAACGAACCAAGCCATTTTCCCGCCTCGTTCACCACCAGCAGCGAACCCGGCGCACGCGGCGCCGAACCGTAGGTGAACAACACGGTGCACAGCCACACGCGCTGACCGGCCAGCGACCAGGCAAGCGCCTGGCGCACGACGAGCAAGTCGAGGTGCTGCACCTCAGTGCACCGCCGCGTCGCGCAGCTCGGTTACCCGGGCAGTGGTGAGGTCGCCCGGCAGGCCGCCCCAACTTTCGCGCAGGTAATTGAGCAGGTTGCTCAGTTGCTCATCGCTGAGCTTGTCGACAAAGCCCGGCATCGGCTGCATACGCTCGAAGCCGCTGAATTTCTGGGCATGAATGCCGTCATCGATCACCCGCAGCAGGTTGCGCGGGTCAGCCAAGCGCAGGATGGTATTGCCGTTCATCGCCACCGCCACATGCGGCACGCCCTCGCCATTGCCGCCGTGGCAACCGGCGCAGACGTTGAGGTAATCCTGACGGCCTAGTTTGGCGCTGTCGCTGAGCTTATCCAGCGACGGCGGCACCACTAGCTTGGCCGGTGGTGGCTGATCGCCCATCAGGAAGGTAGCCATGGCCTGGTGATCATTCAGCGGCAGGGACTGAGTGCTGTGATGGAACACCGGAAACATCTCGTTGAACATCGAACCCTGGGCGCTGATGCCATATTTGAGGAAGGTCGCCAGATCCGCCGGATTCCAGCCGCGCGCAGCCAAATCGTCGGCCAGCAAGCTGGGCGCCTGATAACCGAGCAACTCACCACCCTGCATGCGCTTGTCCTGCTCCAGCGCACCGCTGATGCTGCGCGGGGTGTGGCATTCGCCGCAGTGCCCCAGCACCTCGACTAGATACTGGCCTTGCTGCCACGCCTCGCTCTTGCCCTCGGTCGGCTGCAGTTGCACGCGATCCCTATAAATCATGTTCCAGAACGCCAGACCGAAACGCAGGTTGAACGGAAAGCTCAGGCTGGTTTGCGGGCTGGGTTTGGCAATCGGCTCCAGGCTCATCAGGTAGGCGTAGATCGCATCGGAATCTTCGCGTTTGATCAGGTGGTAGGAGGTGTAAGGCATCGCCGGATAGAGCTTGCTGCCGTCCGGGCGCTTGCCCTCGGTCAGCGCATTGAACAAGTCATCGGCGGTGTAATTGCCAATGCCGTGTACTTTGTCCGGGGTGATGTTGGTGCCATAGATGGTGCCGAACGGCGAAACCAGTGGCAGGCCACCGGCATAGTCGGCGCCGCCTTCGATGCTGTGACAAGCCACGCAGTCCGCCGCGCGGGCCAGGTATTTACCGCGCTCGATCAGTTCCTTGTCGGCGGCCTGGGCGGCCAGTGGCAGCAACAGGGCGGCGCCGATCAGTAAGGTCCTCATACTCATCCCTCCTTGACCAGGCCAAGATCCTCGATCACCGCACGCGTCGCGGTGTAGTAGCGCACATAGCCTGTGCAGCGGCAGATGTGGTGGCCGAGGGCGCCCTCGATCTCGCCTTCCAGCTGGCTGCGCTTGATCGGCTGACGTTGCAGTTTTTCCACCAGCACCGTAGCCGCATTGACGAAGCCCGGCGCGCAATAGCTGCATTGGAAGCTGAATTGGTCGACGAACTTTTGCTGGATCGGGTTCATCTGCTGCACCGCGCCACTCGCATCGAGCTTGGCGAGGCCTTCGATGGTGCGAATTTTTTTGCCGTCGAAGAAATGCGCGCCGGTGATACAGGTGCGCATTTCCTCACTGGTGCCGTCCGGCTTATCCAGAATCGCCACGCAGGCATGGCAGACGCCCTGGCCGCAGCCCAGGCGCGAGCCGGTGAGGTTTTGATACTCGTGCAGAAAGTCGATCATCATCAAGTCGTCCGCCACTTCGATAGGGCCGACGGCTTGTCCGTTGATCGTCATGCTCAGCGGACGGTTAGCCATTGAGGGCCTCCTTGATACGCGCGGGAGAAACGGGAAGGTCACGGAAACGCTTGCCGGTGGCATGCGCAATGGCGTTAACGATGGCGCCGACCACGGGAATCATCACCACTTCGGCGATGCCCTTGGCCGGGTCGCTGGCGGACAGCGGCGGCAGAATTTCCGCCGTCTGCGACCACACGGCCACATGCTTGGCCAGTGGCAGCTGGTAGCGGTTGAAGTTCCAAGTGCCCTCGCCCGGGCCGCCTTCATACAGCGGCATTTCTTCCAGCAAGGCGTGGCCGATACCCATGGCCACGCCGCCTTCCAACTGCCCAAGCACCAGCTCCGGCACGATGACGCGGCCGCATTCGAGCCAGGAGTGATGATTGAGCACCTTCACTTCGCCACTGCCGCGATTGACCTTGACCTCGACCAAGGTGGCGACCGGGCTGTAGTAGGTGACCATGGCGTTGTTCAGTTGGGTCACCGGGTAGTTCACCGCCACGCGGTCGAGCAGGTGATAACCCTGGGTCTTCATCCGCGATTTCTTCGCGCTATCGGCGCCGTCGCCGTATTTCACCGCTAGCGCATCCAACGGTACGCTTTCGCGCTGACCGTCGATCTCGAACTCGGCAGATGCCCAGCTCCAACGGTTGAAGCCATGCACGCTGACGCCGGTGACCAGGCCCAGTTCGTGGGCCTTTTTCGCCAGCACTTCAAAAGCAATCGGCTGCATGCCGCCCGCCGTCAGCTTGCCCTCGACCCAATTTGCATCCTCGCGGCGCACCACGTAGGGGTTAGCCGCACCACCGAAAATCCCCTGCCCCCAGATGCTCAGCGCCGCCGGCCACAAGCCGTGGTTGAACAGCACCCGCGCCGCCTCACGTGTGGCGTGGCCGGAGTAATAGGCCGAGTTGGTCGCCGAGGATGCCGAAGCCAACTTACCGACCCAGCGCGGGTTCTTCAGCGCCGCATCCTGATCGGCCTGGCTAATGATGTACGGGTTGCCACTGGTGGTCAGCGCCAGCTCGGCCCAGTCGGTCTCACCAGTTTTGATTTCATCCGCCGGGTGGCCGAGGAAGTCGGCCACCAGCAGCGCCTGGGAGGTGGCCATGCCGGTGCCCATATCGATACCGACATGGCGCAGCTTGACCTTGCCCTCGGCACTGAACTCGACGCTGGCCAGCGGCGACTCGGAACCGGTGCCGAAGTCCTTTTGACAGATGGCGAAACCGACGCCATAGAGATGGTCCGGGTCGTCCTGGTCGAACTTCTGCTTGCGCTCGACACGGGCTTTCCAGAGTTCGTGCCGGGCGGCTTTATCGAGGATTTCTTCAAGACGCAGCGCACCGGCCGGGATCGCCCCCTGGGTGTTCTTCATCCCGGTCTTGAGCACGTTTTTCTTGCGCAACTCGATGGCGTCGACAGCCAGCCGCTCGGCCAGTTCATCGACCATCATCTCGGTCGCGGCCATGGTCTGCAGGGTGCCGTAGCCCCGCATGGAACCGGCCTCGACGCCGCGCGAATGGTAGGCGGTGGCCGCCAAGTCGCTGCGTGGCAGGTAATAGATGGACTGCGCCGCAGTGGCGCCGACCGCCGCGACCGAAGAGCTGTAGTTGGCGCGGCCGCCGCCGTCCACGTCCATGTGGGCGCGGAAGATCTGGAAGCTATGGTCCTGCTTATTCACCGCCAATTGATAGTGCATGTCGAAGGGGTGGCGCTTGATGCCGCTCTGGAACTGCTCGTAGCGGTCATTCGCCAGGCGCACCGGCACACCGTTGCCGTATATGGCCGCGAGGGCGGCGTAGAACACGAAGATGTTGTTGTCTTTGGAGCCGTAACCGACGGTGTAACCGGGGTGCAGATTCAGCTTGGCGACGCCGAACTGCGACGGCGCGAGCATGTGCGCGGTCTGCTCAGCGACCTCGAACGGGCACTGGGTGGAGACCACGAAGTGCAGAGTCTTGGTCAGCGGATCGAACCAACCGTTACCGTTGTCGGTCTCCAGTGCGGCCGGTTCGACGGACTGGGTCCGGTAGCGTTCGTCGAACACCAGCCAATCGTCCGGCGGCGACGCCAGCTGCGCCTGCATCTGCTCGGCGTAATACAGGCCTTGTTCGGTCAGGTCGCCATTGATCTTGGCTTGCTGGCTCCAGACCGGCTTACGTTCACGGATCAGCGGGAACAGCATGCTGTCCTTGAGACTGGAGAAGGTGTCATCGGCAAAGGGGTTGTCGCCGCCAACCCGAACGTAGCGGAAGCTGCCATAGGGGTCGGTCTGGTACAGCTCGGCCTTGGCGCCGTAGCGGATCACCTTGTCGTTGAACTTGAGCTTGTTCTTGGCCTGACGGAAACGCTCGAAGTCCTTCCAGATCAACAGCGCCACCGGGTGGCCGATGAACATCGGCACCTGACCTTCCGGCAGGAACGGATCGGGCCCGTGAGATTGCGGCCAGGCGATGCCATCCTTCTGCAGGTCGGCGGCGGTGACGATGCGGTCCGGCTGCAACTCGGCAGGCAGCATCGACAGGTCGAAGCCTGCGTAAAGATGGTCCGCCTTGGTCGCTTTCAGCAGCATGGCGTGGCCCTGCTGGGTCGGCCAGCCGGGCATATCCTTGGCGCGGATGTCGCGGGAGAAGACCTTGGCGCCACAGGCCTTCGACACCCCGTCGATGCGCGCGCGGGCCTGGCCGTTGGCGCTGTACCAGGGTTGCGGGCTGGCGATCACCTGCGGTTCAAATAAGGCGGCGAACGCGCGGCTACCGAGCGGCGCCAGCGTCACGCCGATGCCGGCGATGATACTGCCCTGCAAGAAAGCACGCCGGGAGAATTCACGGTTAGACATACCGAATCCTCAGGGCAGTGGGTTGCACCCTGCCCCGTTAAATTATGGAAGTGTTCAGCACAGCCATCCCTCAGGCTTAAGGGATGGATAAAAGAATAGTCGAGGTAAAACCTGACTTTAGAGTCAATTCTAACGAAGTACATCCGTGCGACAAAAGCATTTTTTGCCCTGAGAGTCAGAAAACACCGTGTTCGACTAATGCAACCCGCCGCTCTAGACCGCGTGCTAGCCTGACGCCCCCCGGAGTTCGCCAGGTAAAAACCGCCCATCATGTCGACCCACGACAAACTCCTGCTGCGCCACCACCATCCGTTTATCGCCTTCTGGCTGGCCCGTGTCTGTACCGCCAGCGGCTTCCAGATGCTCACCGTGGCCATCGGCTGGCACATGTACCAACTGACCGGCAATGTGCTGGATCTGGGCTGGGTCGGCTTAGTGGAGTTTCTGCCGCGCCTGCTGTTCATGCTGCACACCGGGCATGTGGCCGATCGTTACGATCGGCGCAAGGTTGTGGCGCTTTGCCAGGGTGGTCAGGCGCTGGTCGCCATTGCCTTGGTGCTCGGCAGCAGCAGCGGCGAAGTGACCCGCGAGATGATTTTCGTGCTGGCCTTCCTGCTCGGCACTGCCCGCGCCTTCGAGATGCCGGCAACGCAAGCGCTGCTGCCGAGCCTGGTGCCGACTGCGTTGTTCCCCGCAGCGGTCGCCGCTTCGGCTTCGGCGATGCAGACCGCGACCATCGTCGCGCCAGCCCTTGGCGGTTTTCTCTTCGCCTTTGGCAGTCTCTGGGTCTATGCCCCCACTGCCCTGCTGTATGTCGTGGCCTGTGCGCTGATGCTCAGCCTGCCGCGGCGCCAGGAGCCGCTGACTCAGGAACGCCCATCACTGCATTCGTTGCTGGCCGGCATTCGCTTTATTCGCAGCCGACGCGATATTTTCGGCGCCATTTCGCTGGACCTGTTTGCCGTGCTGCTCGGCGGCGCCACCGCTCTGCTGCCGGTGTTCGCCAAAGACATCCTGCTGACCGGCCCTTGGGGCTTGGGCCTATTGCGCTCCGCACCGGCGGTAGGTGCCTTGCTGATGGCCTTCTGGCTGGCGCGCTTCCCAATCGAGCGTCAGGTCGGGCGGATCATGTTCATCTCGGTGGGCGTGTTCGGTGTGGCGACCATCGCCTTCGGCCTCTCCACCTCGTTCTGGTTCTCGCTGCTGGTGCTGGCCATCCTCGGCGCGGCCGACATGATCAGCATGGTGATCCGTGGCGCCTTCGTGCAGTTGGAAACCCCGGATGCCATGCGCGGCCGGGTCAGTGCGGTGAACGGCTTGTTTATCGGCGCCTCGAATCAGCTCGGCGAATTCGAATCCGGCCTCACCGCCCACTGGTTCGGCACCGTGCCAGCGGTGGTACTGGGCGGCGTCGGCACCCTGTTGATCACCGGCGCCTGGATCAAACTGTTCCCGACCCTGGCCAAACGCGAACGGCTGCACGAGCCGCCCACACAGGTAAACGCCCCATAGGCTGGGTAGAGTCCAGCGGGCGAAACCCAGCGGGCCGCCCCCGCAGATCGAAGCGCTGGGTTTCGCTACGCTCTACCCAGCCTACCCGTCTGTTCCCGACCCTGGCCAAACGCGAACGGCTGCACGAGCCGCCCACACAGGTAAACGCCCCGTAGGCTGGGTAGAGTCCAGCGGACGAAACCCAGCGGGCCGCCCCCGCAGATTGAAGTGCTGGGTTTCGCTACGCTCTACCCAGCCTACCCGTCTGTTCCCGACCCTGGCCAAACGCGAACGGCTGCACGAGCCGCCCAACCCGTAGGTTCTTCGTAGGAGCGGGCCATGCCCGCGAAAGCCTCTCAAGCAAAAGCTTCGCGGGCATGGCCCGTTCCTACAGGTTTTGCGCTTTCCGGCTGGAAAGAGAGAAAACCAGCTTCGCGCCTATACCAGCATCGCCTTGGCGATCTCTTTGCGCTTGCCCTTACCCACCAATTGCTCGACCAGGGTCAAGGCGAACTCCAGCGCGGTGCCTGGCCCCTGGCTGGTGATGCAGTTACCGTCCACCACCACTGGCTGGTCGACGAAGGTGCAACCGGAGAGCCGATCACTGAAGGCCGGATAACAAGTCATGCGGCGCTGCTTGAGCACACCATAGCTTTGCAAGGCGACTGCCGGCGCGGCGCAGATACCGGCGAACAGCTTGCCGGCCGCCGCGTGCTCACGCACCCGCTCAGCCAACGGTTGGTGGTCGGCCAGGTGCTGAGCGCCAGGCATACCGCCCGGCAGTACGATCAAGTCGAAGTCCTGCGCCAACACGTCGACCAGCATGGCGTCGGCGGTCAGTCGCGTGCCGCGGGCACAGGTCAGCATCCGCCGGTTTTCGATGCTGGCCACCAGCAGCTCGATGTCGGCACGCCGCAGCACGTCGATCAAGGTCACGGTTTCAAGGTCTTCCACGCCATCGGCGACGGCGAGCAGAGCACGAGCAGTCATGTTGATTCTCCTGAAGAAACCAGAACGAAAGCTGTCCGTTTAGTCATCAATTCAACGCGCCTGATTAAGCGCACTTGGCGAGCTGGTATGATGCGCGCCTTTTTTCAGTCCGGCAGAAAAACAGCGCTGCGACGGCCGTATGACCGAGGGCGGTAGTTTTCACGCAGCCTGGCGACGACTGTGCTTTGCTTTGGCCTGACTGAACATTCACGGCGCTGTGCGCCACGGGGAGCCCACCATGCTGGAAAGACTATTCCAACTCAACGCGCATAACACCGCGGTGCGCACCGAGCTCCTCGCCGGTCTCACGACTTTCCTGACCATGGCCTACATCCTCTTCGTCAACCCGAGCATCCTCGGCGAGACCGGCATGGACAAAGGTGCAGTGTTCGTCGCCACCTGCCTGGCGGCGGCCATTGGCTCGGCGATCATGGGCTTTATCGCCAACTACCCGATCGCCCTCGCCCCGGGCATGGGCCTGAATGCCTTCTTCACTTACACCGTGGTGTTGCATATGGGCCACACCTGGCAGGTGGCGCTCGGTGCGGTATTCCTCTCGGCGTGCATGTTCTTTCTGCTGTCGATCTTCAAGATCCGTGAATGGATCATCAATAGCATCGCGCTGGAGCTACGCTCGGCGATCGCCGCCGGTATCGGCCTGTTCCTCGCCCTGATCGCCCTGCAAAACGCCGGCATAGTGGTGGCCAACAAGGCCACTCTGGTCGGCATGGGCGACCTGAGCAAACCGGAACCGCTGCTGGCCGTCCTTGGCTTCTTCCTGATCGTCGCCCTGGAGGCACGCAAGGTCACGGGCGCGGTGCTGATCGGTATCCTCGCCGTCACCGGCGCAGCCATCGCCCTGGGCGTCTCCAAGTTCGGCGGGGTGGTGTCGATGCCGCCGTCGCTGGTGCCGACCCTCCTACAACTGGACATCAAGGGCGCGCTGGATATCGGCCTGATCAGCGTGATCTTCGCCTTCCTCTTCGTCGACCTGTTCGACAACTCCGGCACCCTGATCGCCGTGGCGAAAAAAGCCGGACTGATGCGCAAGGACGGTTACATGCCGAAGATGGGCCGCGCGCTGATCGCAGACAGTAGCGCCGCAATGGTCGGTTCGGTGTTGGGCACCTCGACCACTACCAGCTACATCGAATCGGCGGCGGGCGTCAGCGCCGGCGGACGCACCGGCTTGACCGCCGTGGTGGTCGCCATCCTGTTTCTCCTGGCGCTGTTCTTCGCGCCGTTGGCCGGTAGCGTACCGGCCTTCGCCACCGCCCCGGCACTGCTGTTCGTTGCCGTGCTGATGACCGCCGGCCTGGCGGAAATCGACTGGAGCGACATCACCGTCGCCGCCCCGGTGGTGATCACCGCGCTGGCCATGCCGCTGACCTTCTCCATCGCCAACGGCATCGCTTTCGGCTTTATCGCCTGGGCCGCGATCAAACTGCTGGCCGGCCGCTGGCGCGAACTGAACCCAGCACTGGTGATACTCGCGATTTTGTTCGTAATTAAACTGGGCTGGTTCAACGCCTGAGCCAGTAGGGTGGGCTTCAGCCCACCACCACCTTGGCATTGGTGGGCTGAAGCCCGCCCTACACAATAGAGTTATCCATGAGTGCTCCACAGTTCGACCCGGCCGCCTACCTGGCCCAGCTGGAAGAAAAGAAAAACCGCCTGATTGCCTTGCTCGCGCCCTTCGCTGCACCGGAGCCGGAAGTCTTCGACTCGCCGCGCGAGCATTACCGCCTGCGCGCCGAGTTCCGCCTGTGGCGGGAGAATGAAGAGCGTTTCTATGCGATGTTCGCGGCCGGCGATAAACACACACCGATCCTGCTCGACGACTTTCCGATCGCCAGCACCCGCATCAATGACTTGATGCCGCGCCTGAAAGCCGCTTGGCAGCTCAGTTCGGCGCTGAGCTTCAAGCTGTTTCAGGCCGAGTTCCTCACCACCCTGGCCGGTGACGGGCTGATCACCCTCTGCTACCACCGCCCGCTGGATGAGCATTGGCAGGCGGCGGCGCAACAGCTTGCGACGGAGCTGGGCGTAAGCCTGGTTGGGCGCTCGCGCGGTCAGCGCCTGGTCATCGGTCGCGACTATGTCGTGGAAGAACTGGACGTCGCCGGGCGCACCTTCAGCTACCGCCAGCCGGAAGGCGCGTTCACCCAGCCGAACGGCGCGGTAAACGAGAAGATGCTCAACTGGGCCTTCGATGCCCTCGGCGAGCGCCAGGACGATCTGCTCGAGTTGTACTGCGGCAACGGCAACTTCACCCTGCCGCTGGCCACTCGCGTGCGCAAAGTGCTGGCCACGGAAATCAGCAAGTCCTCGGTCAACGCCGCGCTGGCCAACCTGGCCGATAACAACGTCGACAACGTGACCTTGGTGCGCCTCTCCGCTGAGGAGCTGACCGAAGCGCTGAATGAGGTGCGGCCGTTCCGCCGTCTACAGGGCATCGACCTGAAGAGCTACCAGTTCGGCAGCGTATTCGTCGACCCGCCGCGCGCCGGCATGGACCCGGACACCTGCGAGCTGACCCGGCGCTTCGAGCGCATCCTCTACATCTCCTGCAACCCGGAAACCCTGGCCGCCAACATCGCCCAGCTGCATGACAGCCACCGTGTCACGCGCTGCGCACTCTTCGACCAGTTCCCCTACACCCACCACATGGAAAGTGGGGTGTTGCTGGAGCGCCGTTAAGGCTACAACAGCAGAATACCCGCGCCCCAACTACCGATGGGCGGCGCGGGTGCTCGGCTAATGGGTGTCCCCTATTACTCCTTTATTGGACTCATTCGATTGCGGTAGATGGGTTAAAGGCTCGGCACGCCCGTGCCGAGCGCCGGCTATGAGTCGCAAATTATTTCCCCCGGCAGCGCCGTATGGGCCTTGCAGTTATAGCGCGGCCGGGCAGCGCGTGCTTCCTGATAGCCCCCATCCCTAGCCACTGGTCCCCAATCGCCATGGACCGAACCCGCAGGGAACTATCCTTTCATTACTGCCCCCAAGGGCAGCAACCCATTCTTGCCGATAGCGTCACGGTGAATGCCATGAAGACAATCCTTACCGGCCTTGCCCTGGCCAGCCTTTGCCCCCTGGCCCTGGCAACTAGCATGGACGCGTCCCATGAACTGCCAGTGGAGGTCTACAACTACTCGATGGAACTGGATATTGCCAAGGTCATCGCCATAGACACCCCGCCTTACGTCTGCGAGGTCGTGCCTACACGCATGACCTATGAGGACTCCAAGGGCCAGCGGCATATCCTTGAATACCTGGTATGGGGTGGTGGCTGCAGCGGCGACTGATGCAGCATTGGACTACGAGCTACGAGCTAAAGAGGTCGGAGTGGTTTTTTTTCGACTAAGTAACTAGTTGGTCAAAAACAAATTACTCCGACCCCTTTATTCTTTTTGGCAGCAAAACTCGCGCGCGACGTGACATGGTGGAAACTCCTTGTCCCGGAACATGACGCCAAAAGATTAGACGAGATCGAATCGGATAACCGTGGTCTGTCCCCTAATACTCTTTCAGGTCCCGTCCCCTTTTCCTTTTTTATGGCCGCCTTACTCCATAGACCGATGCGGCGTAAGCTGCATCTACTTCTTCAGCAGCCCCTTCACTGTTTCCCCGAATATCGGGCGGGGCCTCGGACAGTTCAATGACTGCATCAAGCTCTTTGCAATACACAAGAGTACTGGCCCAAGCGTGATGAATTTGGCTTACGCCATCCGCCAAAGACTGAAGCTTGCCCATATCAACCTGAGTATAGGTTCCGTCAAGCCTTTTGAATTTCAAACCAATCATTTCAACTCTCTCAATTTCCAGTTGGCTATGCTTTCGGAGTTTGTGCCTGGGTAGTTCCACTCCAGTTTCCCACTTGCCGTTTTTCCGCCGCGCACAAATTCAGCATATGGCGCATCCAGCACATTCCTTAATCAGTGAAAAAGGGGACAGATTTATTTATCAGACAGCATTTTCCCGCCAAAAATAAATCTGTCCCCTTTTCTTATCCAGCAGCGGTCATATAACCTTTGAGGCTGTCCCAAGAGAAAGTTTCTTTGACTACGGCTCCCAGATTGCCCTTGTTATTGATAGCACTAACGGTTGCGGCACTAGCCATAGAGGTCAGCGCTGCTGTTGCAGCGACGTTACCAAAACCTGCGGCAGTCCCTCCTGCGACACCTGCCGCCATTGCCGTTCCTGACCCCGCAGTTGCACTAGCCATTGTGCCGAACGCTGGGCCAGAAAAATAAATCTGTCCCCTTTTTCGGTCCTATTATTTTAAAAATCCAGAAAAAAAACTATTGCATATAGCAATAGAGCAACACTTGCTAACGCAGTCCGCCATGCCGGATTTGCATCCTTACCTAGCCCTCCCGGGCCAATAGATACCCTTCCTCCTCTTAAATATCCATAAACAGCCTGAGCAAACCACAATTGCACCATCAAAACAGTGAAGAATTTTTTCCAATCCCCACCAAATCGCCAAAAGCAACTTACCAAAGAAGCAGAAAGCAGCACCCCGCCAAGAATATTCCCATACCTATGTAAAGCTTCAATCATCTCAATCTGCCTTAAGAATCTCTTTTGAATTATCAAACAGTGTATCCCACACACCTGAAAGTCCCAATGCATTCGAAACCTTTAAAGCATCACTGGCTGGCATTCCCTTGGCGATGGCGTAACGCTCAAATCCGTCACTTAGTGCGGCGGTAGTCGACGCCTTAACAAGATCGTCTTTTAAATATCCAGATAAAAACGATGTAATGGTCGAAGCGTTCGACAACCCTACAGATACACCTCCAGTAGTAACTATCGCCCCTGCACTCAGAACATCTCCAAGATCACTAATCATTTTTGCATCTGCGGCCTTTACCCAGCGTAAAGTGCTCACATCACCGAGATCAATATTCGCCCCTGTCGCTACACACTCAGCGGTATTAGGGGACAGACCACGGTTTGCTAAAACAACAAACCAGACTCAGGCATTGGGGGCCAACCTGGGCCGCCCTGACTTTCCTCGCGTTACTCTTGACGAGATCGGATCGAATAACCGTGGTCTGTCCCCTAATACCCGTCGTCCCCTAATACTTTCGATTAATCAGAGCACACCCTCAGTAAAATCGTGGTCTGTCCCCTATTACCCCGTCCCCTATTACCCCGGAACATGACGCCAAAAGATTAGACGGGATCGGATCGGATAACCGTGGTCTGTCCCCTAATAGATCCTTCAAAAATCATATTTTTTTGTGCGACTCCAATAAAAATAACTTCAGGATATCCAGAGCTTGCGCCTCTGTTTTTCCCCAACCAAGCTCATTCCTATTGCCTCGTTCAGAGTAATACACGACCCATTCCTCACCAGATTTCTGCAAACAAAAGGCCTCGTTCTTCTCTTCATAAATCCCGTATGAAGAAGTTGAAATACCCTTCCGATCAAGAAAGCTTATTAATTCTTTGACTGTCCACATTATCGTTCTCCTAATTTTCCTGTATCTAGGTAATACTGAACTCTTCCTGGAAGTTTATCTTGAATTCCAGTACCTCTTTGATCAAACCAACCTGCTGCGTTTGCTCTCTCTACACCTTCAATCACACCATCAACAGAGTAAACGGATGGAGGAGATGTAGGTACGTTTGATAGAGCTCTTGCATCCAATGGAACGCCTACAGGGGATATATATCTACCCGATGTTTCCCCATATCGATCAACTAAAATTAGCGGAGAACCCTCCGGAGAAGGTTGATAGGTGATCGTTCTTTGGGTCCCTGGAATAGCTCCGTCATACGGAGGCCACCACGTCGAGCCATCGGGTTTAACCCATCCTGCGGCTTCTGCCTGCACGCGTTCTTGAGCCAATAGCCCGCGCTCGTTGATATTTAAGTTAAGGCCCCGATAAGTTCGATCCGCATAGCTCTGACTAAATCTCCCATATGATGAAGTTTCATCTGAAAGAGTTGTTCCATACGGCGTTAACTTGCTTAGTAATAGGGGACAGACCACGATTAATCAGAGCACACCCTCAGTAAAATCGTGGTCTGCCCCCTATTACCCCTTACTTTAGTCGGCGTCCGCCTCCTATTATTGCGTGTTTAGTAAGCACCATACTTCAAGAGCACTGAATTTATATCAATTTCTCCATTTCGAATGAACTCAAATTCCTCCTTGGTTATTTCCAACTCTTTCAGTCGCCCCCCCACCTCTCCGGAGATGTATCTCAGCACGAAATTATCACCTGTCTTTCTAACACTCCAGAATGGACCAAAAAACTCATCCTCTGATGCCAAACTCTTTTTCTCCGGATCTAGTACTGGATTTCTCTTATCAAACTCATCCATATACACCTACCATAATTGAATTTCCTCGAAATTAGGCTTGGATAAAAAATTCATTACAGCCTCTGAGGCTCCTCTAGAGAAATAGGGGACAGACCACGTTTTTATAAATGCAAATTCAACTCAGTAAATCGGGGTCTGTCCCCTATTACTCCTTTTTTTGAAGTGGCTGTGCTCTCGAGCAGGAAAAGTCGGGGCCAATTCAGACCACCCTTAGTTTCTGTTTCGACAATGAATCAGCCACGAGAATAGCCTCCTCATACTTTTCTAAGTCTTCACCAACCCACGACTCACCACCACGAGCAACATGAAACTTAACTAGAGCACCGAGTTCGTCACTGGAAATAATTGCTCGAGCTATCTCACTTGAGTTACTGGACCTCCAAGCGTTAAAAAACTCCTCGACAAACAAGCACGCATAGACAACGTAATCACACTCAACATAATCATCTATATGCACAGAATTAACGAAGCACTCATACCCTGTTTTATCCGGAAAATCACTTGCAGATACATTCGTGTCACCTTTTGCAAGAGATGCCAAAAAGGTGCACCCATCCCGTTTAAAAAAGCCGGGAGCAAGCAGTTCTGAAAGCTCAGGCGGCAACATCCTGCCATCCCAGCTTGAGCCCTGAATTACTTGATCCATTTTCTTATTCATCGCAAGCATAGTTACTCACCCAAGTATTTCTTCATGCCTTTCTCGACAGCGCCCTGAAACTTATAATCTTTCAGCAGCTTGTTGACAGACTTAGGCGCGTTCGGAAATGAATTCGTTGCTGGATCATACAAATACTTGTTACCGTCATTATCCTGATAGTGCAACTGTCCAGGACGCTGGCCAGGGTTAGGATTTTCCACATCGAGTCGTTCCTTACCCTTGCCTTTCCAAATCGTTTTGCTCGCAGTTTGAACACCGCTCTCTCCTAACATCCCCCCCTTTGCCGCGGTGGCAGTCCCTTTCGCACGAACAAGACCGCCAGACGCCGCTATTTCCAACAGTTTCGCAGCAGTTGCAGTCCCCTCACCATACTCTCGCAGGATCAGGGCATTCTGCAAAAAAAGGGGACAGATTTATTTCCCCTTGAGCGGTCGCCCCTGTCCTCTCAACTCAACACGCCGCCCGGCAACCCGCTCAACTTCTTCTATAAACTTGGCATTCCCTGTTAACTGTCCACGCTGCAGTGCTTCACGAATCAGCTTTAGTTCCGTCTCGGGAATTGCTTGGGTAACGAAACCCATATAACTCACTCGGCGCTCTTTTTCTGTATCGGCAAGTCCAAGATAACAAGGGTCGCAGTCAAGCCAGCCGCCCCCATCCTCAGCCCCAATCCGGGCACGATAACTCGACCAAGGATAATGGTCTGGGCGTTCCACCATTCTGGCCCGAACAGGGTTCAACTCGATGTAACGACAACAGGCCAGAAGGTACGCGTCGGTCTGCACTACGCTCGATTTGTAACGGCTCTCCCATAGCGTCCCCGAACGACCTTCCAACCTGTTTCGGTAGCGCGTCATCCGCGCCGCCAAGGTTTTCATTAGCTGTCCCAAGCCAGTCATCGACTCGCCCGGCTCCAGCAACAGATGGACGTGGTTGGTCATCAAACAGTAAGCGTAAACTCGCACGCCGAAGACTTCTTTCAACTCTTTCAGATCGGCCAGATAGCGCCGAAAGTCTTCTTCCTGCATAAACACAACCTGACGATTGTGACCCCGCTGCACAATGTGGTGTGGGTAGTTCGGCAAAACTACTCGACCCATCCTGGGCATAAAGTTTTCTCCTTCCTTGGACGAAATCAGTCAGAGGAGATCAGCAGAAAATAAATCTGTCCCCTTTATCCTTTGTGGCCTGTCCCCTATTGTCCTTGGGCATAAGCAAACCTCCCTCCATGAAAGTATCAGCCTAGCAGGCCAGAAAAATAAATCTGTCCCCTTTTTCCGTCCCCAAATACTCCTACTTCTGTATCTTATTCCGCGTATTATACCGCTCCAAAATATAAACAAATTCAACGGGGCAATCTGGATATATCCACCGCTCCCAGTTTGAGATAAGCCAATCTTTAGATATTGCATGTCCGGAAGGTGAGAAACTTTCACGTGGGAGTTGAATTAAAACTAAACCTGCCTTATTCCCAGACGAAACGATGAGAGTATGTCCACACTCCGGATCTGGAAAGTCAACAACCATAAAATCAACAACAGCTTCGTAGGGCCACTTTGCAGGCAAACGAAGAATAGCCCCTCTAGAGATACTTGACTCAGAGTAATCGACAAGCTTCGTACTTTTCATTATTTGACCTTCAAGTCGTGGCCGCCGGAATAGTCTTTCGACCCAGGTACGGACTCCAAGTTAAACTTAACCTCCCCCATATGAGCACCTGTCTTTCCATTAACCACTTCAAAGCGCCCATGCTGGGTATCTACCGCATACAAGCCACCACTTTGACTAACATATACATCTCTCCCATTAGTTCGACTTAGCTTGCTATCTTTCTTCCAACCATAAGAAACAGCAACTTCCTGAGCTGTTTTCTTGACCTCTGCAACACGCTCGCCGGGGGGGAGTTTTACTAACCCTCGTTCGAAGGAGTCGACGGTTTTTCCATTTGGTAAACTCCCCTCACTATACATGTTCCCCGACGGCAACTGATGCTCAGGGTTTGTATAGCTAGTGCCTCCTTGCGGCCCATCCAACTGCGACCCTCCCGTATGGGTCGGGAGCTCAACTCTTCCATCTGCCCCATACCCTCCACCAGCTACATCATTGCCTGAAAGAGGGTCAACAATCGGGTTGACCAGAGGGCCATACTTTGGATCAAGCGTATGGATCGGGAACGCGGTTCCAACAACCAGCGCCCATAGCTCAGCAGATAAACGCACTTGCTCTCGAGCATTTGCTCCTGTCTTAGCAGTAGCTTCCATCAGGGAGTTCGCAGCTTCACTCAAATTCTGCTGGTTACCGGATGTCGCAGCAGCCGATAGAAGAACGACGCCCAGAGCTTCTACTACAGGCACCCCTAATAGAAGAGGGCCGAAATTCTGCTGCACCCCGTTCTGCGGATGCTGCAGCTTCGCCAAGAGGGCCAAGGTCTGCTGAGCTTTCGTAGGATCCTGTTCAGCGAGTTGTGCAACACGATCTGCGACTGCTTGGTTTTCCGCCCCTCCTGCATTCTCAGTAATTACGCCCACTAGTCCTCTAGCCGCTGAAGCCCTTTGCTGCGCATCGCCTTTATTCAACTGCCTTAGTACTTCCACTACCCTCAGATGCCGTTGAATTTCTTCGAGGCTTTTACCCTCTGCGAGGCTCGAGCCTGCAATGATGAGCTTGCCGACGTTCGCTAAAGCCTCCTCACTACTCTCCCCATACCTCTCAACACTCTGTTCCCACTGTTCATAGGTCTCAACCGGATGACTCACCGCATCAACGGACGAACTGCTCGCATACAGATCCGTCCGCTCCTCCTCGTCCTTGGTGACCTCATAAGCTTGGGAGAGATCCCGGTTCAACCCAGCCGTGGAGTCGTTGCTGGTCTCGGCGTCGTTGCGCACGACGACGTCACCCGCCCCTACCGTGGCTCGAACGATCTGATCACGCTCCTTGCGGTAGTCGTAACCACTAACACTCCAGCCACTTTCCCCTTTCTTGCCCTTGCCGACCTGGCTGGGGTCTTGAACGATGCTGGTGCCAGTGGCCTGCCCTGTTTCACCAGAGCTAAAGCCATAGCTACCGCCTACGTTGAGGTAGTAGCCATGCTCCTTGTCTTCGCCCTTGATATCGCGGAAGCCCAGGGTGCCTGTGTCCAGCTTGAGGTTGCCGCTGTCCGAGGCGAGCAGCGCGCCGTCGAGTTGGGTGTGGTTTTCGGTGCGAATGTCCAGCCGGTCCTTGGCGGTGATGCTGGTCTGCTCTTCTATCCAATTGGTCTTGCCGGTAGTTTTGCCGTAACCCACCGAGCCACTGACACTGACACCGGCGCCGACGGTGACCGTGGCGCTGATATCGAACTCCTTGCCTTTGACCTTGCCAGTATCTGGCACCGACGAGACGCTAAGGTCGCCCCCAACTCGCCCGATCACCTCATCGCCGCGCAGTTCGGCACCGGCAATGGTGGTGTCCTTGCCGCTGGTGAAGCTCAGGCGATCACCGGCATAGAGGTAGGCTTCCTGCTGGCGGTCGCCTTCACGCTCCAGCTGGCCTTTGCCCATACTGACGCTGGCGTAGACACCAATGCCTTGCTGGCCGACGGCGATGCCGACCTCACCGCCGCCGCTGCGGCGCGTGGACTCCTCGTCGAACTCATTCCCGGCGGCACGAATCGTCAGATCGTTGCCGGCGTTGAGTTTGATATCGCGCTCCGCCTTGGTCTGAGTGCCGATCAGGGTCAGGTCGTTAGTGGCCTTGAGATCGATATCGCGACCGGCTTGCAGTTGGGTTGGCAGCGAGGTGCCGCGCGTCTGCTCTTCAATCGCTTCGCCACGGCTACCGCCGATACCGACCTTGAAGCCGCCGGCGGTTCCACCATTGATGCCGCCTTGGCCGCGGCTCTCCTTGTTTTCATTGGTAGCGGCACCACGCGCCACATCCAGCGTCACGTCTTTGCCGGCCAGGCTGATGTCGCGCCCGGCGTGCAACTGGCTGCCGCTTACGGTTAAGCCATCACCGGCCACTGCGTTGATATCGCGCCCGGCATCCAAGGTGGAGGCACGATTGCTTCGGGTCTCCTGGCGGCTGCTGGTTTCCTGGCTGGCCGAACCTAGATGAACGGCAATGGTCGGGCCCGACACGAACTGTCTGACCGCATCGACGGCCTGCAGGGCGCTGGAGCCCTTGCTGACTCCGTTATCGCCCTTGCCCGCCCCGCCCACGGCATCCTTGGTATTACCGTAGTTATGGCTGACGTTGACGGTGAGACCAGTGCGTTCGCGCCTGTCACTTTCCTCTTGAACGAAAGTCTCGCGGGCGGCATCCAGGTTGATGTCACGGGTGGCTCGCAGGTTGATATCGCGCTCGGCCTGAAGGTCGGAGCCTCTCTGATTGATATCGCGACCGGCTTGCACGCTCACGTCCTGGCCGGCGCTGATCTGGCTGGCAGCGGCGGTTTCTCGCTGCTGGCGGTCTTTTTCCTGGCTACGCTCGGCGCCGATGAAGAAGTTGACCCCGTTAGCGTCGCCAGAAACGCCGATACCCACCTGCTTGTTCTTTTCCCAATTGCGCTGCGTGCTGGTGTCTTGGGCCGCCACGACATTCACGTCACGCCCGGCGTCGAGGCTGACGTTGCCGCCGGCACTGATGCCGCTGCCGACGACATTGATGTCCCGCTCGGCCTGCAATTTCGCATCACGATCCGCCACGACCTGGCTTCCGACGGTGGTGCTGCTTTGCGCTTCCCTGCCAGCTTTTTTGGCCGAGGAGACGGAAAGGAAGCCTCCCGATGTGGAAAGCCCAACCTTCTTCTTGTACTGCTCGCTCAGGCTGTACGCCGTGTCATTGGCCGACACCAAGTTGATGTCGCCGGTGTCGTTAACCAACCCCGCACGCAGCTCGACATCGTTGCCAGCCGTGGCTTCGCTGGCGCGTAGGCGGATGTCGTTGCCGGCAGCAATCACCAGGTCATTGCCCGCATCCAGTTCGCTGGCGACCTGGGTTGCTGTGGTTTGCAGCTGGCTCTTGCCACTCTTCGACAAGCCAAGGAAGCCAGACTTGGTCTTCTTGCTGTATGAACCGTGCTCTTCGACGCCAGACAGCACGGCGACGTCGCCCGTCGCACCTACCAAGAGGTCATTGCCAGCCTTGAGCTGGCTGCCGATGACACTGACATCGCGGCCGCCATTGAGGCTCATGCTGCCGTCTGCACTCTGGCTGGCGTTGATGGTGAGATCGTTGCCGGCCTTGATCACCGAAGCGACGTTGGTGCTGTTGTAGCTCTCCGACTGCGTACTGCTGCTACGGCCGAAGGAGCCTTTCTTCTTTCTGAAGTAGTAAGAGGAGCTCTCGTCCTTGGCGGAGAGGATGTTGATGTCCTGCTCGGCATCCAGGGCGACGTTGTGCTCGGCCTTGACCTGGCTGCCCAACACCGTCAGATCCTGCCCGGCGCTGATGGAGATGTCTCGGCCCGCGCCCAACTCGGTCGCCTGCTGTTTGAGCGAGCGGGTTTCCTGGGTGACTTTCTTACTGCGCGAGGCGAAGTGATCCTCGTTGGCTGCCGCGGCCAGGGTCACATCCCCCGCAGCGCTCAGGGCGATGTCGCGACGGGCATCGATCTGGCTGGCAATGGCGGAAATGTCGCGCCCGGCATTGATCTGGATATCACGCCCGGCGTTGACTTCGGCACCCAGTTGGGTGACGTGCTCGTTGAGGTAGGCGCTGCCACGGGCCTGCCGGGTGCGTTCTTCGACTGAGGCGATGGTTACGTCACGCCCGGCGTCGATGCTGAGGTCGCCCTTGCTGTCGAACACAGCGCCCAGGTTAACGACATCACGCCCGGCCTTGAGGCTCAGACTGTTGGCGGCCTCAATGCGCGAGGCGCTGTCGACGTAGTCCTGTGTCCGCTGCTGGCCGGCGTAATTGACCTCATGGCGGGTGACGTTACGCTGGTTGAGCAGATCACCGGTGACCGCGGTCAGGCTGACGTCACGCCCGGCGATAATACCGCCCCGGGTGTTGGTGAGATTCTTATCGGCCAGCAGATCCAATCGGTTGCCGGCCTCGATCAGGCCCGTGTTAGCCAGATCACCACCCGCCCTGGCACTGAGGTTATTGCCGGCCCGCAGGGTGCCGCTGTTATTCAGCTCACCGCCACTGATCAAGCTGACGTCCTTGCCCTGAATCAACGCGCCATTGGGGCCCAGCCGGTTATTGGCCTGGGCCAGGTAGAGCACCGGCACCAGCACCTTCTCGCCGTTGACTTCGTACTCTTCGAGCCAGACGATGTCGTGGGTCAGCGCGGCGACCTGTGCGGCGGTCAGGGTGACGCCAAGGGACAGGTTCAGCGCCTGTTTGCTGGCGATGGCATTGTTCATCAGGTAGCGGAACATCGCCTCGTCGCTGGTCAGGCCATTGAGGAAACGCTGGCCTGTGCGTGCGACTACCGCCTCGCGGACCAGGCGTTGCTCGTAGAGGCCGTCGCCCAGGCGCTTCTGGGCCTGATCCGAGTCGTAGCCGAGGTTACCGAGCATGTAGTCGGAACTGAGGAACTGCTTAAGGTTGGTCAGCTCCGGGTTGGTTTCGATCAAGTACTTATGGCTGTTGGTCGGGGTGGCACTGCTGGGCAGGCCCTGCACCTGGGCCACTAGCTGCGCCACGGGGGGAGCGATGGCAAGCTGTGCCTGATTGGCGCTGGGCACGACCTGGGGCACGCCGGCATTGTTCTCGCTGTTCCCCAGGCTGACCTGTTGGCCGCTGACCGCGGTAATGCTCGCAACATTCCCGGCGCTACGTTGGATCTGCTCAGTGGAGCCCGGCAGCGCAAGCGCCCCTGACAGGACTTGGCCGCTTAGAGCGACGGGCGCCGCTGCGCCCCCCGAATCGACCGCGCCGGTGGTGCCACTCGCCAGCAGGCTGCCGCCGCTGTTGCCCAGGCTCCAGGCACTGCCCTCGACCTGCCCGGCGGCCAAGCCGCCATGGGTGGCGATGGCCAGGCTGCGTCCTTGGGTTGCGGTATGGCTCAGGCTCTGCTCGCGCTGGCCCAGGGCAATGCTGCGACCGGACAGGGTGCGGTCGCCTGCGGAGGTTTGCGCGGTGCTGGCGACGCTGCTTTGGGCCGCCTGGCCGCTGAGGCGGAACAGGCCGTTCTGGCCCTGCGGCAGGCTGAAACCAGGCAGAGTTAGCGGGTTGATTTGTTGCTGCTGAAGGTCGGGCGGCAGCTGCGGATTAAGGCTTATTACCGTAGGAACCCTGGCACCACCAGCTTTTTTGTGTCTCAATCTGAAGAGTGATGTCGCGCCGCGACACCAGCACGCGTCCACACCATTTCGTGACTTGTTAGTCGCCGAGAGATATTGACATTCCCCCGCCTGAACAACCGCAAAGCGACAGTTATTTGACGTTTACTTATGAATTAAATCAGAGAAAACACTGAAAGCTTGAATAGCCGCCGGAGCTGCGACTCGTACACCAGAAGAGTAACTCGGATGTGCAACTCACCCACCATACAAGTCAGCCCTACCAACTTCCATACCGACCAGATGCCAAAAGCTGGAATATCCACACAATTTCTCGCGTTACCTTGCCTGACCCGGAACGGATCTTCAACAAAAACTTCCCTTCATCAGGAATTCCAAAAACGAATATGGCCTAACAAAACTCTCCATACGACCCAACCAATCTACCCCCGAATCATAGCCAGAATGCATCTATAAGATTTAATACATAATCTCATTCCAGAAGATCACGCCCAGCATCAGACTAATTATATCTGCCACGAGTATAAATTCTCAAGCTCACTACCTGAATGCTCAAAAGAGAAGCAACTTCTATATTAATATCCCTAGCGGCGCTAACTGAAGAGTTGGTATTCAAAAACATACCGCCCTCAACAACCAAATCCCGCTCAGCAACAATACTGGCAGAAACAGAAGAAGATTCTTGTACAACCTGAGTTGTAAAATCCTCTTCCCAGACCAAATGGGAACTCTCGGAGCGACCAGCACTACCACAACTAAAGCAACGCACTCCTATAGCTCCTGAATTCAATATGGAGGTCGTCTCGAACTTATCCTTCCTATTTATGAAAGAGTCAGCCTTAACAAAGATATCCGCGCCACTTTCGATAGTGGCGGAAATATTCTCGACTGAGTTGGAACGCACCAGTTGATCATCCTTGGCAATGCCCAGCGCCCCCAGGCTATAAACATCCGCATACCTATTAGTGAAGTTATCCACCCGCAGCGCCATCTCGTCGCCGCTGAAAATCAAGCCGTTTTCGTTAAGCAGCGTCGGCGCGTACAGGCGCAACTTCTCCGCACTACCCAAGGTGCCGTAGTTATTCAGGGTGCCGGCGCGCACGGTCAGATCGGCGGCGGAGGTGAGCTTGCCGCGGTTAGTCAAAAGGCCCGAACTGGTGAGGCTGGTCAGCCCGCCGCCGGTGATGCGAGCGGCCGTGGGCAGGTCGATGCTGGCGGCGCTGAGGCTCAGGTCGCCGAGGCTGGTGAGGCGGCCGTTGCCGCTGTAGCCGCCGGTCAGGTTGATGTTGAGGCTGCCATCGCTGGCCAGTAGGCCGTCGTTGACCCAGGTATGGCCGCTGCCGTTGAGGGACTGGGCGGCCAGCAGTTGGCCGCTGGCGGTCTGGGTGAAGGTGCCGATATTGAGGGTCAGGCGCCCGGCCTGGAGCACGCTGCTGTTGCTCCAGCTGTCCGCGGTCAGCGTCAGGGCGCCGTTGGTGACCAAGCTGCCGCCGGCCTGGGTGACTTGGCCGGTGGCGATGTCGAAAGTGCCCGAGCCGGTGTGCAGGATCTTGCCGCCCGCGTTTTGCAGGCTGGCTACATCGAGGGCGAAGGCGGCGTTGGCGGTTTCCAATACGCCGAAGCGGTTATCCAAGGCGCCACTGGTGATCTGCGTCTTGCCACTGCTGCCGAGCGCACGCAGGGTGCCGCCGGTGTTGTCGAGACTGGATGCCTGCAGGCCGAGAGTTCCATCGCTTTCGAGGATGCCGAAATGGTTGTCGAGTGCGCCGCTGAGGCTGAAGTCGATCTGCCCGGCGGCCACCTTGCCGCCCTGGCCCAGCGCTTCGCCGCGGTTGTTGAAACTGCTGCCGGTCAGGTTCAGTCGGTTGGCGGCATAGAGGCCGCCGCGTTGGTTAGTGAAGCCGCTGGTGCGGATGACATTGTCGCCATTCAGCGCCGAGAGGTGACCGGCGCTGTTGTCGATGCCCTGGTCGGCCTGGATATCGAGGGACTGAGCCTGGGTGATGCCGCCGTCGGCGTTAGTGAACAGGCCGCCGGTGACCAGCTTCAGCCAGCTGGAAACGCTGCTGAGCACGCCGCCACGGTTGTCCAAACTGCCCGCCTGCACGGTCTGGCTGCCGGCCCGGCTGAGGATGCGACCGCCCTGGTTGTTCAGCGCGCCGCTCAGGCTCAGGTTCATATCGCCCTGGCTTTGCAGGGTGCCGGCGCTGTTGTCGAGGCTTTGCGCGGTCAGGTTGAGTTTACCGAGCTCGCTGTAGATCAGGCCGTCCTGGCTGTTGTTCAGCTGGCCGCTGAGGCTCAGGGTCAAGTCGTTGCGGCTGGCGAGGGTACCGGAAGCCGAATTGTTCAGCTCGCCGGCGATCAACGTCAGCAGATTCTGGCTGGCTAGCTTGCCGCCACGGTTGTCCACGCTGGCGGCCTTGAGCAGCAGCGGTCCGCCGCTGGCCAGTTGGGCATTGCCGCTGTTGGTCAGGGCGCCAAGCAGGGTCAGGGTCATGGCGCCATTGCTGGACAGTTTGCCCCCGGTGTTATCCAGCGCACCGGCGCTGTACAGGGTAAGCGACTGCCGGGCACTGAGCTGGCCGGAGCGGTTGTCCAGGTTCTGTGCCAAAACGTCCAGCTTGCCGGCGCTGTCGATCAGGCCGGCGTTCCGATTGTCCAGCGTGCCGTTGATAGTCGCCGTGAGATCGCCTTCGGCCGAGAGAACACCCGTGACATTGTTCAGGCTGGCGGCTTTGACCTGCTGGGTGCCTTTGCTGACCAGCGCGCCCTGGTCGTGGTTGTCCAGCGCGCCGCTCAGGTCGATGGCAAGATTGCCTTCGCGGCTCGACAGGGTGCCCTGGGCTGAGTTGTCCAGGCTGCCGCCCTTCACCTCCAAACCCTTCCAGCCGGAGAGCAGGCCGCCGTTGGCATTACGCAAAGCGCCGGCCTGCACGCTCAGTTGCTGGCTGCTGATGAGTCTGCCCTGGTCGCCGTTATCGAGGCTGCTGGCCAGCAGGGAGAAGGATTGCGTGCTGGAGATTTCACCGCTCTGCCGATTATCCAGCGCCCGCAGGTTGTTCACGACCAGCGGGCCACGGGCGGAAAGCAGGCCGCCACGGTTGTCCAGATCGCCGCCCTTGAGGTCCAGCGTCAGGCCCGCTTCGCCGATCAGGCGGCCTTGCCGTTGGATCAGCCGCGCGAGCGTCAGGCTCAGATTGCCCTTGGCGGACACTTCGCCGCCCTGGCTGGAGTCCAGGCTGGCTGCCTGCACGCTTAGCGCGCCGTCGCTGATGATTAGCCCGTTGCTGCGGTTGTCCAGCGTGCCGGCGTTCAGTGTCAGGCCCTGCTTACCGCTCAGGGTGCCGCCTTGGCTGTTGTTCAGATCGCCACTGGCCAGTTGCAGCGTGCCGGCGCTGGTCACCAAGCCGGCGTCACTGTTGTTCAGCGCACCGGTAGTGAGTTCTAGATCGGCGGCGCTGGAGAGCAGCCCCTTGGCGCTGTTGTTCAGCGAAGCGGACTGGACCTTGAGATTGCCACTGGCGACCAGGGCACCGTTGTCGTGGTTATCCAGCTCGCCCTGGAGCGTGGCCTCGATGTCTTCACCACTGGCGAGGGTGCCGCCGGCACTGTTGTCCAGGCTGCCCGCCGCAACCTGCAAACGCTTGGCCGCCGAGAGCGCGCCTTGCAGGTTGTTGATTAGGGCACGGGTGATGCGCAGCTCCAGCGCAGCGCCGCTGATGATGCGGCCGCCGCGGTTGTTCAGCTCGTCGGTGACCAGGCTGAAGCCGCTGGTGCTGGAGATTTCGCCGCCTTGGCTGTTGTCGATCGAGGCCGCGTTCTTCAACAGCAGCGCGCCGGGGGTGGCGATCAGGCCCTGATTGCCGTTGTTCAGTTCGCCATGGTTGAGGTCGAGGGTCAGCGCGGTTTCGCTGACCAGTTCGCCGCGGTCGTGCTGATCGAGACCCTGCAAATCGGCATTCAGCGCGCCCTGGCTGGCGATCCGCCCCTGGCTACTGTTGTTCGCTTGGGCAGCCTTGAGCTGCAGGCGACCACTACTGGTGATGCTGCCACTCTGCTGGTTATCGAGCGCTCCGGTGCCGATGCTGAGATCGCCCTTGGCGCTGATGCGGCCGCCCTGGCTGTTGTCCAGCGTGCTGCTGGCGAGGATCAGTTGGTCATCGGTGACCAGCTTGCCGCCGCGGTTGTTCAGGGTGCCGGTGACGATATCTAGCTTGCCGGCGCTGGAAAGAACGCCGCCGGCATTATCCAGCGTAGCGGAGCGGACCTTCAGCCCGCCTTCGCTGATCAGCGCGCCCTGGCCATGGTTGTCCAGCGCACCGCTGAGCTCGAGATCGAGCCCTTGCTGGCTGGTCAGGGTGCCACCCTGGCTGTTGTCCAGGGTGGTGGCTTTCAGCAGCAGGCCATCGCGCCCGGACAGCAGGCCCCGGGTGTGATTGAGCAAGCGTTGCACGGTCAACGTCAGGCCGGCATCGCCGATGATGCGGCCGGCGCCGCTGTTGTTCAGCTCATTGGCACTCACCAGCACGGCGGCGCGGCTGGAGACTTCCCCGCCGACGCTGTTATTCAGATTCGTCGCGTTGAGGTCGATGCCTTGAGTGGCGGCGATCAGCCCGCCATGGCTGTTGTCCAGGGTGGTGGCTTGCAGCTTCAGCTTGCCCTGGCTGATCAGCTCGCCACCCTGCTGAGTGAGCTCACCCACCTCGGCGTTCAGGTCGCCCTTGCTGGCCACCTGGCCCTGGGCGCCATTGCCCAGCCGCCCGGCCTTGAGCTCGAGCTTGCCGTCGGCGACGATGCTGCCGCCGCTACCGTTGTCGATCTGGGTCAGATTGAGAGCGAGGTCATGCTTGCTGCTCAACAGACCCTGCTGGCTGTTGTCCAGCCGGTTGCCGGAGACGCTCAGCGCGCCATCGGCGATAACGGTGCCGCCCCGGTTATTCAGTTGGTTGCCGTCGAGGTCGAGCCGCCCCTTGCTGGACACAATGCCGCCCTGGCTGTTATCGAGGCTGTCGACCAGCACCTTCAGCGGCCCCTGGCCGATCAGCGCGCCGCCGCCCTGGTTGTTCAGTGCGCCACGCACCTTGAGGTCGATACCCGCCTGGCTGACGAGCGTGCCCTCCAGGCTGTTATCTAGCGATCCTGCGCTCAGGGTTATGCCTTGGCGCCCGGAGAGGATACCCTTGGCCCGGTTGAGCAACAGCTCAACGGTCAGGGCCAGGGCATTGCCGGCGATCACTTTGCCGGCACCGCTGTTATCCAGGCTTGCGGCCTGAATGCTCAGGTTCGCGGCACTGGAGATTTCGCCGCCCTGGTTGGTCAGCGTAGCGGCCGTGATGGCCAGCCCCTGCTGGCCGGCGATCAGGCCGGCGGTGCTGTTGTCGATGGTGTTGGCGCGCAGGTCAAGACGACCGTTGCTGAGCAGCTCGCCGCCGTTGCGCTGGTTCAGCGTCGCGACCTCGACACTGAGATCGCCTTGGCTGGATAGCTGTCCGCCCTCGCTGGAATCCAGGCTGTCGGCAGCAACAGTGGCTCGCCCATCAACGATGAGGGTGCCGCCACGGTTATCCAGCGCTCCGCCCTGCAACAGCAGATTGCCACGGGTGCTGAGCAGCCCGGCGCCGGAGTTGTTCAACTGCTCGAGTGTCAGCTGAAGGTCGCCACCGCTGAGCAAACGACCAGCGTCGTGGTTATCCAGCGTCCCGGTCGTCAAGGTCAGCAGTTGCGCGCCGCTCAAGGAGCCGCCAGCGCTGTTGTCGATCTGCTTGCCACTCAAGGTCAGGCTGGTGTTGCTGGCCAGCAGCCCCCTGAGGCTGTTGTTCAGGCGTTCGAGAGTGGTGTTCAGTCCCACCTCGCCGATGACTCGGCCGCCGTCACTATTGTTTAGCGAGCCAGCCGTGATGCTCAGGCCACGCTTGCTGGAAATTTCGCCGCCTTTGGCGTTGTCGATGCTGGCGGATTCGAGCCGCAAATCGCCCTTGGCGGCGATCAGACCTTGTTGATGGCTGTCGAGGCTACCGGCCTTGAGATCGAGCGAGCCCTCACTGAGCAGTTGGCCGCCTTCGGACAGGTTCAGGCGTTGATCCACCTGAACGTCCAGCGCCCCTTGGCTGGCAACCTGCCCCTTCGCACTGGAATCGAACTGCTCGGCTTGCAGCTGGAGTTTCCCGCCACTGAGCAGTTTGCCTTGCTGGCGGTTATCGATGACGTTCGCTGTCAGCAGCAGGTCGCCACCCGCCCTGACCCTACCCTCGTTGGCGTTGACCAGCTGGTCAGCCGAAAGCGTGAGCAGAGCGCCGCTCAGTACGCGACCACCCAGGCTGTTGTCCAACAGGCGAGTTTCAAGCGTCAGGGCTTTACCGGCACTGAGCACGCCCAGGGAATGGTTGAGTAGGTGGTCGGCTACCAACTTCAGACCGGCCTCGGCGATCAGGCGTCCTTGGGTGCTGTTGTTCAGCTGGACGGCCTTGAGCTCCAGGTTCTGGCTGCTGGAGATTTCACCGGACTGGCGATTGTCGATGCTAGTCGCCTCGACCGAGGCCTCGCCTTTGGCGGAGATCAGCCCCTGGTCGGCGTTGTCGATCGACTGCGCGCGCAGGAGCAGTCCCCCGCCGCTGAGCAGTTGTCCAGCGCCATGCAAACTGAGTTGGCCCGTTAGCCGAACGTCCGCCACGCCATTGGCCACCACGCGGCCAGCGGCGCCCGAGTCCAGGCTGTCGGCCCGCAGGCTGAACTGCCCGCCGCTGAGGATGGCGCCGCCGTTCCGGTTGCTGGCGGTGCCGCTAGTCAGCTGCAAGTCACCCTGGCTGCTGAGCTTGCCGGCGTCGTTGTTCAACGTCGTGCTGTGCAGCTGAGTGGCGGCGCCACTGGCCAGGGTGCCCTGGGCGTTATTCAGCTCCCCGCTGCTGAGCGTCAGCTTGCCGGCGCTCAGTAAGACACCGCCGCGGTTATCCAGCGCGTTGCTGACCAGCAGCAAATCCTTACCGGTGCGCAGGCTACCGGCGGCGTTGTCGAAAGCCCCTTGGATAGTCGCGCTCAGGTTGCCGTTGGTTTGAATCCGCCCTTTGTCCCGGTTAACCAGGCTGCCGGCCTTGAGCGTGAAATCCTTCTCGGCCGCCAGCACGCCTTGCTGGCTGTTATCGAGCAGGCCGCTGGTCTCGAGGTCGAGTTGCCCCTCGGCCGCCACCAACCCACCCTGGTTGCTCAGGCTGGCGCTCTTGAGCGCCAACGACTGGGCGCTGGAAATCTCGCCCTCGCTCCGGTTATCGACGCTACCGGCATCGATTCGCAGCGCGCCCTGGCTGCTGACCAAACCCTGTTGGCTGTTGTCCAGCACACCTGCTTGCAGCGTGAGCGCGGTCTTGCCGAGCAGTTGGCCGCCCTGGCGCTGGCTCAGCCGCCCCAGTTGCGCGTTCAGTTCGCCCTGGCTGCTGACTTGACCGCCCACGGCGTTATTCAGTGCCGCGGCCTTCAGCTCCAACTTGCCGCCGGCGGTGATGCTGCCTTGAGCGTGGTTGTCCAGCTCGCCAGTGACTGCCAGCGTCATATCGCCGGTACTGCTGAGCCGACCCGCCGTGCTGTTGTCCAGGCTGCCCGCGACCAGGTTCAGGCGCTTGACCGCCGAGAGCACGCCGTTGAGGTTGTTCAGCAGAGTGCGGGTGATGCGCAGTTCCAACGCCTCGCCACTGGCGATCTTGCCGGCGCTGTTGTTCAGCTCGGTGCTTTCCAAGCTGAAGGTCCGGTCGCTAGAGATTTCGCCGCCCTGACTGTTATCGATGGTTGCGACATTTTTCAGCAGCAGGCTGCCGGGGGTGGCGAGCAAGCCCTGGCGACTGTTGTTCAAACGCCCGCCGGCGAGGTCGAGGGTCAGCGCGGTTTCACTGAGCAACTGTCCGCCGCCCTGCTGATCCAAGCCCGCCAGATTGGCAGTTAGCGCAGCCTTGCTGGCGATACGGCCCTTTTCGTTGTTATCGACCTGCCCACCCTTGAGCGTCAAACCGCCTTGACTGACGATGACGCCCTGCCCGCGGTTATTCAGATCGCCCGTCAGCTCCAGGTTGAGGGTGCCGCCGCTGAGCACTTGGCCCCCAGTGCTGTTGTTCAGGCTGGTGGCCATCAGGGTCAGCGCCTGCTCACTGGCGATGCTGCCCTGGGCGCGGTTATCGATGGCGTCGGCCTGCAAAGTCAGCACACCGGCACTACCAATCACGCCGCTCTGGGAGTTGTCGAGCTGTCGCACTTCAAGCCCGAGAGCGCCGCCAGCGGATACTTCCCCGCCGTGGTCATTGCTCAGGCGTTGCGCTTTGATCTGGGCCCCAGTCTTCGCCGAGACAACGCCGCCGGCGCCGCTGTCGATGCTCTGCGCGCTAAGGCTCAAATTGTCGCCGGCGATCAAGCGACCGCCCTCGCGCAGATTCAGTCGATCTTGCAGCTCGACCTGCAACGCGCCCTTGGCGCTCACCTCGCCGCCGTTACCTGCGTCCAGGTCAGTGGCCCGCAGGTGCATACGGCCAGCGGAACTGATCCGCCCTTGTTCGCGGCTATCGATGCTGCCGCCGGACAGGTGCATGTCGCTCTGGCTGCTGAGAGTGCCGCCCTGATTGTTCAACTGTGCCGCCTGCACGTTCAGCTTGGCATTGCTCGTGAGCAGGCCCTGCTGGTTCTGCAGCGCAGCGGCCACCTTCAGATCGGCATCGCCCTGACTCTGGATCAGGCCGCCCTGACGGTTGTCCAGCGTCCCCGCTTCGAGGGCCAAGGGGTTATCGGCAAGGATCCGCCCCTGCCGGTTGTCCAACTGCCCGGCGCCGATCTGCGTCTGGCCCTTGCCGTTCAGGGTGCCGCCCTGGTTGTCCAAAAGCTCAGCGGTCTGCACGCTGAGCTGGCGGTTGGCGACCAGGCTGCCGCTATTGCGCAGGCTCTGGCCGGTCAGCGTCATGTCGCCAGTTGTATTGCGGCTGCCATCGGTATTCACGCCCGCTTCGATGACGCCCTGGTTGGTGAGCTGCCCTGCCTTCAGAACAATAGCGTCACGCGCAGCCAGGCTCTGCCGGTTGGTCAGCGCGCCTGTGGCCTGCGCATCGACACTGCCGCCGGCATAGAGCTTGCCGTTGAGCTCGGCACTGCCGGCCTTGAGCTGGATATTGCCGCTGGCGGCGGTCTGCGCCAGGCTCAGGTGGCCGTTGGCATCGATCCGGATATCGCCGGCACTGGCGGCCATGTCCCCGGCCAGCTTCACCCCAACCCCCTGTTCGGTGCCGACCAGGCGAATGGCGCCGGCGTACATGCCGCCGAGCGCCGAGCTGTCGATGGCCAGTTGCGGTTTGGCGCTGCCATCGTCGGCCTTGGCGGTGCTACTCAGGTCGTCGGCCTTGACCGCGTTGCGCCCAGTGATGACGTTGAGCTGGTTGGCGTACAGCGCGGCGTTGAGCTTGGCGCTGTGGGTGATCAGATCGAACTGGCTGATGTTGGCAGCATTCAGGCCGGCGCCTTCAATGGCGATCTCGCCGCCGTCCACGTCGAAGCGATCCAGCCGGCCGTTCTCGATCATCGGCTTGCCGGTGGTCAGGGTGGCGCGCGGGGTGTTGATGAAGCCACAGCCGTTGCAGGTGATGCCGTGCGGGTTGGCCACGATCACCCGCGCCGCCTGCCCGGCCACCTCGGTGTAGCCCTTGAGCTGGCTGGCAGTGCCGCCGCTGACTTCGTTGAGGATGAGGCCGGCCGCCTGACCCTGGAGGTTGGGGTTGCCGAGGACGAGGCCACCGAGCTGGGTGCCCTGGGTCCGGTCGGTGGCGTTGTTGAGGATCAGCCCCTGCGGGTCTACGTTGTAGGCGCTGAACCGGTTATGCGACAGGCCGCTGCCATTGGGCGTGGCGATATTGACGATGGGCACGCCATTGCCGGCCTGGCCCAGGCTGGTATTGCCCCCAGCGGCCGCATCCACGGCCAACTCGGCGGCGGTGGACATGATCGGATTGAGGAACATCACGCCGATCAAGACCGTGGCGATGTTCTGGAACCAGGGGCTGCGGACGTCCATGTGCATTACTCCTACCTTGAAGCTAAATCAGAAGAACAGCTCGAACCGGAAGTACACCGGGTGCTCGCGCCGTTCGATGCTGTCTGGTCGCTCCAGCGAGCGGGCGAAGGTCAGGTTGGCGGCCAGGTGCTGGCCGCGGGTGGAAAGCTCGACGGCGTTGCCTGAGAGGCGGCCACGCAGTTCGGGGTTGTAACGGCCGCCGTGGATCACGCCGACGTCGTAGGCGAAGGCGACGCTGTATTCGTGCATGAACGGCCGCAGCGACTCCCAGCCCACCGGCCGCCGCCAGCGCAACTGATTGCGCCAGTAGCCGCCGGTGTCTCCAGAGAGCGACTGCTCCTTGAAGCCGCGCACCGAGCTGAGCCCGCCGACACTGATGCGTTGCGGGCTGAACAGCACGTCTTCGCTCTTCTGGCCGCTGGCCAGGCTGTCGAAACTGAAGGATTCGCCCCACGCCTGGAACGGCTGCAGAACGCTCGCGGTGAGGCTGTACTTGTTGTAGCGCGCGACCGGTTCGCCGCCGTGCGGATGGCCCTCGTGCTGCGCGTCAAAGGCACCAATGCCGTGCTGCCAACCGAGATCGAGGTTGGCGAAGGCCGAGCCAATCCGCCGGCCGTGGTTGAAGCCGAGCTGACCTTCCGACAGGCGCTGGCTAGAGGCGTCGATAAGGCTGTCTTCGATGAAATTGCGGGTCCTAAGCTGGCTGACGCCGACGCTGGCAGCCGTTTTGCTGACGCTGTCGCGGTGCAGCACACGCTCGCCACGCAGTTGATGGGTCTTGCTCTCGCCGTCCAGATCAAAGGCGAAGCCGTTGGCCTCGTTGCGGGTCCGATAATAGCTTTGGCTGTAGCTGTAGCTGAAATTCCACCAGCCGTAAGGCAGGCTGTAGAACAGGCTTCGATTGGTCGAGTGACGGAAGCGGTCGCTGACGGTATCGCCACCACCGCGCAGGCTGAGCTGGTCAGCCAGACCGAGCGGGCTGTCCCAGTCGAGGCTGGTACCCCACTGCTGCTCGCCGGTACTTTGCTCGCCATCGTTATGGCGGTTGAGGCCGACCCGCCAGGGCTTGGCCGGCTCGCCCTTGAGCAGCACGCGGCTGCCGCCGACCTGCTCGCCCGGCACCAGCTCCAGTTGCGCAGGCCGCGAGGGCAGGCGGCCCAACTGATCCACCAACTGCTCCAGCTCGCGCAGGTTGAGGACTTCGCCGGCCCTGCCGGGGAACGTCATGGCCATTTCACGTGGACTCGCGATGACCGACTCGGCCAAACCTTCAAGTCGCCCTTCAACGACAAGCACCTCAAGCTCGCCGTCGGACAAGTCCTGCTGCGGCAAGTAGGCACGCGAGGTGACATAACCTCGGTCGAGGTAGTACTGGGTGATGGCTTTCAGCAGCTCGTTGAGTTGCCCGCTGCCGAGGCATTTACCTTCGAAAGGCTCGAGCAATTCGCGCTGACGGCTTGCGGAGATGAGCGATGCGCCTTGCAGACGAATGGTGCGGATCTCGAAGCAGCGCTCGTCTGCACTGGGAGCGGCTGGCTCGGCCGGTGCGTCGCGCCCCGGCAATTGCTGCAACTCTTCTAGGCGCTTGCGCTGCTCTTCCAGCACGCGCTCCTGACGGTCGCGGATCAGGTCGCGATCACCGGGCAATGGGGCGCTCCCCGGCGCAACAGCCGCCTGGGCCGAAAGCTGGGAAAACAGCAGAGAAAAACCAGCAGCGAACAACGGCTGACGCATCGCAACCATCCTTGGCGAAGTAGCACCTCAATATCAGGCCGTCATCTTTAATGGCGCCAAAAGCATTCCTCAAGCGGTTTTCCGGCTTGCCCGTAGCTGCTCATCGCTTTGGGAAAAGTCCTACATCAGCCGTGGAATGGTCGCGATTCCACCGTCTCGGATGAACAGTTCCTGGCATTGCGAACGACAGGTCTTCAGGCAAAAACACGCGGCCAAGCGACGGTCTCGTAGGTTGGCGCTGAGCATAGCGATGCCCAACAAGGAGTCGCCCCGCGACTCCCTGATATTCGGAGTCCCGCAGAACAGCCCGGCCTTGCAGGCCGGTTGTTGGGCATCGCCTTCGGCTCAGCACCAACCTACGTTGCGCTCGCCCGATGGCTTTGCGCAGATCAGGTGGGTGGGCGGCAGCGCTTCGTAGGTGCGAGCCTGTGCCCCATATGGATGTGGGGAATGCGGTAAGCCGTAAGGAACCGCTGCCTCCTCGCGAAAGCCCTCAAGCAAAAGCATCGCGGCCAAGCGACGGTCTCGTAGGTTGGCGCTGAGCATCGCGATGCCCAACAAGGAGTCGCCCCGCGACTCCCTGATATTCGGAGTCCCGCAGAACAGCCCGGCCTTGCAGGCCGGTTGTTGGGCATCGCCTTCGGCTCAGCACCAACCTACGTTGCGTTCGCCCGATGGCTTTGCGCAGATTAGGTAGGTGGGCGGCAGCGCTTCGTAGGTGCGAGCCTGTGACCTATATGGATGTGGGGAATGCGGTAAGCCGTAAGGAACCGCTGCCTCCTCGCGAAAGCCCTCAAGCAAAAGCATCGCGGCCAAGCGACGGTCTCGTAGGTTGGCGCTGAGGATCGCGATGCCCAACAAGGAGTCGCCCCGCGACTCCCTGATACTCGGAATCCCGCTGAGCAGAGATGGCCTACGGGGGTGTCGCGAAGGGAGCTCGCCACCCAGGCCACTAGGCACGGCTCAAGCCGCGCAGCGCCATAAAGGCCAAGCCCACCGACACCACCTCGAACAGCAGCAGATAGAGGTTGAAGGTCTGCTGCAGGCCGCCATCCAGCCACAGCCCGGCGATGCGCCCGAAAGCCAACGCCGCATAGAGCAGCACCAGCAATGTCAGTGCGGCGCGAGTCAGCTCAAGGCGCACCGTGGCCAGCAACAGAAACACTGCCAAGCCCAGTTGCAGGGCACCGTAGTAGGCCCGCACATCGGTGATCGCCGCAGCTTCCATCAGCAGCATGCCGCTGAGATTGACCATCTCTTGTGGACGGATGAAATAGGCCAAACCACAGCCGGCCAACACCACGGCCTGCACGGCCAGCAGGATTCGGGCGAACAGCATCTGGCACATCTCCTGGCAAGGTTACGGAGCCTCGAGGATAGGCCGCACAGCCATATCCGGAAACAGGCAGAGACTTGGGCATGGGCAATTCCACCGCTATGCTGGCTTATTGTTTCCCGAGAAACCCCGCCATGCGCTATTTTGCTCTGCTCACCGCACTCTTTGCCGGCACCCTGCAAGCCGCCGACCCCATCGCCATCGACGTTTACCGCGACCCCAACTGTGGCTGCTGCAAGGCCTGGATCAGTCATCTGGAAAGCAACGGGTTCAAGGTAGCGGACCATGTCGAAAGCAACATGAGCGCGGTGAAAAGCCGCCTCGGGGTGCCGCCGCGGCTGGCGTCCTGTCACACCGGGGTGATTGACGGCAAGTTCGTCGAAGGCCATGTGCCCGCCGCGGCTATTCTCAAGCTGCGCCAACAGCCCGACCTGCTCGGCGCCGCCGTGCCTGGCATGCCCACTGGCTCGCCAGGGATGGAGCGCGGCGATGTGCGGGACGCTTATCAAGTCATCGGCCTCAGCCGGAATGGCGGTGAGCGGGTGCTGACTGCATACCCAGGCAACTGACTCATCCGCTAACCCTCGGAGCCGCTATGTCACCCTTGGTTTATTGGCAACTCGATGTATTCGCCGAGCGCCCGCTGGCCGGTAACGGCGTGGCGGTATTCCCCGACGCCTGCACGCTATCGCCCGCCGCCATGCAGGCGCTAACTCAGGAACTGCGCCAGTTCGAATCGGTCTTCCTGCTGCCCGGCGAAAGCCCCGACGAATATGGCGCGCGCATCTTCACAATGGAAGAAGAGCTGCCCTTCGCTGGCCACCCGATTATTGGCGCGGCCGCACTGCTGCATCATCTGCATAACCCTGCCGCAACCGCCGAGTGGACGCTGCAGCTGGCGGCAAAAAGCGTGCATCTGCGCACACGCCGGCAGGGCTCGGGCTTTTACGCGGAGATGGATCAAGGTCTGGCCACGTTCGGCGCGCGGCTTAGCACCGAACAAGCCCAGGTGTTTGCCGAGGCCTTTTCGTTAAGTGCCACCGACCTGGATGACCGTTACCCAGCCACGGTGGTCAGCACCGGCCTGCCCTACCTGCTCTTGCCGGTCACACCGCTGGGGCTGACGCGGGCAAAACAACGCCGCACGTTCGACGCCGAATTGGCCGCCTACGGTGCTGCATTCGTCTTCTTGTTGGAGGTGGATGGCCACGAAGGACGCACCTGGGACCCACTCGGCGTGATCGAGGATATCGCCACCGGCAGTGCCGCCGGGCCGGTCGCCGCCTTTCTGGTGCAGCACGACCTGCATCGGCGCGGCGAAGCCTTCAGCCTCAACCAAGGGCGTTTCCTTAACCGCCCCAGCCGGCTGGATGTCTGTGTTGGCAGTGACGGCCGCGTTAGCGTAGGTGGCAGCGTACAGCTACTGGCGCGCGCCGAACTGCAAGCCAACGCTGCCGAACTGGGCTGACAGTCGGACTGGCGCCCGCGCCCATCAGTAGCAACACTCTAGCCCCAAGGATCAGGAGGACGCCGGTATGCTCTGGAAAAAAGCACGACGTAGCGACAATGTGGTGGACGCCCGCGACAGTGACGGTGGCGGAGGTGGAGGCGGCCGCCTGCGCATCGGTGGCGGCAAGGGCCTGAGCCTCGGAGCGGTCGCCATCATCGTGGTGATTGGCTTGATGACTGGCCAAGACCCGTTGCAGATCCTCGGCCAACTCGCCGGCCAGGCCGGTGCACCGGCCAGTTCTGTCAGCCCGCAAGCAGGCCGCACGCCCGCGACTAACGATGCGCAGTCGGAGTTCGTTCGTGCCGTACTCGGTGATACCGAAGACACCTGGCGGGCGATCTTTCAGCAGGCCGGCAAGCAATACCAAGACCCGACCCTGGTACTGTTTCGCGGCGGCGTGAACTCGGCCTGCGGTTTCGCCTCATCGGCAACCGGGCCGTTCTACTGCCCCGGCGACCGGCAGGTGTACCTCGACCTCGACTTCTTCCGCGAAATGGCCCAGCGCTTTGCCGCCGCCGGCGATTTCGCCCAGGCTTACGTGATCGCCCACGAGGTGGGCCACCATGTGCAAACCTTGCTTGGCGTCTCCGCTCGGGTCAGTGCAGCGCGCCAGCGCGGTGAAAAACTCGAAGGTGACAATGGCTTGTTAGTCCGCCAGGAATTGCAGGCCGACTGCCTGGCTGGCGTCTGGGCCTACCATGCGCAACAGCGGTTGGATTGGCTGGAACCCGGCGACCTGGAAGAAGCCCTGAGCGCCGCCAATGCGATTGGCGATGATCGCCTGCAAAAACAAGCGCGCGGCCAGGTAGTCCCCGACTCCTTCACCCACGGCACCTCAGCGCAGCGCGTGCGCTGGTTCAGTACCGGGTTCGAAAAGGGCCAGGTCAACAGCTGCGATACGTTTAAGGCGGTGAGACTTTAAAGCGAGCGGAATGTCCTAGCGACCTGTTTACGTAGGGTGGAATCCCCGGAGGGGCTTCCACCGCCTACCGCGAACCCACTGACCGCTAGCCCAGCTTGGTGGATTACGCCGCTGCACGGCTAATCCACCCTACCTGCTGTAGGGCGAAATCCAGTTGCTCGAGAAGCAGAGGAGCTTTGCGATCTGTCATCGAGTTTTCCTTCCTTGGAAAGTGGGGGGTGTTTCCCTCGCCCCTAGCCCCCGCTCTGCGCCCCGGCCTGAACGCAGAGCGCTCAGGCGCTCATCGGCACACGAGCCTGCGGCTCTAAAAACGTACCTCTTCGCCCCGCAGGGAGAGGGGAATTACAAAAGCATGCTCTGCAACTCTGCACAATCGCGTGCAAAGCCATCTGTAAGCTCTGGCCAGGGGTTTTCCGGTAGGTTGACCAATACCCCGTAGGCGCCCGCCGCGCGGGCGCAATCGAGGTCGAAACGGTAGTCGCCGACCATCACCAGCTCGTTCGCCGCGACGCCCCACTGTTCAGCCAACTGCAGCAGGCCACCGGGATGCGGTTTCGGTGGTGCTTCGCCACGGCCGACAACGTCGACGCTGGCGAAGCAGTCTCCGAGGCCGATGGCCGCAAGCGTCAACAACGCCAGTTCGTGGGCATTGCGCGTAAGGATGCCGAGCCGGTAGCCGCGCGTATGCAGCTCACGCACCAGTGAGATGGCGCCAGGCGCTGGCTGGGCGACGAGCGCCAGCTCCCGTTCATGCGCCAACAGCCAGGCATGCTTGGCCGCCGCCTCATCCTCGGGCAACGCTGCCAGGTGATGGAGGATGTCATCCTCCGCCGGGATGGCTAACTCACGACGGATGGCGTCGAAGTCATGCACCGCCATCGTCAGGGTGCCGTCCATGTCGAATACCCAGTGCCGCGCTTCGTTCAACCTCACTTCCAGTCCTCACGCACCCGCGTCAGCCCCTCTTGCGCCACCGAGGCCACCAACAAGCCAGCGCGATTGAAGATGCTGCCGCGCGAGAAGCCACGGGCATTGCCCGACCAGGGGCTGTCCATGGCGTACAGCAGCCAGTCGTCCATCCGCAGGTCGTTGTGGAACCAGATCGAGTGATCGAGACTGGCGACCTGCATGAACTTCTGGAACACCGAAACGCCGTGCGGCTGCATCGAGGTGGTCAGCAGGTTGAAATCCGAGGCGTAGCCCAACAGGTATTTATGCAACTGGCGTTCATCCGGCAGGTTGCCGTCCGCGCGGAACCAGGCATATTTCACCGGCTCACAGACCTGGGGATCGAACGGGTTGACCTCGGTCACCGGGCGAATTTCGATCGGCTGGGCGCTGGTCGCCCGCTCACGCATGCGCTCCGGGATCGTCGCCGCAGACAAACGTGCCAGCTCGGTTTCCGACTTGAAGTTTTCCGGCCCGGGCACATCCGGCATCTGTAGCTGATGGTGCAAGCCTTCTTCGTCGTACTGAAAGGAGGCGCTGCAGGTGAAAATCGGCGCGCCCTTCTGGATCGCCGTCACCCGACGGGTGCTGAAGCTGCCGCCATCGCGCACCCGATCGACTTGGTAGACCACCGGCAGGCTAGCATCGCCCGGACGTAAAAAGTAACCGTGCAGCGAGTGCACATGACGCGCCGCTTCTACCGTCTGGCTCGCAGCGGATACGCACTGTCCAAGCACCTGGCCACCGTAAAGCTGACGAAAACCGAGATCCTGGCTGACGCCGCGAAACAGGTTTTCCTCAATCTGTTCCAGGCTTAGCAAGGCCACTAGATCATCGAGTATTTGGCTCATCGGTTTGTCCTCATCAAGCGCTCGTTCATTCAGGTACGGCTTCATTCAGCGACAGTTTCATTCAAATAGGCTCATTCAGGCACTAAGCGGCGCAAAGCTGGATAAGCCGGCAGCGAACTCAGGCGCTCGTCCCACACCGCGCGCCCCAGGGTGAAATGGTAAAGGCTTTGCCAGCGGCTGTCGGCAAGACCGAGCAATTCATGCACCGCCGGGTCGAAATAACAGCCAATACCAGTACCAGATATGCCTGCGGCTTCGGCCTCGAGGTAAAGCAGCTGACCAATCTGGCCACACTCCCAGTAAAGCCGTGGATAGTGCCAGGCGCCTGCGGCCAGGGCCTGATCGAAGCGCGCCAGCATCGCCAGGGCGACACAGCCATCACTGGCAATCGCCTGCCCGCAGGAGAGAAATTCGGCCAACCCACGGGCATCGCCTGCGAGCAAGCGATACAGCGGCAACTCGGCGTCCACGCGCTCCCAAAGGAAATCCTCGCGCAGCGTTTGCGCCTGCCCGTTACAACGCGCCAACCAGTACAGGCCCGGCGCCAGCCCCTGCACGCGATGAACAAACAGCAGCAGATCGACCTGCGGCGGCTCGCCCGTCACGGCAAAAGGCACCGGCGAATTGCCCGGCATCAAACGCTGCAACCACGCCAACAACAGTCCGGCATGAATGCCACTTTTGCCGTCCATGGCCTGCGCACTGCGGCGTCGATGCAGCAACGGGCGCAGCGGCAGGCCGGGATTATCCGCCACAGCTCTGCCCGCTTCCGCCAGCCAAGGTTGGGGCGGCAAGGCCGGCGCACGGCAGAGCTGCTGCACCCGCGCCAACTCCGGCCACTCAAGGGTGTGGCGCGATAGGCGATTGGGTGTACCCGCCACCGGCAAGGCGGCGAGGCTGTTTAGCAGCGCGCCGGGGATGCGTGGCTCAGCCGTCTGCGCGGGGCCGATCCACAGCAGCGCATCCACCGCTTCAGGCTCGGAAAAGCCCTCCCGATCCAGCCCGAACAGCGCATCCAACTGCGCCTCGCCCGTGCCGCGCAGCAACTTCACCTGCCAGCCCAAGGGGCTCGCGGCGATGGCCAGGCAAGCCAGGGCATGGCCAAGGTCATGCTGACAGTAGCGGTAGGCCCGCTCGCCGTATTTCCAGGCCTCGCGCCAAGGGATGCTGGCCAGCGCCAAGAGAAAACCACCGGCGGGTAATGCCTGCGCCAGCTCCCCCCCAAGCGGCGTCGGTAACTGCGCGCGCACTTCCAGGGCATGGGCATCGGCACTGTAATGGGCGAGCACGCCAACCTGCTCCAGCGCACCCGGCGGCAGCAACAGATAGGCCTCGGTCGGATGCAGGTTGCCACTCGATGGATTGACCCGCAGCGCCCAGCGGCTGCCTCCGGCCTCCTTCCAGGCCGACAGCCCGAGGCTGTCATACAGCAGCTGCGACAGGCTGGCGCGATTGAGCGGCGCCACTTCACCCAACGGGCCGGCGAACACCGTGTCATAGGCCGGCGACTCTTCCAGTGGGCGATGCAGCAGCTCGATCAGCCGCGCCCCGGCATAGCGCCGAAACGCCGCGGGTTGGGTGGCCCAGTCCAATTGTCCCGGCCCCGGCGCGTAGCGATCGGGCCGGTGCATGCTGAGTTGGTGATAGGCGCGAACGCCGTCTTGCGGGGTCATTGGCGCTGCTCCAGCCATTGCTCACGGTTCAGCCGATACAGCACATGGCGGCGCAACGGGTGGCCAAGCGGCAGTGTCGGGTGGTCGAAATCATCCTGCGGATCATGCTGCATCCCGAGAGCGGCCATCACCGCGCGCGACCGTCGATTAGCCGGTACTGTGAAGGACACCAGCTCAGCCAACTGCAAGCGGGCAAACCCGCAGGCCAACGCCGCCTGCGCCGCCTCACGGGCAAAACCCTGGCCCCAGTGTTCGCGCGCCAGACGCCAGCCGATTTCCACCGCCGGTGTGAAAGCCGCCGTGAAGCCAACCTGCAACAACCCGGTAAAGCCGATAAAGGCGCCACTGTCCTGCCTTTCCAGCGCCCACAGACCGAAGCCGTGCTGGTCAAAATGCGCCTGGATGCGCGCCGCCAAAGCATCGCTTTGCGCACGAGTCAGGCAAGCGGGGAAATACTCCATCACCACGGGATCGGCGTTCAGCGCGGCGAACGGCTCCAGATCACTGGCGCGCCATTGGCGCAGCACTAGACGTGGGCTTTGCAACTCGATCAATTCAGCCATCAGCACTCTGCTTGAGAGGTTTACGGTCGAGCAGCCATACTGCGCCACCATCATTCCGAACCTGTTCATGATCTGCTGCGCGTCGGCCATGCGGCGTTGAAATCGTGAACAGGCTCTCAGGGCCCTATTGTATGCGTCTGCCCCTCGTCTACCACGACGACTACAGCCCGCCCTTCCCGGCCAGCCATCGTTTTCCGATGGAGAAGTTTCGCCTGCTGCGCGATCACCTGGTCGACAGCGGCCTGACCAGCGACGCCCACCTGCTGCGTCCCGAACTCTGCCCCGCCGATGTGCTCGCCCTGGCCCATGACCCGGTCTATATCGAACGTTTCCTCAGCGGCGAGCTCAGCCGCGAGGAACAACGCCGTCTCGGCCTGCCCTGGAGCGAAGCCCTGGCGCGGCGCACCGTGCGCGCCGTGGGTGGCTCGCTGCTAGCCGCAGAACTGGCGCTCAAGCACGGCCTGGCCTGCCACTTGGCAGGTGGTACTCATCATGCCCATTACGATCACGCGGCCGGCTTCTGCATCTTCAACGACATGGCGGTGATCAGTCGTTACCTGCTGGCCGCCGGCAAAGTCAGCCGCGTGATGATCTTCGATTGCGACGTGCACCAGGGCGACGGTACCGCACGCATCCTCGCCGATACGCCGGAGGCGATCACCGTTTCCTTGCACTGTGAAAAGAACTTCCCCGCGCGCAAGGCCGACAGCGACTGGGATATCCCGCTGCCGATGGGTATGGGCGACGCCGATTACCTGAAGGTGGTCGACGACGCGCTGAACTACCTGCTACCGCTCTACCAGCCGGATATCGTCCTCTATGACGCCGGTGTGGACGTGCACAAGGACGACGCCCTGGGCTATCTCAAACTGACCGACCAAGGCTTGGCCGCGCGCGATGAGTTGGTGATACGCCAATGCCTGGGGCGGGACATTCCGGTGGTTGGGCTGATCGGTGGTGGCTATGACCCGGATCGCGAAGCGCTAGCCAGACGCCACGGGATGTTGCATCACAGCGCCCAGCGGGTCTGGCAAGCCCTCCTTTAGGGCTCGGTGTTGCCGAAACGTTTTGTACCCGCGGGTTTGCAGACCACGGCCAAGCGGTTACAACAGCAAGCATGTTCAACAGGGAGTCCGCCATGACCCGTTTTATCAAGACCACCGCCGCTGGCGGGCTGCTGTTCATCCTGCCTCTCGTGCTGATTTTCATCCTGCTGGAAAAGGCCGCGCACCTATTGCGCGGGCCGCTGCTCAAGCTGCTGCCGATGTATGAGCAGCACACCGTCGCCGGCATCACGGTGTTCACCCTGCTGACGATTGTGCTACTGGTGGTGATCTGCTTCCTGGCCGGCTTGCTGGCCCGGACTGGGCTCGCGAAAAAAATCCTGGCAGCGCTGGAAGATCATGTGCTGGCGCATCTACCGGGCTACCAGTTGCTGAAAGATGCGACGGCGCGCATGGCCGGCGTCGATAACGTGGATGGCGCCAGTGTTGGCCTGATTGAAGACGACGATGGCTGGCTTTTTTGTCTGGTGCTCGAGCCGCCCAAGGCGGGCTGGGTCGCGGTCTACCTGGCGGATGCCGGGCCGGGGGGTGGCACCGCAGGGGAAGTCCACCTATTTCCCAGCGCACGGGTGCGCATGACTGAACTGGCGTGGCCGCAAGTCTTGGGCTGCCTGCGACGTGGCGGGCGCGGTGCAGTAGAGCTGGCCGCGCCCTGGCTACCGAAACCCTAGAGGCTTATTCACAGAATGCAATCCGCAGACAAGGACGCTCCATGCCACTGGAGCCACCTCAACCAGGTTTGCTTATTAGCGGTATCGGAAAAAATGGTGCTGCCTTTGTTCGGTTACCTTACGCAATGGGGTTGATATGACGCTCGGAACTTGGGAGCTCCTTTCCTACATCATCACGGTGGTGGCCTTGCCATTCGCCATTGGCGTGTTCCTCTACGAGCAACGCAAGGAGCGTGAGAATGAAGAGGAGGCCATATGGCAACAGATTTCCGACGCCTACATCGCCTTCTTGGAGGTGGTGTTGGCCAACCCAGACCTGAAGCTGCGCAGCCAGCCCGCTACACCAGATTTGACTGACGAACAGCGGGAACGCATGTGGGTCGTCTTCGACATGCTTATCTCCCTATTCGAACGCGCCTATCTGTTGGTCTTTGAAGCCGAAATGGACGAAAAGAAACGCCGCCGCTGGCATTCATGGGAGGACTACATGCGCGAGTGGAGCCGGCGTGAGGACTTCCGCGAACGTCTACCGGAATTGCTCCGTGGCGAAGATCCGGATTTCGCCCGTTACATCCGCTGTCTAGCGGAAGAAGAAGTCCGGGGCGGACAACCCTTACCGTTGCGCTAGTCACCCATGAGTGATGATCTCAGCGGCCTTGGCGGACTGCTTCGATCTGCTTGCGGAACGGACCACCTAGCAGCCTAACGGCTTCAGGCTCAGTCCCGCAGTTCGCGAAGCCGTCGCTCGATAAACCGCCGTTCCGGCTCCTGCTGTGTGAGGCTGAGTGCCGTTTCGTAGGAGGCGCGGGCTTGTGCGGTCCTGCCCAGGCGCCGACACAGTTCCGCCCGCGCCGAGTGTGCCAGGTGGTAATCCAGCAAATCCCCGCGCGCCAGGATGGTCTCGACCAGATCCAGCCCTGCCTGGGGGCCGTCGCGCATGGCGACCGCTGCGGCGCGGTTCAGCTCCACTACCGGCGAGGGAGCCGCTCGCATCAGCACGTTGTATAGACCGACGATCTGCGCCCAGTCCGTCGCGGCGGCATCGGGCGCTTCAGCATGTACCGCGACAATCGCCGCTTGCAGCGTGTAGGGGCCGAACCGCCGCGACGACAAAGCCCGCTCTACCAGCGCCGAGCCCTCCGCTATCTGAGCCTGGTCCCACAGCGAACGGTTCTGGTCGTCCAGCAGGATCAGCTCCCCCGTCGGCGAGGTACGCGCCGCGCGCCGCGAGTCGTGCAGCAGCATCAGGGCGAGAAGCCCCATCACCTCGGGCTCCGGCAGTAGTTCGAGGAGCAGCCGTCCCAAGCGGATCGCCTCGCCCGAGAGATCGGCGCGGGTCAGCGACTCTCCGGATGAGGCCGAATAACCCTCGTTGAACACCAGGTAGATCACCCGCAGCACGCTCTCCAGCCGATCCGGCAGCTCGGCCAGTGTCGGCACCTGATAGGGAATGCGCGCGTCGCGGATCTTGCTCTTGGCGCGCACGATGCGCTGGGCAATCGTCGATGGCGCAGCAAGGAAGGCTCGCGCGATCTCCTCGGTCTTGAGGTCGCACACCTCGCGCAGCGTCAGCGGTACCTGGGCGTCCGGCGGCAGGGCTGGGTGACAGCAGGTGAAGATCAGCCGCAGGCGGTCGTCCTCCACATCTTTGTCCTCCCCTACTGCGGCATCGTCGCTGTCGGCGTCCAACTGGTTGGCGCGCGCCGCCAGCGAGGCATCGAACCGGGCGCGACGGCGCAAGCTGTCGATGGCCTTGAAGCGGCCGGCCGACACCAGCCACGCCCGCGGATTGCCGGGCACACCGTCGCGCGGCCATTGTTCCACGGCCGCGATAAAGGCGTCGTGCAGTGCCTCCTCGGCGAGTTCGAAGTCACCGAGCAGGCGGATCAGGGTGGCGAGGACGCGACGCGAGTCGGAGCGGTAGACGGCGTCCACTCTCTCGCGCAATTGTCCAGCCGCATCCTCGATCATCTACAGCCTCCCTAGTGGCCTGTGTGGCTAGTTCCATTAGTCAATTTCGGCGCCTGAAGCCCCGATACTGCGTTGCCGCTCCTCACCATAGCCCTGCTATGACTCGTCACGGCGCCTTGTCGCAGGACTCCAGACATCCGAACTTGAGTTAACCAACTAGCCGTACAGGCCACTAGACCCCTGCGCTACGGCTGGAGGTCGAGCACCTTCATAGTCTGCATATCGAAAGGTGCCGAGAAATGCTCATGCACGACCTGCCACTTGCCGTTCGTCTTGCGGTAACCGACGGTCACGCGCATCCAATGCGCTTCTACTTCGCCGTTTTCTCCTACCCCACCGCAGCGGGTGAGTCCATGGCCGAAGGCCACGTCGCTACCGGCGGCGATCTTGAAGTCGTGGGCTTCGAAGATCATCCCGCCTGGACCTGCCGGGCACATGGCAAAGCAGGCTTCCCAGTGTTTTTTATAAGCGTCCAGGCCCTTGAATTGCAGCTGGGCGATGGCATCGAAGGCAAGAATATCCGCTGCGTAGTGGGACACGATGCCCTCAATATCCCGGGCACGGACGGCTTTCAGCCAGTTGTCCAGCAAGGTGCGGATTTCAGCCTCGGCCGTTGCTTTGGCGGTATCGATGTTCATGCTCTTTCTCCTTCTTTATCGAGTAGGTTGACTCGGTTTTCGCCGCGCACGTCATGCTCGCGACACAGAGGCTTCCGGACCGCAACAGGCAGCCGGAGTCTCGGCGGATGGGTTGCCGGTCGTCGCCTCGTCGTAGCGATCATGGTGGCGCACCCAATCCATGATCTCGGTCTCGTCACGGCCCTTCGGCATGAGATCGAGGTAGTTGTACGCGCCGACCAACATGTCCAGCCCGCGCGCATAGGCGGAGTAGGTGTGGAAGATGTAGCCGGCCGCGGTCATGTAAAACGTGCTGAGGCCGGGCATTTCCTCACCTGGGTCTTTACTCGCCTCGTAGTTGTAGATGACCTTGCCCTCGGCGATTTGGTTCGGGGTGGCCGACACCTGGTAGTCGTAATTGAAGTCGCTGGCATACGACGACACCCACTTGAAGCGCCAGCCCATGCGCTTCTTGAAGGACTGGAACTCGCGCCAGGGCGCGTGCGAGACCACCACCAGCGATACGTCGTGATGGGCGAGGTGCAGGTTGGCGCCATCAATGTGATCGGCCAGGAAAGAGCAGCCAGGGCAACCTTCCTCCCAGCCGGGACCGAACATGAAGTGGTAAATGACCAGTTGGCTGCGCCCGTCGAAGAGCTCGGCGAGCGTCTGCTGGCCGTCCGGCCCGTCGAACCGATAGGGCTTGTCGACCTTGACCCAGGGCAGCGCGCGCCGCTCGGCGCTCAGTTGGTCGCGCTGCCGGGTGAAGGCTTTCTCGCGAATCAGATGTTGCTTGCGCGCGGCAATCCACTCCTCTCGCGACACGACTCTCGGCTGTTCGATAGTGTTCGTTGTCATGATGTTTTCTCCTTTGGCTTGGGCTCCTTCGCATGAGTCTTCGCAAGGAGCTTGTTTGCGATCAGCGCGGTGACTCCACCCGCCGATGTCGCGCCGGCGACCGCCAGCACCATGGATGCGAGGCATGCGGGACACATAGGCTCGTCCTCTCGCGTATCCGCTCTGAGCGGCTACGACTGGGTCAACTCCTTGATCGGGCGTACCTCGACGCAACCCAGACGCCCCGGTGGGATCTTCGCGGCCACCTGGATGGCTTCATTCAGATCCTTGGCGTCGATGAGGTAGAAGCCTGCCAGTTGCTCCTTCGTCTCGGCGAAGGGACCGTCGGTGATGGACAGCTTGCCGTTCTGCAGCCGTAGCGTGGTGGCGGTCTCGATAGGCTGGAGGGCTTGCGCGGCAATAAAGTGCCCGCTCTTCTGGAGCCTTTCCTCGTAGGTCAGGCATTCGTCAACCACGGCGTTGTAATCGTCGGTGGTCATGGCGCCCAGCTTCTTCTCTTCGATATAGATAAGGCATAAGTACTTCATGGCGGTCTCCTCTGCGTGGTTGAACGGCTGTAACTATCCATAGTCGTTTGGCGGAGCCAGAAATCGACAACCCGCTGCGGCGGATTTGAAGAATAGACAAGCGGCGAGGTACGGCAACGGGGGTGAATCGCCCGAATTACCCAGCACAGGGGGCTGTCACCCCGCTCAGGGCCGCAACCAGGCCCGGCGTTGCCCGTGGCCGATGGACGCAGACGCGCCCAGCTGACGGATCAGCGCGGCCTGCCACTCGGGAACCGTGAAGGGATCAGCCGCCACCAGCAGCGTGGTCTTACCGGCGACCAAGGTCGCCACCGGCACGCCGTCGCGATAGAGCAGGCGGTTGCCCGCCAGCGCCGGCACCTTGCTGCCATTCAACAGGGTCCCCAGCAAGTTCAGCGGGTCACAGGCGGACAGGCTGACCAGGTTGCCGTCCGCCGGGCGCTTGCGCACTTCGCGTAGCAGGCCGACTGCTTCCGGCAGGGCAAACTGCTCGCCGGAGACCCCGGCGACGAAGCGCCCGCCGCGGATTTCTCCGCGCGCCTCCAGGCGGTGATAAACCCGCAACAATTCGCGCCAGGGCGGCAGCCAGTCGGCCTCGCGCTCCAGCAGGTGCCAGCAGACCACGCCATAGCGGCGCAGTAGGGTGCGCGCGACATGCTCCAGCGCCTCCACCGCCACCCTGCCCCGCGACACCTGTTCCTCGCCGCGCGTGCGCAGCAGGGCCCAGCGCCCGGCATCCTGCATGTTGGCCAAGGCCAGGCGCGCGCGGCGGTCGTGGCGGCTGCGCCGGGCTGCCGGCAGCAACAACGAACGCAGGCCACCGAAACTGTCGGCGTTGGCCAGGCCGAGGGCCACCAGTTCGCCCAGACAGTCTTCCAGCTCACTGCGCAGGAGGTGTACCTCGTCCATCAGTTCATCGAAGAACAGCGCACCCTGGCTGGCCAGCACCTGACGCACGCGCTCGGCACGGGCGGACAGCTCGGGCGCCGGCGCATCCGCCAGACAGGCGCGCCACAGACCCAGGCTCTTGCGCGGCAACAGGACGATCGGCGTGCTGCGCAGAGGCCCGCCGGCGGCGCGGCTACGCCCGGCCAGGCGGCACCAGACCACGCGGCCAGAGCGGCACAGGTCGTCCAGCCAGTTGATACCGTAGTCGACCACCCGGCTCGGCAGTATCTCGCTCTCCCAGGCGCCGGCCGCCGCCTGGAAGCCCTCCAACTGGCCGAGCACCCCGGCCAGGGCCTCGGCGCCGTGCACCCGGCTGGCTGGCGCGACGCGCTGCCAGTCGAAGAGAAAACGCATGAAATCGGCGCGCTCTACCGGCTCGATCTCGCGGCGCAGGCGCTTCACCGTGTAGCGGTGGATGCGTGCCAGCAGATGCCGCTCGCACCACTCCTCCTCTCCACAACCGGGGGTAAAGCGCCCGCGCAGCACATAACCCTCGTGCTCCAGGCCGACCAAGGCGTAGGTCAGCGCAGCCGGCGCCAGGCACAGGTCGGTGGCGATTCGCGCCAGCGGCACGGGGCCGAAGCCACTCAGGCGCGCACGCAGCACCTCCAGCAGCGCCGCTTCCGCCTCCCAGGGCTGATCGAATCCAACCGGCGCCTGGATCGCCGGCTTCGCCTCGCCCTGGGGATAAAGCGCCTGCAACTGGCACAGGCGCTCGGCTGGCAACCAGAGGGCCGGCCGACCATCCAACTGTAGACAGGCGGCGCGCCTGGCCTGGGCCAGCTGCGCCAGCCAGTCCGGCCAGCCGGCATTGGCCCGGGCCTCGGCCACGGTGATGCAGGCCAGGGTCATCAGGGCCTCGTGCATCTCGTCGGCATCGCGCACCTCGGGCCAGGCTTCCTGGCGCACCGCGTCGATGGCCTCGGTATCCAGCGCACCGAGATCGTCGGCCGACTCCGGGTCGGACCAGCGTCGGCGTTGCACCGCCTGGGTGCGGCGCTCTTCCAGCGGCGCATCGTCGAGGAAGGCGTAAGGGCGGGCACTGAGGATCTCCGCCGCCAGCGCCGAGGGCGCCGGCAGGTCGCGGGCGACCAGCTCCACCTCGCCCGCCTCCATGCGCCGCAGCAGGGCCAGCCAGGCCTCGCAGTCCATGGCCTCGTGCAGGCAGTCGTCGAGGGTCTGCGCCACCAGCGGATGATCGGGAATCTCGCGCTCGCCGACGATGTTCTCCTGGCACGCCACCTGGTCCGGGAAGACCGTCGCCAGCAGGTCCTCGCTGCGCATACGCTGCAGCTGCGGCGCCACCTTGCGACCGCCGGCGAAGCGCGGCAGGGCCAGGGCGATGGTGGCGCTCCAGCGCCAGCGCACGCCGAACAGCGGCGCATCCAGCACGGCCTGGACCAGCACCCGCTCGGCGCTGCTGGAGTGCAGATAGCGCCACACCTCATCCAGCGGGAAGCTGTGGCTGGTGGACAGCGAAAGGATCAGTGCGTCCTCGGTGGCGGCAGCCTGCAGTTCGAAGTTGAAGCTGCGGCAGAAGCGCTTGCGCAGTGCTAAGCCCCAGGCACGGTTGAGCCGACTGCCGAAGGGCGAATGGATGATCAGCTGCATGCCGCCGGATTCGTCGAAGAAGCGCTCCATCACCAGCCGCTGCTGGGTCGGCAACGCGCTCAGGGCAGCACGCGCCCGCGCCAGGTATTCGACGATCTGCCGCGCTACCGGCTCGCTCAGGCCGATGGTCTGCATCAGCCCGGTGACGGCCCTTTCTGTAGGAGCGAATTCATTCGCGATCGGGACGGCATCGGCGTCGCCTGCATCGCGAATGAATTCGCTCCTACAGGGTTCATCGCCTGTCAGCAGCCACTCCACCTGCTCGCGTAGCCGCGACACCCCGGCCGATAGCTCGTCGCTGCGCCCCGGCGCCTCGCCCAACCAGAAGGGAATGCTCGGCGGCATGCCCTGAGCGTCCTCGACCCGCACGCGACCCGGCTCTACCCGCAGGATGCGGTAAGACTGGTTGCCCAGCTGGAACACATCGCCGGCCATGCTCTCGATGGCGAAGTCCTCGTTGAGGGTGCCGACCTGCAGGCCTTGCGGCTCCAACAGCACGCTGTAGTCGCCGGTATCGGGAATAGTGCCGCCGGAGGTTATGGCGGTCAGACGGGCAGCACGACGGCCGCGCAGACGCTGATTCACCGCGTCGCGATGGAGGTAGGCGCCGCGCACTCCGCGGCGGCCGCTGTAGCCCTCGGCGAGCATCTTCAGCAGGGCCTCGAAGGTGGCGCGCGGCAACCCGACATAGGGCGCGGCGCGGGTCAGCAGTTGGTAGAGGCCGTCCTCGCTCCACTCGCGACAGGCCACCTCGGCGACTATCTGCTGGGCCAACACGTCCAGCGGCGCCCAGGGGATGACCAGGGCATCCAGCTCGTCGCGGCGCACGCAGTCGAGCAGCGCCGCACACTCGATCAAGTCGTCCCGCGACTGCGGGAACAGCCGGCCCTTTGGCGTACCGCCGACGCTGTGGCCGGAGCGCCCGACCCGCTGCAGGAAGGCGGCGATACTGCGCGGCGAGCCGAGCTGGCAGACCAGCTCCACCTCTCCGATATCGATGCCCAACTCCAGCGACGCGGTGGCCACCAACACCCGCAGCTCGCCGCGCTTGAGGCGCTGTTCGGCGTCCAGGCGCAGCTCCCTGGCCATGCTGCCGTGATGGGCGGCGACCGCGGTATTGCCTAGCCGCTCGGAGAGGTGACGGCA